>CALEDI010000021.1 GCA_937949535.1 uncultured Lewinella sp. | reverse complement strand
CTTACTCCCTTACCAATGAGAATAGCTTCCTACAACGTAAACGGCATCCGTGCCGCCCTGAAAAAAGACTTCGCTGGCTGGGCTAAAGCGACCAACTTAGACGTGATCTGCATCCAAGAAACCAAAGCCACTAGCGATCAGGTAGACATGTCTGAACTGGAAGCTGCGGGGTACACCCATGCCCAATGGCACAGCGCCACCAGCAAAAAAGGTTACAGCGGCGTACTGACGCTGAGCAAAGTTGCGCCAGACCTCGTGCAGCATGGCTTCGGTATGGAAACCTACGACCGCGAGGGCAGGGTAGTGCGTACTGATTTTGGAGACCTAACGATCTTCAACTGCTACTTCCCCAACGGCGGGCAGGGCGAAGAACGGCAAGCCTACAAATACCGCTTTCTGGATGATTTCCTAGCCCACATCGTTGCGTTGAAGAAAACCCGCCCCAATATTTTGGTCGTCGGAGACTACAACATCGCCCACGAAGAGATCGACATCCACGCCCCGAAACGGAACGAGAACAACAGTGGCTTCCTCCGCCCCGAGCGCGACTGGATGACGAAGTGGTTTGCCGAAACCGGCTTAGTAGATACCTTCCGCGCCCTGCACCCCGAAACAGTAGCTTACAGCTGGTGGAGCTACCGCGCCAACGCCCGCAACAACAATAAAGGCTGGCGGATCGATTACCAAAGCCTAAGCAAGGAAATGATGGACCAAGTGGTCTCTATGGAACACCTCAAAGATGATGTACATTCCGACCATTGCGCGCTTGTGTTGGAGTTGGCCGCGCGGTCTTGATTTCGCTCAATCAAGTATAGCTTTTTTCTTAGACGAATTTCTTGGATGCGTAAAAACCCTTGTTGATGTAGGTAAAACTACGTGCTTTTGCTACTAGGTAGTAATCGAAGTACCTGCTTTGTTTAACTTTAAGTGTGCGTTCAGAACAAAAACCTTGTTGTTCGGAACATACGCGGTCCAGAAATAAGTCTAAACAATCCCTATACCTAAGTTTGCTTTTAGAAACGTCGATTTAAATAAGTGCCCTGGTTCATTACGCGATTACCTCGTGGTGAAGCGAAGCTAGGGCACTTATTGAAGCGACGTCTCTTTGTATTAGGAGAATGCCGAAAATCCTGAACAGAGTAGGCCCCATATCAACCCGTATTCATGAAGCTCATCCACAAAACACTATTGTTCGTTGTTTTTTGTTCCGCTAGCCTTGGCGCGCAAGAATTTGTAAACGACATCATCATCCCGCCGCTCATCAATAGCGATGACTACCACCTGAACGTAATAGAGACCCAGCACAACTTCAACCCCAACGGCTCGGACACTCTGAACACGATGGTGAAAACTTTCGCTTTTGAGGACGCGAACAACCCCGGTACCACCACCATCCTCGGCCCAACCCTGACGTGGAGCTACCTGCACGACCTAACGCCGACGGTCACGAACAACCTCACCGAAGTAACCACCTGCCACTGGCACGGCGCGCACGTACCGCAGTTTGCCGACGGCGGCCCCCACCAACGCATCATGGCCGGAGACACTTGGGAGCCTTTCTTTAAGGTACTCGACAAATCCGCCACCATGTGGTACCACCCCCACGCAATGGGCCTTACCTACCGCCACGTGCAGATGGGCCTCTCGGGCATGATCATTGTTGAAGATCCCGAAGACGGAATGGACGATCCGACGCTAAATTTTTTACACAGAATCTTTCCTAATGAGTATGGTGTGAACGATTTTCCCTTGATTTTCCAGACCAAAAAATTTGAACGCAATGATGCAGGTGAGATTGCGATCCAGACGGAAGAAGGATTCAAAGACGATTATTACTATATGGTAAATGGCATTGTTGATCCGGTGCTTAATGTTCCCTCCAGTATGGTTCGTCTTCGGTTGCTCAACGGCGATGGTAAGTTCGCTTTCAACTTTGAGTTTAAAGATGCAGAAGGAGCGGATTTTCCTGCTCAAATGATCGCGACCGACGCTGGTTACACGACGCTTACGCACATGTTGAGCAACATTCTCATGTCTCCAGGAGAACGAACGGAGTGGCTACTGGACCTACGCGGCTTGGAAGGAGATACATTCTACATCCGCAACAACGTATCTGGCATGCCCGGATCACCGGGCGATATTATTGGCGATGCTATGACTACCGGTGGCTATGCTACAGACCGTGACCTGCTCAGAATTGTCGTGGGGCCACCTGCCGGGCCGTCTAGCCCAATCATCTCCTTTCCCCTTTCGCTTTTTCCTTCGGAGCAGCCTCCGCTCAGTGCGGTAACTAGAGAACGGACCAAGGTCTTCCGCCGTGATCGTTTTGACGTGAGCACTACTCCGCTTTACAACATCGATAGTACGTTGATGGACATGATGGTCGTGAACGACGTAGTGAAAATGGACAGTACGGAACTTTGGACCATCGACAACCAGACCAACCGTGCGCATCCTTTCCATATCCACGACACCCACTTCTGGGTAACGGAAATCCTTGACTCTTTCAACGTCGCCCTTGATCCTGCGGAATACGTTGAATTGTTTGATGGGCCAAAAGACAACGTCCTTGTGCGGCCGGGCTGGAAACTTAGCTACATCGCTACCTTCGCGGACTACGGCACGGAGGTGGCTCCTGATAGCTCCTACATGTACCACTGCCACATCCTACCGCACGAAGACAACGGCATGATGGGCCAGTTTGTGGTCTGGAACGGTGTCGGGGACGGCAACCCAACCGCCGTGCGCGACAACGCACTCTCCACGATAAGTATGGACGTATTCCCGAACCCAGCTCAAGACGTGCTTTACCTCGATGGAACGACCAACAGAGAGAGCACCCTCCGGTTTATTGACATGAACGGGCGCTTGGTCAAAAACCTACGCTTACCTGCTTTTGATGGCGCCATTGAGCTTAGTACTGAAGGCTTGCCTACCGGCATGTTTGTGATGGACTGGCAGACCGTTGAGGGGCGCGGCGTTAGCCGGGTGATGATCCAGCGGTAGGTTCTAATTTTTTTGACGGCGCGGCCGCAGGTGCAAGGAGAGGTTGAAGGGCAAGGGGTCTTTAAAACCTTTCCCTGCACCTGCGGCCGCGCCGTATAGATAGTAGGGTATTAGGTTCCTTGAAACACTAAATTATGAAAACCAATCTACCATGAAGCGCATCCTTTACTTAATTGTTTTTCCGGCCCTTTGCCTAATGACAGCTTGCGAAAGCCAACCCCCGCAGGCAGATACTTCGGCAACTATTACAGACGGTAACGCACCAGAAACGAACGACACCACTACGATGGTTCCCCCAACAGCCCCAACAGCTCCTGCACCCGTTGAAGATGTTGAAGCTGCGGTAGCGGATGTTGTTGAAGGCACTGATCTTGAGTCAGACATCCAGTTTATCCGAGACAAGTTCGCCATCATCAGCAATGCGACCAACTACAAAGAGGTCCCTTTTGAAACCATGTGCGACGAGCGCACATCCTTTAAATTTGATCGGAAGTATAACGAAAAAGGAAAGCTCAGTTACCTTCTATACGTCACTTGCGGAGAGCATGGTTGTTATACCAAAGAACACTATTACTGGGACGAGGAATTGATCTTCATCTTTAGCAAGTCGGATATTTCTCCGGGCGTAAGCAACATTGTTGAAGAGCGGCGTACTTATTTGAAAAACGGCCGGGTCATTCGCTGTCTGGAAAAAACAGCTCAAAACGCTATGGGCGAACCACCGATGGAGGAATTGCTGAAGAAAGCGGTGAATAAAGAAGTAGACTGTACGCCGGAATTCCTTTCAGACATCTTGGAAGACCTCGAAACGCTTAGCGTCCAAGACGCTAAGCAATACTTCTGCCCATACGCGGCCGATTAAGGGTGCCTGCGGCTGTTAGGTAATACTGGGCGGGTTGCGCTTGAACCCAACCCCCTACCGTTCGTTAGGTAGTTCAAAGCCCTTTCTACCGATGCGCATCCTGATCTCCGTTGTTCTTTTTTGTTCCTTGATTGCTCTGCCGCAGGCTTGCGGGCAGACGGAGCATTTACAAGGCCAAAACCTCTATCTCCAACACTGTTCGAGTTGCCACTTCGAGACGGGGGAAGGCTTGCGGCAATTGATGCCGCCCCTAGCGGGATCAGATTACTTGGAAAACTACCCGGATCAGGTTGTTCGGGGTATCCGCAGGGGGATGTCTGGCGAAATGACCGTGAACGGGAAGGTGTACAACCACGAAATGCCGGAGAACAAAGAGTTGTCTGATTTCCAGATCGTTAACATCGTTAATTACATCAACCAGGCTTGGGGCAACGATTATGGCACGATTACCGTCGGAGATTCTCGGAAATGGCTAGAAGAATAGCGGCTGAACGACTTGTGTGCATTACGTAGCTGCTAATAGCAGGGGTAGCGGGTAAAATTCGTACTTTGGCCCTCATTAAGGCCGGGCTAACCCCGTGCCACAACTTAAAACCAGCGGCTGCTTACCTATGAAGAACCGTTTACTTCTACTCCTGATCTGTGCCCTTACCGGCCTAGCAAACTTATTTGCTCAATCTACCTTCTTAATCAATGAAGGCGGATCCACCGACTGTACTGGCATATTATATGATACTGGAGGGCCAGACGGTGCTTACGGAACGAACGAAAATAGTGCTTTTGTTATCTGCCCTGCTGGCGGTAGTGATTGTATTGAATTCACCCTAGAGTATTACAACTTCGATAACACCTCAGGCGGCGACGGCTTGGTGATCTTTGACGGTGATTTCAACAACGAAATCGCTCGTGAAATCACCACCCTTGGCGGCGAGGCCGGAGGGGCTGGAGACGACGAAGGCGGTGTTTGTTTCCGAACCTTCGCTACCAGCGGATGCCTATCTGTTTTGTTCCAGTCTGATGACGTGGGAGAGCGGGAAGGCTTCTTGGCGCGCTGGAACTGTGCGCCCGCTGATTGTGATATGGCTCAGCCTATTCAGGTAGATACTGCGGTAACCGCAGCCCAACTCGGCGAGGCCATCCGTGGGCCGGGTACCGTGATCTCTAACGTAACCCTTACCTGCCCCGAAGGCCAGTATGGCGTTTTCTTAGGAGATGACTCTGATCTCGGCTTACCTTCTGGGGTATTGCTTACTACGGGCTCTGCAAAAGGGGCCATCGGCCCCAACAGCTCAACAGATCTGGGCAGAACGCAACTTGTACAACAAGGACCTGGCGACCTCGACCTGGAAGCCCTCGGCGCGCTACTTGGAGACAATACCGAATCATTCGATGCCTGCGTACTTGAACTCGACGTAGTTGTAGATACCGACGAACTCGTCTTTGACTATACCTTCGGATCGGATGAATACCCTGAATTTGTAGACAACCAAGTGAACGACATCTTCGCTTTCTTCATCAGTGGGCCCGGCATCGACGGGCCAATGGAACTGGGCGGCCAAGAAAATATCGCCGTACTTGATAACGATCAGAACACGACGGTTCAGATTGACAGCATCAACGACAACTTCAACAACCAATACTACCGCAACAACAGCCTTGGCCAAAGCGTAGAGTACGACGGCCTGACCAGCGGATTCAGAGGAAACCCAAAAACACTGCGCGCTCGTGCGGATGTGATCGCCTGTGAGAGTTACCACCTCAAACTCGCAATTGCAGACCGTGGAGACCGACTCTATGACTCTGGGGTATTCATTGCGGGCCTCTGTGGTGGGTTGCCTAATGTAGACATCACGATGACGGCAGGCATCGACTACCTTGTCGAAGACTGCCTCACGGTAGAAGACTCTATCCAGATCAGTTTCAACAACGTTAAAGACATCGCTCAGGTCTATGAACTCCAAACGGGCGGTTCTGCGGTGAGGAACGAGGATTATATTCTTCCTGGCTTGCCAACTAGTATTGTCTTCCCTCCCGGGCAGAGCGTTTTTACCTTCCCAATCGTTATCATTGCTGATGGTGTTGAAGAGGGAGAAGAAGAAATTACCTTCACATTTATTGCAGACTTCGGCTGTGATGTCAACGTAGACATCAGTGCGGTCAGCATTCCATTACGAGACAATATTCAGGTAGATTTGGTGGCTGAAAACGATGCTGGCCCAATCTATTTCTGTCCGGGTTCTACTTTTGACCTATCCGCAACAGGCGCAACCTCCTACACTTGGTCAACCAATACGGGCTTCATTATAGCTACCGGAAATGTTACTTCGGTTACTCCAGATGGTGATGGGCAGGTTACCCTAGTTGGTACGGTTGGTAGCTGTACGGATACCCTGATTTTCGACTTGATCTCCGTTCAGACCGAAGTAGAGATCACGAACCCAGACACCCTCAACATTTGCCGAGGAGATACGGTGCAACTGATGCAAACCAACAACGTTCAGAACCAAGATGTACGTTGGCTTACTACCGGCGGCTTACTCGACGAGGCTGACACGCCAAACCCAAGAGTAATCCCTCCATTTTCTCGCTTCTACACCGTTGAGGTAGGTCCTGAGGGCGGCTGTAGCGCGCGCGATTCGATCTATATTGATGTGGACGTCTTTATTGTTCCTGAACTGATCGGGGATACTATGCTTTGCCAGGGTTACCCGATTATGCTGGCGCAGGACAGCCTATCCGTTGTGGGAAATACATTGTATGACTTTAGCCCCGGAGACTTCCTTGCAGACTCTACGGACGCCAACGCCGTCTATGATCCTAATGTGTTCCGGGATACAACTTTCACCTTGGTCTCTACCGTAGAGAACGGTGCTTGTTCGGATACGCAGTCTGTTCGAATTGAGCTTATCCGTAGTAGTTTGGACATCTTTGGAGGAGATACCATTTTCCGTTGTGTTGGAGATGAGGCAACAGTGATTGAAGTTGGCGCAGACCCTTTTGCGGACCTAGAAGTACGCTGGTTCCCCAGCACTGGCGTAATTGGACCTACCAATATGTCTACCCTCCGGGTTGACCCACAAACAGAGGTGAAGTATTACGTGGAAGCGGTCGTGAACGGCTGTTACCAGATAGATTCGGTCGTTGTCCGGACGGATTCCCTCCCCACAGATATGGGCCTCACACTGGACCCAGAAAAAGATCCTTACTGCCAAGGGGATACCTTCTTCATTCGGTCTCCCATTTACGACGTTGGGGATTTCCCATTGATTACGCATGAGTGGACGATTGCCCCCGGCATCGCTAGCCCGCAGGAACTCTACAACGCCGTTGTCTTCGCGCAAGACTCCGCAATGTTTACCCGAGTTACTGAAAACGGTGCTTGTAGTATAACGGACAGCATACAGGTAAACGTCATAGAGCCCCCCATCCCGATCTTCGACCCCGCTGACCCGCGCGTATGCCCCGGGGACCCGCTCCAGATCAACGTCAGCTTTGACCCCTCGGGCCCGAACGGAGAGTTGGAGTGGGAAGACCCCAACAGTACCCTCAGTTGTGATGACTGCTTGGACCCAATCGCGACCGTAGGCCAATCTACCAGCTACACGGTTGAAGTGATCGCCGAAGGCTCCGACTGTACCGAACCATATATGTACGCCATTGACGTGATCGTAGACCAGCAGCCAACCTTAACCTCTGAAACCCTTGTGTGTGAGGGAGATTCGCGTCGAGTTATCGTTGGTCAGATCATCCCTTCTTACACTTACCGCATCGTTGGCGGTGGCATTGATTCCAATGATCCTGAGGTGGAGGTAACACCTCCTGCTAACAATACGACTT
This sequence comes from uncultured Lewinella sp., assembly GCA_937949535.1. Taxonomy (GTDB): domain Bacteria; phylum Bacteroidota; class Bacteroidia; order Chitinophagales; family Saprospiraceae; genus Neolewinella. Next base: position 20,218 of record CALEDI010000021.1, on the reverse strand, counting down.
ATACCGTAACCACAACCGGCGAGTGCGGAACCTATACCGACCAGGTGACCTTCAGCTTCAGAGAACAATTTACGCTCACGGCCTCCGGCCCTGGCAACATCTGCCCCGGTGATGAAAACGTAACGCTCACGGCGCAGTTGAGCGATGACTCTCCGGGAACGTTCGTTTGGACTTCTGGCGGAATGCAAATAGGTACAGGTGTACAGATTGAAGTTTCACCTGAGCAGACAACCGACTACACCGTTACCTTCACGGGCGATGTTTGCGGTACGGTCGCTGCGGCGGAAACTACGGTTAGCTTTATCACCGAGAACTTCATACCCGAAATCGTTGTAAGCCGCGAAGACGGCACAGTGGTAGATACCATCTATAACGGTACTGATGTAGTGCTTACCGTCACGGGCGTACCAGATGGGCTTAATGTAAACTACGAATGGGAAGGAAACTATGAGCCAGGAACTGGTAATGGCTCTTCTTTAATGGTAACTATTCCTCCAACGGAAAGCACCAACCCTGATGCACTTGACTACAGCGTTTTCGTCACAACAAATGATGGCGACTGTGAATTCATTGCTCGTACCTCGGTTGTAGTTAGGAACCCTGAATACAAAATCCCTGAACTGATCACCCCGAACGGAGACAACGTCAATGACGTCTTCAAGGTCTACTACGGTGGGCAGATCACCGACTACACCATGATCGTTTTCAACCGTTGGGGGCAGCAAATCTTCTCTTCTACCAACGTCGATGAAGCATGGGACGGAACCAAAAACGGTACGCCACAGAACAGTGACATCTACCTCTACGTAACGAAATTTCTGATCAACGGAGTAGAAGTGAACGAAGAGGGGCAGTTCAACCTCATTCGCTAAGGATAAGCCTCAATGGATAGCTACCTACATCGTGGGCAAAGAAAAAAACTGATCGAACGGCTCCGGGCCGAAGGGAAGTATGACGCTAAGGTGTTGGACGTGATGGCCAACATCCCGCGCCATGCTTTCCTTGAAAGCTCCTTTCATGCTTTTGCCTACCAAGACGAAGCCTTCCGTATTGGTTGCGAGCAGACGATCAGCCAGCCAAGTACGGTAGCTTGGCAAACGACGGAGCTTGAGCTGCTGCCCCGCCAACATGTATTGGAGATCGGTACAGGCTCGGGCTACCAAGCTGCGGTGTTGTCTTTGTTGGGCGGGAGGGTCTTTACTGTAGAGCGGCACAAGCCGCTGTACCAGAAAGCAAAGCTCACCCTCAAGAGACTCCGCCTAGACCGCATCCGTTGTTACCTCCGCGATGGCTCTAAGGGCTTGCCCGAAATGGCACCCTATGACCGTATCCTCGCCACCGCCGGCGCTGCCGCCGTACCTCCGCAACTACGCGAACAACTGAAAGTAGGCGGCATCATGGTGATTCCTGTCGGCCCAGAAGGCGGAGAGCAAACCATGCTCAAAATTCGCCGCACCAGCGAAACAGAATGGACGGAAGAAGAATTGGGCGGCTGCCGTTTCGTCCCTTTTTTGGAGGGAGTGGAGAAGTAGGGCGATGAGAAACAAAACGAAGACAGGGCAATCAAGACCTTACAGCACTTAAGTGCTGAGAGTCCTAATTACCCTGTCGCTAAAAAAATCTGCTGTTAAGAAGGCTTGTTTTGTCTCCGGTGTTTAAAAACTGAACCATACTTGATCTTTAGTCCTGTTAGCCCGCTACGGCCACGGCCTTCTTCTTGCTGCGCTTGGGCGCAGGCTTATCGTTGGTGAAGGCTTCGGTTTCTAACTCGGCCTCGGCATCTTTCTGTTTGCCTCCACTCAGGAAGGTGAAGCTGTGGGCATGTACTTCGGCGGTATTGCGGACCTGGTCGTGCTTATCGATCCATTTGTTGTAGCGGAGCGCACCAGCGATGCAGACCTGGCTGCCTTGGTCGAGGTATTTGCCGAAGACCTCGGCGAGCTTACCGAAGGAGACAACTTTGTGCCAGTCGGTTCGGGTTTGGCGGTCGCCGTTTTTATCGCGGTAGGTTTCGTTGGTCGCCAGAGAGAAGGTGGTGATGGTGAGGCCCGCTTCGGTTGTCCGTACTTCAGGAGCGGAGCCGAGGTTGCCAATGAGGGTGAGGGAATTGCGTACTTGCATGGAAGGCATAAGAAAAAACGTTTGTGAGCCGCGTTGGTATAGTTGTTGAAAACGCGCCCCGGTTGGTGAGAAGCGCCACGTTCATGAGCAGCACATCTGTGAAGACGTCCCTTTCATTTGGTGACGATGCAAAGATGGGGTGGGGCAGAAGCGGTAGTCGTCTTTTATGCGTATACTTGCGTTTATATGCGTATGTAAACGTTTTTATACGTATAAATACGATTTAAATTGTTGATAAACAGTCGGTTGTGATTTTGGGGCGTGCTTCGGTTTTTTTGAAGAAAAATGAAATTATTTGGGCCTAATGGCCTGTAAAGTTTGACTTTAGCACCAACGACGAGGCAGCTCGCTGCGCTCGAAACCTCACCCCCGGCCCCTCTCCGGTGGAGAGGGGAGACGGCTCTGCTCGCTTCGCTCGTTGGGTATTAGTGATAAAATCAAACTTGACGAACCACTACGCTTCAGGACCTGGAAGCGTCCGACATCCAAACCTCACGTTGACTAATCAAAACATTGATTTCCCAACGCCCCAGTACCCAACCCGCTGCGCACCAAACCCCCTGAAAAAGGAAGCGACGCCGGGCAGGTCTGACCCTTCAAAATCGAGGACCATATCGGTGCCTGCGTGGGTGCGTACGACGCCGTCTAGCAAGCGCGCCATGCCGTGAAGTTGGAAGCCCTTCGGGCTACTAGCCGCAAGAAGTTTGAACACCCGATTGCCATGCCTGACGACGAACAAGGCTGAAACCGTTGCGCCAGTTTCATCGGTGAGGTGGTAGCAATTTCCGGCATGATGGCGGAGGATGCCTGCGGTGAGCCGCGCTAGTGCGGCGAGGCTGGCGTTGTTGAGCTTAGCCTTGGCAGCGAGGTGCTTTTGGTAAAAAGCCAAAAAATGGGGCAAGGGCCATTCGACCAACTGGATTGGCGGGAAGTCGCGTAGTTTTCGGCGGAGGTCTTTGCGGTAACCCCGGCGAAGCTGGTCGTAGTCAGGGCTAAGATCGAGTTCATGGTTGGTGCGCGCAGTGATTGCCCAGCGTTGCAAGGCTTCAGGGAGAGGGAATGGGGGATAAACGGCCAACTTGCGAACGTACCAGTGCTTGGGGATGGCGGCGAGGAATAACTCGGTGTCTTCGGGCCGAAAATCACCGAAGGGGCCTTGATGTTGGGTAAAGGGAGCACCGTTGATGAGTTTTAACGGGCCGAGGCGGTGGCTTACCGGCAGGGGCATCACGGCGCGGTAATCGTTTAGCACCAGCCCGTACCAACTGTTTTTGGTAGCGGCATCGAGCCACCAACTGAGCCCGTAGGGTGCGCGGCGCACGGCGGCGTCCCACTTCGTGAGGTCCAGTTTTTTGCGGGGCAGGAGTTGTACCGAGGCTTGCTTCATCGGAGGGAAAGGTACGGCCGTTTTTGTGGTCCGAAGGAGCTGAAGAACTTGGCAATGCCGGGCATATCGGAGCCTTCAAAATCTAGGCTGTTGCCGGGGCCACGGTGTTTTCGGACAACTTCGTCGATCAAAGAAGCCATCCCTTCACGTAGGTAGCCAGCCGGAGTAGAAACGGGCATCAGGTTAATGATGCGGCCTTTGTGGAGGGGGAAAAAGCCAGCTGCTAGCGGTTCGTTGTTTTCACCGACGGCTTGGTAGCAGTGGCCCGCGTCGTGTTGGATAACGGCTTTGATGAGGGCGCGGGCGCAGGTGAAATGTTTGGTTTTGAGGCCCGCTTTAGGGCCGATGTGTTGGCGGTAGAGGCTGACGACGAGGTCGGGCTCAGCGGGCAAGAGGGTGGCTGGGCCGTGTTTGCGAAGTTTGCGGCGGAGGGTTTTGTGGTAGCCCGCCCGAATGGTTTCCAGCTCGGGGCTGAGGTCTAAGACGTAGTTGGTGCGCCAATCTCGGACAAAACGCTGGGGAACTTCGGCGGCAAGGGCGTTTTCGGTCAGGGGCAAATTGAAGGCGGTAAGTCCTTTCGGTAAAACCGCGAAGAGGCTGGCCAGATCTCCGGCACGAACGCGCCCCCAAGGCCCACCTTGCTGCGTAAAAAACGGTCTTTGCACCTGCGGCCGCGCCCAACTGCTCCAAGGCTTACGCACCGAAAATGGCTCCTTCGGCAGCGGCATCACGGCCCGGTAATCGTCAAAAACGATCCCATCCCACCGGCCGGGGCATACGGCATCGAGCCACCAACTGAAACCATAGGGCAGGCGCGTAGGGTCATTCCCCACGGCTGCGTTCCAGCGGGCAAAGTCGAGGTGTTTGTACTTAATGAATTCTGGCATTCAGGGGCGGGGCTTATTCCCCCGTCAGTGCCTTACCCACATACTCCCGGTACCGAACCTGGCGGTAGTCTCGCCATTTTTGGTAGTTCTTCGGGAATTTGTTGAGTTCGCCTTTGAAGGTCTGGAACGGCCGGGGGCGTTTGAGCGCGTAGGTGAGTGCCTGCCAGAGCTCTTGGTTGCGCACCCGATCAGTGAAGTCTTTCATGATCTTGATGGCATCAGCAGCGGCCATGCGTTCGATGTGGATGTACGCATCGGGGTCGGTAGATACATCCTGCATGATGGCTTCAAAAATTTCGGGATCGGCACGGACGTTGCGCTCGGGATCATCAGCGATCAGCATTCGGCCGTGCTCGCGGTGAACGTACACTTCCATTCCTCGGCGGATTGCAGTGGCGGCTTCGTTTAATTCGGCTTCACTTAGTTGGGCCATTTGAGTTGGTTTGTTACTTAAAGGTAGTCCCTTCGGGATGAAAAGATGGTCTAACTTAGGGTTAGAAATCTCCACACAAGCGACGGCTGTTGCAAATATGCGTTCGTTTTGACCAATTGCCAAGTGCCAAACCCACATCGACCGAAATTTTATGTATCATTGATCTTCGAAAAGTAGTTAAAAACATCATGCAAACATTTAATTTAGAGACGATCGACCTGGTCGTCATGGCGCTTTATGCCGTATTCATCATTGGTTATGGGCTCTACAGCGCCAAGGCCAAAGACTCCGAAGAATATTTTTTAGCGGGCAGGGATATGACTTGGCCCATTGTCGGTATCTCGTTGTTTGCCGCCAATATTTCCAGTTCAACCTTGGTTGGTCTTGCGGGAGACGCTTATAAAACCAATACGCAAGTCTTCAACTACGAGTGGTTGGCGGCGGTAGTGCTGGTCTTTTTCGCCATCTTTTTCCTACCGTTTTACCTCAAGTCGAAGGTCTACACGATGCCGGAGTTTCTGGAGCGCAGGTACGATGCTCGCTCCCGGTACTACTTCAGCTTCATCACCATTGTTGGTAACGTAATGCTGGACACCGCAGCGGGTTTGTACGTTGGTACCGTCATCCTTAAGCTGTTGTTCCCCGGTCTTTCTACCGTTGCTATTGTAGCCATCTTGGCCATTGCGGCAGCGGCCTACACGGTACCGGGCGGCCTCAATTCGGTGATCCAGACGGAAGTGATTCAGGCGATACTACTCGTGATTGGTAGTTGTGCTATCACCTATTTTACCTTCCAAGAGATTGGCGGTTGGGATCAGATGATCGCAGGCCTGAACAGCATGGGGGCCGAAGGCACCCTGCCAGACAACGGCGCGGCCTATAAACCCTCCAACGCCGAAGAGGTGCTTAGTTTGGTGCGGCCAACGGGGCAAACTTGGTCGGAATTCTTCCTCGGAACGGGCGGCGATGGGTTTATGCCATGGACGGGGCTTCTGCTCGGTGCGCCAATTCTGGGCTTTTACTTTTGGGCCAACAACCAGTTTATGGTACAGCGGGTGCTGGGGGCAAAAGACCTCAACCACGGCCGTTGGGGTGCGCTCTTTGCTGGCTTACTCAAGCTACCGGTGCTTTTCATTATGGTGCTACCCGGCACGGCGGCCATCATCTACATCCAGCAACAGGGTGGGCTTGAGGGTGGTTTCAACATAGCCGACATCAACTACCAGCTTCCCAGCGGCGGCATCTGCGAAGACCTCGCCGATTGCCCCAACGCGACTTACCCAATGCTCTTGTTTCAGATGTTGCCTACGGGCGTCTTGGGGCTGGTACTTGCTGGTTTGTTGGCCGCTATGATGTCTTCGGTATCGGCGACTTTCAACTCCGCCTCTACGCTCATCACGATGGATTTTGCGGCAAAGCTGAAGCCGGACCTGACGAGCAAGCAGCTTGTCCGTATCGGTCAGGTTTCTACCTTGGTGCTGGTTATTTTGGCATGTCTTTGGGCGCCGCAAATTGAGCGTTTTAGCTCTTTGTGGGAGTATTTGCAGTTGGTGCTTAGCTTCATTGCGCCGCCGGTGGCGGCGGCCTTCATCCTTGGCTTGTTCTGGAAGCGGGCTTCGGCTACGGGGGCTTTCGTTAGCCTCATGGTTGGGGCTGCGGTCAGTGTGCTGTTCTTGGTTTTGGACTTCAACGAAGCGGAAAACTGGTTTACGCAAATGCACTTCCTGCACCGGACGTTCTACCTCTTCATTTTCTGTGGTTTGGTCAATTATGCCGTTAGCCTATTTTCTACGCCACCAACACAGGAGCAAGTTGATAACTACACCTGGAGCCCAGAAATTATTAAGGAAGACAGTGCTTCCTTGATTGGTTTGCCTTGGTACAAAAACTACCGGGTGCAGTCGGCGATTTTGATCATTATTACTATTTTGTTGGTGGGGTGGTTTTGGTAGTAGTGGGTCGGGTAATTGCAGGAAGTCTAGACGCCCAAGTATTAGTCATTCCACATTTTAGCCTACTAAGGTGATAAGAATGTTTGATAAAGTTCGCCAGGCGAGTTTGGTGGTATGTTCTTATCCCCTTGCGGACGTTCAGTCGGGGTGCCAATACTTCGGACAGCCTACCTCGGAGGTGTGGTGCTTCGGCGGATTTCGTTACCTTACCTTGCACCTGCGCCCGCGCCAGATAGCCTTCAAGTTTTGTACTTTTGCCCTCTCAAAAACAACCACTTCATGCGTAATTTACTGCCACTACTCGCCCTCATAACGCTGTTCTCCTGCGGAGAACCTGCCGGAACCACCTCCGGAACTGTTGCTAACGCCTCCGCTGGTAGCGCCATCAACGCTGGGGAACTAGCGGGCCGTAAGCTAGAAAGCCCGAACATCCGCGTCGCCATCGGTGGCGTACCGCTAGAAGGAGCGCTGTTGATTGGCCAGTTCGCTGAGCAGCAATTCAGGGCTGCTGAAGGCGTGGTAGAGGGCAACGCCGTTGTGTTTAAGCGCGACCAACCCTTCAAACCCGGCCATTACTACTGCTACTTCTCCGATGGCGCAGCCGTGCAGATGCTCATCGACCAAGACCAAACCTTCAGCTTCAGCGCGCCCAGCGCGCAGAACGCCCTGTTGGAAATGAAGGTAGAGGGCAGCGTAGACAACGAGATGCTCTACGACGTACTCAAGTTTGAAGCCGGACAGCAAGACGAGTTCCGGATGCTAGGCGAAGCCGTGCGCGGCATCCGCCCCGGAACCCCCGGCTACGACGAACTCCAGGCCGACCGCGCCAAACTGGTAACTACCCGTACACAATACCAAGACGCGCTCTTCGCCAAGCACCCCAAGTCTATCTTCACTTCCTTCAAGCGCGCTGGCCGCAACCCACAGCTTAAAGAAGTTCGCTTACCCGACGGCACCATCGACGAGCAAGCCCAAGTAGCTGCCTTCCGCGATGAATTCTGGGATGGAGTAGACTTCAACGACGTCCGACTGCTCAATACGCCAGTTATTTTCAATAAACTGAAGCGCTATATGAAGGAACTGACACCGCAAAACGCCAAGGCCATCGTCTCATCATCAGAAAAACTGATGGCCAAAGTGATGGACAAGCCGGAGTTTTTCAAGTTCTTCGCCAACTGGATTACCCTTGAGTACGAACCCGGTAAAACGACCGTTATGGACGGTGCCGCCATCCATGTTCATATGATCCAGAACTACTTCACCAAAGACCTCGCTTTCTGGTCTGACAGCATGACCGTCTACGGCCTTCAGCAGCGGGCAGACCAGATGGCGTACAGCCTCGTTGGTCAGCCAGGACCAGACATCACCGTGCCAGACGTGAATGGCAACCCCAAGCGCCTCTACGACCTCAAAAAACCCTTCATCGCGGTGTACATGTACAACCCAGAATGTGAGCACTGCATCGAGGAAACCCCCAAGTTCGTTGCCGCCATGAACGACCTCAAAAGCGAACTAGATGTCTACGCCATCGCTCTAGATACCGACCCTACGAAATGGAAAAACTTCATCAAGGCCAACGGTATGGGGAGCTGGACCAACGTTTACGACCCCTCCAACCGCTCCATCTTCAAGACCTATTATGTAGACAATACGCCGGAGCTTTACCTCCTGAACCAAGACCGCGAAATTGTAGCTAAGAACCTTAAGGTAAATCAGCTTAAAGACGCAATTCGTCTGGCGAAAGAGAAAGGGTAGTTCTGGTACCAGAAGAAGGTTCCTTCCTCCATCCGCCAACCCGCACCTAACCCCGCAACCTAAACCGAACCCATGAAAAGAATAATGATCTGCGGAGCAGGAGGCCAGTTGGGCCAGAAACTGATTGGCGCAGCTCGGTTGTTGGAAGATGTCCGCATCTTCGCCTACAGCCGTTCTACGCTAGACATCACGAAGCCCGCCGATCTCCGCGCAGCTTTTGCCGAGGCAAAGCCCGACGTTTGCTTCAACGCCGCCGCCTACACCGCCGTAGACCGCGCGGAGGCAGAGCCGGAGAAGTGCCGGATGGTAAACGTAGAAGGCGCGCAGCGCCTGGCTGCGGCCTGCTACCAAAAGGGCATCGCTTTTGTCCATTTCAGTACCGACTACGTCTATGCCGACGGCTACAACCGCCCGCTGCGCGAAGACGACAGCACCTCGGGTACGAGCGTCTACGCCCGGACGAAGCTAGAAGGCGAAAACATCGTGCTGAAACACCACCCCGATGCCTATGTAGTACGGACAAGCTGGGTTTACGCAGAGTATGGGCACAACTTCGTCCGCACCATGCTCCGCCTCGGCGCGGAACGCGACCAGCTCTCTATCGTCGCCGATCAGATCGGTAGCCCGACGTATGCGGCGGATTTAGCCGCCGCCGCGCTCGCCCTCATGGACGCAAAAGCGGAGCCGGGGGTGTACAACTTCGCCAACAGCGGCGTCTGCTCTTGGTATGATTTCGCACACGCGATCTTCGAGCTGTCGGGCACGGAGTGCGCGCTCAAGCCCATCCGCACAGAGCAGTACCCAACGCCCGCCAAGCGGCCGAGCTATAGCGTGCTGGATACGATGAAGATTGCAGAAGTGCTGGGGGCCGCACCGAGGAATTGGCGGGAGGCGCTGGGGGAGTGTATTGGGAAGGTTTGAGGGGGAGGGGGCTAGAGTTTCTGTTTTGGGGTGGTTGTGTCTGGGGGGAGTGTACATCGCATTTATTCTATCAACTTTTGTACATTCACTATTTCTTTAGCAATTTGATTGTTACCTCCATTAATTATTTGAATTAGTAAACTTCTATTTGGTGAACTAACTTCGGATAGAGTCGAACTGACTTCTTTAAGGATTTCAATGTCTTTATTCTCAAGAAGTTCTGTTAAAGCAATATCGGTTTCAAACGTCGCTATTTGTTGTTGTAGCTTTTTTACAATAATAGATCGACTGGATTTATGAACTTTAAATTCTGTGTCCATTGGATCCGTATTACGATTTAAGAAGTTAATATATTCGCTAAACCATTCTCCAAGAATATGATTCGACAAATGTTTCTTAGAGCATAATTTCACAATTATAAATTCTTGTTCTTCTATAAATTGTACTGTTAGACTAATTCCTTTGGATTGTTTGATCCAAGTTCTAAAGTAATTTAGGTACTGAATCCACGAATCTACCATGTACTTGGGCATCATAATTTTATGCCAAGAATTGTTAATGCGATATTCTTCCACTTCTTTCAAGAAAGGAGAAAAAATTATAATGTCTTGACTATAGATACTATTCTGCGCATCTTTATTTGCTAAAAATAGACAAATGTTTTCTAATTCTAATTTTGAAGGTTGGATCTTTTGATCTAAAAATAGCACCTTATTTGAATCAATTAAAGTTCCATCAGTCCCATAATGATTTTCAATTCCACAAACAAGTTCATCTAGTCTTTCATGAATTGGTCTGTCCAGTAGAATTCTTCTTTTCTCTTTATCTTTTGTTATAATTGTTACTTCCTGATGATCAATGATGTCAAACATCATATCATTGTCATCTACATTAGAAATAGATAATGATTTATCGTGATATGAAATAGAAGTAGAATAGCGAATCATTCGGCTGTCAAAAATGAAGTAAAGACTATAATCCTTATACCCCGGAAACTGCTCAAATAGCTCTCTATGTTCGTGAAGAATTTTATCAAAATCAATTTCTGAAACTTCTAAAAAGGCGTGAAATATCTTTTCATACTTTCTTAGTTCTTCAAACTCTAAAGTTGTAACCAAAAGGTTGGGAATTTTTTTAAGAAACCCTCTCTTGAGTTGTAGTCTCTCCTCAAAGAAAGTATAATTGCCCGACCACTTCTCAAAAGCTGTTTTAAAACATGCTTCAATAAATGAAGTTAGTTGTCTTTTATTAAATAATTCTCGGGCATCCGGTAATCTTGGTTCATAGTACCTTTCGTAGTCCACAAGTTACGGCTTGAGAAGTTGAATATATTCCGGCGCAGACTCGAATATTTGTCTTGCCGACAACTTCGCAGCTTCTGTAAGTCCAGAATCAAAGAATTTTTTAATTCTATTTTCCTTAGCTGATTTTTCTGGAGAAGGCTCGGAGTCAGGCCTTTTCATGGATAGAAGGTCGTCTATCAGTGATTCTCTACTCTCTTTATCCGGCACTTCCTTTTTGATTATATCTATCAATTTTTGATCGGTGGAAGAAATAGTAGTTCCATTGTAGATTGTATTAGCAAACTGATTTTGCCCTCCATTTACAGTGATTTTCCAGTTATCCATAGTAGTATTATATTACAAATTTTATTTCGCGTTTTTTGAACCTAACGGTTTGGCTAAATGACGTTCGCACGCACAGGGCGGATGGGCGTTATCAGTCAAGTTCAGCTAAAAGTTGATCAATTGATTTGTCCCACTCTAGTGAATTTGCTTCCTTTTCAAATTCACTCATGTCAAATGACTTTAAGGGCCTTTCCTTTTTCAATTCAGAAAGGTTAACGTTCTTCTTAATGTTTTTGTGTTTACTTAAGTCTAATTTGAACCTAGGCTTAGTAAATTCCTGTAAGACTTCATCAATTGCATCTAGGAGTTCTTCCTGTGACGTCGACAAAATTTCTTGAATTATCTCAACTTTTCTGTGGTCTAAAGTCATTACTATTCATTTTAATTCGGTACTTACTTGCTAAAAGTAAGGCTTTTAGCGCGGAGTGCCTAGTTTTAGCACCTATTTTCTGCTGTGGGCGCAGTCCAATCCAAACGATTAGGTACTGATGACTTTCAAAAAAAGGCTAAAGCCCTCCCTACAACCGATTCCCCCTCGCCCGCAAACAATGATCTGCCAGCACCAGCGCGGTCATATTATCGACGATGGCTACGGCGCGGGGCAGAACACAGGGGTCGTGCCGACCCTTACCGGTAACCGTCACAGTTTCGCCTGCTTCGTTGACCGAAGATTGGTCTTGAATGATCGTTGCGACCGACTTGAACGCCGTGCGGAAGTAAATGTCTTCCCCGTTGGAGATGCCGCCTTGGATGCCGCCGCTGCGGTTGGTGCGGGTCCGGACGGTGCCATCTGCTTCCGTATAAAAGGCGTCGTTGTGTTCGCTGCCGCGCATCGTTACGCCGGCGAAGCCGGAGCCGTACTCGAAGCCCTTGCAGGCGTTGATGCTCAGCATCGCCTTGCCGAGGTCGGCGTGGAGCTTATCGAAGACGGGTTCTCCCCAGCCAGCGGGAACGCCGGTGGCTACGCAGGTGATTACGCCGCCGATGGTGTCTCCCGCTTTGCGGACGGCGAGAATCTCTTTCTCCATCACGGCAGCGGTCTCCGCGTCTGGGCAGCGGACGTCGTTGGCCTCAATCTGGCTTAGGTCTAAGTCTTGGTAGCCTTTGTCTAGTACGATGTTGCCTACCTGAGAGACGTAGCTTTTGATGCTGACGCCGTAGTGGCGCAACAATAGTTGGGCTACGGCGCCGGCGGCGACGCGGGCGGCGGTTTCGCGGGCGCTGGAGCGCCCGCCCCCACGGTAATCTCGGGCTCCGTACTTGGCGTGGAAGGTGTAGTCTGCGTGGCTGGGGCGGAACTTATCGAAGATGTGGCCGTAGTCTTTGCTCCGCTGGTCTTTATTCATGATGATCATCCCGATGGGCGTGCCGGTGGTCTTGCCCTCGAATACACCGGAGAGTACCCGCACGCCGTCCTCTTCCTTGCGCTGCGTCACGATGCGGCTCTGGCCGGGTTTGCGGCGCGCGAGTTCGGACTGGATGAAGTCCAAGTCAAAATCAAGCCCCGCCGGGCAGCCATCAATAACGACGCCTAGCCCAACGCCGTGGCTCTCGCCGAAGGTGGAAATGCGAAAGAGTTTACCGTGAGCGCTACCAGCCATGAGGGAAAGGGGATTTGGTGAAGCCACAAAGTTAAGCCGACTAGCCCTGTAAGTGTGCGCAAAAGAACTGGAGGTTTGCTACTTTTTTACGCCTTATCTACGGTTAGTTGTGGGGTAATGTTCAGCATTCAGCGTTCAAGTTTTAGACGAAGCCTGTAACGACGATAGCCTGAAACCTGAACGCTGATCCCTGAATGCTTACCCCTATCGCGTAGCGATTCCCCCTCGGATAACCTCGGGCGAAGTCCGGGGACCATGATGCCCCCCCCCTTACCGCCTACCCCTATCGCGTAGCGATTCCCCTTCGGATAGCCTCGGACGAAGTCCGAGGACCATGATACGCGCTTCCTTCCCCGCCGGCCCCCTTATCGCGTAGCGATTCCCCTTCGGATAACCTCGGACGAAGTCCGTGGATTAAGCAGCAACAAGCTGCGCCTCAATCTTATCCACCAGCGTGCCCTTAGATGGCGCGCCGACGATGGTGTCTACCACCTCACCGTCCTTCATAATCAGGATGGTAGGGATGGAGCGGATGCCGAATTTCTCGCTGAGTTCGGGGTTGACATCTACGTCTACTTTACCGATCTGCGCTTTACCGTCGTAGGTACCAGCAAGTTCTTCGATTACGGGGCCGATGGCACGGCAAGGGCCACACCACTGCGCCCAAAAGTCGACAACAGTAACGCCTTTGCTGTCAAGGACGGATTCTTGGAAATTGGCATCGGTGAATTGGAGAGCCATAATAGTTTGAGTTTTGTTTTGTGCAAATTACACACCGAGAACAACAACCGTACCTTACGATGGTTGAATCTATTAGCTAAACCAATCAACCAAGTGACGCATCCCGACGATCAACCCCATAAAAGTGCTGTGTTTTTACGCTTTTGGCCCGTCGGCCTACTGCTGTTTCTATTGTTACTACGCTTATTTTTGCCAGCTTCCGTTATCGAAACGGTGTACAGTCGGGGCTTATTTGTTGGCATCCGCAACGTCTGGGACCACACCTTGCCTTTATTACCATTCCCGCTTTTTTACGTGTTTTGGCTGGGGGTCATCGTTTGGTTTGCCCGTACCGTCGTCCTTTTTAGGCGCGGCCGCAGGATGCAGGGTGGGGTAGGGAAGCCGTGGACCAACCTCGGTGCCCGAATCTTTAACGCCATAGCCCTGTTCATTTCCGTTTTCCTCCTAGCTTGGGGATTCAACTACGGTAGGGAAGAGGTAAACGAACGCATCGGCTTCGAGCTCTACCAACCCTCCCTCAACGAACTGCGCGAACGGGTCTACACCGAAGCTGAAGAATTGGCCGAACTCCGACAAGCAATCACGACCGACACCTTAGCCCTGCCCTCGGAGCTTTTCCACGAACCCGAAGACGAAGTAAAAAGCCTCCTCCGCCAAGCCCTGACCACCCACGGCTACCCCGACCCCGGCCGCCCACGCCTCCGCCAACTCTACCCCAAAGGCATCCTCCTCCGCTGGAGCACAGCCGGCGTCTACTGGCCTTGGGCGGGCGAGGGCAACCTCGATGCTGGCTTGCATCCGCTCCAGAAATACCCCGTTGGCGCCCACGAACTGGCCCACGCCTACGGCTTCGGAGATGAAGGAACCTGCACTTTCTGGGCCTGGCTCGCTGGCCGCCAGGCCAAAGACCCCGTATTGGCCTATGCGTTCAAGTTGGGCTACTGGCGGCGCATCGCCGGCAAACTCCGCCAGCAAGAACCCCAAGCCTACTGGGCTTGGCGCGCTGCCAACCTAGACCCCGGCATCCGCAACGACCTACAGGCCATCTACGACAATTCCGAACTGTACAAAGACATCGCTCCCGTAGTCCGAGACGTAGCCTACGATGCCTACCTAAAAGCACAAGGCATCCATGAAGGCTTACTCAACTACGGTAAGGTGATACGGATGGTTGAGGGGTACCGGAAGTCAGCGGGGCGGGATTAGTGGTTAGCGCCCAGCGGGTAATACCAACATGCTTATCACCCATAAACCCTACTCCAACATTCCTCCCAGTTCCTCTCGGATGTCTTTATGGTTCCCTTCCAGAATCATTAGGTTCTTTTCCTCCCGCGCCAAGGTGTCGTCGAAGCGGGCGAAGTTGCCTTCGATGCGGACGCGGAGGTTGGTGATGTAGGCTTTGAGTTTCTCCTCCAGCTCAAGGGCGAGTTTGGAGCGGCCAACTTCGATCTCCGCCTCGAAACCATCAACGATACGCTTGCGCTTGCCCCGCGTGCTGAAGCCCGCGAAGAGCACCCCAACGGTAGTGAGGATGCCACCCGAAATATCGAAAACAGAAGCTGAAGACAATGCCATCAGTACTACGCCGAGGGCCGCGATGCCGCCACCAGCCGCAAGGTTGGGCGTGAGGTTTTCGCGGTCAGCGAAGAGCTCCTCGTCGGTGAAGCTCTCGGTCTTGGAAACGAAGCGGTTGAACTGGTCTTGGAGGTCGCGCAATACGTTCTCGCGCCGCTCCGCGATGTTACTAAAGATTTCGTGGTCGTTTTTCAGGATGGTCTCGCTGCTGCGGATCTTCATATCGATCAGCTTTACCATCTGCTGGATAGACTCGGCGAGGTCGATCACGTTGTCGTTTAGCCGAGCGCGCATTTTGGTGTTGAGTTCTTCTTCGAGGCCTTTGGCGAGGTCGCCCAACCAGGTCTTCGCGTCTGGAGTAGAGCCAAAAGTAGCGGAGAAGCTACGCTTCATCAACCCGAAGATGCTGAGCCCTTCCTTTAGTTCGTTGAGCTTTGCGCGGGTGATGCCGTCGTAGGTGAGCAATATATTGTCGACCATTAGGTCTACTTGTTTGTTGCTCTGGTTTGTTTGCTCGTCGAGGGTTTCTTGGATGTCTTGGCGGAAGTGCGTGTCTGCTTCAAACTGCCGCCGCCGGAGGAGGAGGCCATCCGCGATGCGCTCCGTGACGGTTTGGGCGGTCAGGATGCTGTTGTTGAGTTTCAGGGCGGGGGCTTTGCCCCCGGTGATGTTTTCGGTGATGTACTGCCGCAGAGGGCCGTAGCCGCTGTCTGGGTTGCCCTCATCTTCTTGTTTGGCGCTTACGGCGAAGACGTTGGGCTCTGCAATACCTTCTTCTTTAGCTTTCTTGGCTACGCCGCCCAAGTTGACTTCGAGCTCGGAAGCACTGGCGAGGTCTTTTTGCTGCAAGACGAAGATGGTCTTCTTGCGCCAATCTCCGTGGATGTACTTGAAGAAGTCCCAAGCCGATTGCCGGTAAGGGTTTTTGGCTTCAAAGACGAAAACGATCAGGTCGCTGGCGGGGATGAACTGCTCAGTGATCTCTTGGTGGTGCTCAACGATGGTGTTCGTGCCGGGGGTATCTACAATGGCGATCTCCTTTAGGATCTCAACGGGGATGAAAATTTTCTTGAGGTACTTGTTTACGCTTACCGTCCGTTCTTCTTCGCCGTAGATGATCTGCTGAATGGTGTCCGTCATCGGTTGCGGAGCGGCTTTGGTGATTTCTCGGCCCGTAGCCAATAGGGCGTTGACGAAGCTGGATTTCCCTGCTTTCACTTCTCCTGCAATCACAAACATGAAGGGTTCAAAGATGCGGTTTCGGAGCTCGCTTACCGTTTGCGCCATCTCGTCGTGCCCGATACGGAGGGTTAGTTCGTGTAAATTTTTGATGATCTCTTCGAGGCGCGCGCGTTTGGCCTGGAGGTTAGCATCGATCAAGTTTGGCATGTTGGTAATTCGTTGTTTGAGATGGGGCACAAGATACAGGCAAAATAAATTAGAAGAAGTTGGTAATTGTCATTACCTTTGCGGCCTTAATTAAATACATTTCCTAATGTTTGCAATCGTAACCATAGCCGGTCAACAGTTCAAAGTAGAGGAAGGTCAGGAGATCTTCGTCCACCGGTTAGAAGCCAACGCCGGCGATTCCGTCAGCTTTGATGGTGTCCACCTCACGTCTAGTGATGCTGGTGTCACTGTTGGCACGCCGAACGTAAGTGGTTGGTCCGTAGGGGCAACCGTCATTGATCACGTGAAAGGCGACAAAGTCGTCGTTTTCAAGAAGAAACGCCGCAAGGGGTACCGCGTCAAGAACGGTCACCGGCAGCAGTTCACCAAGATCAAAATTGATTCCATCGCAGGCTAGTCTCGGCCCGCATTCCTTAACTAAGTAAGTAGCCCGGTAGCTTCATCATCGCCCTCTGTTTTATTTGTTTTCGCCGCTGTCATGATTTCAGCGAAAACAAAGGGAGCGATTTTAGCGGCCGACTTTTTGCTGAAAGCATGACTTGAAGCGGCGAAAACAAATAAAATACCATAATAATGGCACATAAGAAAGGTGTAGGTTCTACCGATAACGGCCGCGACAGTAACAGTAAGCGCCTTGGCGTTAAGCTCTTCGGCGGTCAGGTTGCTAAAGCAGGCAACATCATCATTCGTCAGCGCGGTACCAAGTACCACCCCGGCGAAAACGTTTACATGGGCCGTGATTTCACGATCCATGCTGAAATAGACGGCAACGTTTCTTTCCGCAAGAGCTACCGCAACCGGATGTACGTTTCCATCATCCCCGACGGAGGTGTAGCTCCCGTAGTGGCAAAGCGCGCTCCGAAGAAGGCTAAAAAGAAAACGCCTAAGCCAACTCCGGCTCCGAAGCCAGTAGCTAAGAAGCCAGAACCAGCTCCGGCCCCAGCTCCTAAGCCAGAACCAGCTCCAGCTCCCAAACCAGTTGCTAAGGCTCCGGCCCCAACTCCGAAACCCCAGCCAGCTCCTGCGCCCGCGCCCAAGCCAGCTCCGGTAGAAGACACAACCGTACAGGCAGCAGCAGCGATGCCAGCAGCTAAGCCAGCTCCAGCTAAGAAGGCCAAGACCGCGAAAATCGAACTGCCATCTGGCAAGAAGATCAAGCTGGATGACCTGAAAGTTGTTGAAGGCATCGGCCCCAAAATTTCTGACCTCTTGAACGGTATTGGCATCTTTACTTGGCGTGAACTCGCCGATGCGCCGCTCCAGAAAATACAGGATATGCTCGACGCAGCTGGCCCTCGTTACCGCATCCACAACCCCGGAACTTGGTCTAAGCAAGCCGCTTTGGCTGCCGACGAAAAGTGGGCAGAACTGGAAGATCTCCAAGACCGCCTAGACGGAGGTAAGGAAGTCAAGTAAGACTTCGAGTTACCCCCCGAACTTTCCACTACGGAACGTTCAGACCGAAACATGCATCATCCTTAGTTTTTGATTAAGGTGAGGTTGCCCATAAGCACCGGACGCTCAAAGGATTATTTCTACCTCGACTTCGTCAGAGGCAGAAATAAACGCTTCGAGGTCCTGAGTACGCTTCAGGACCTCGAAGCGTTCGACTGAAATGCCTGGCGTAGACGGCATTTTAGTCGATCCTTTGAGCGTCCGGCATCCAAACCTCACGTTAGTTTAGGAATGGGAAATCAACATGAGTCATACCTAGTTTCAGACCGCTTTGTCACCAAACTCGACAGGCGAAGTTCATCCCATTCTTCAGGGGCAAGGTACGTCTTTATAGTTTCGCCACCCCGCTCCCTTAACTTCCTCTGCACCTGCGGCCGCGCCCCCAAAACACTCCTCGCCCGAGCGATCGTCCGGTAGAAACAAGCATTTGTCGAAAGATCAGCCTCGTTTTTAACTCCAAGCCTTAAGTTGCGTTATAACGCAAGACAAAACAACCATAAATGATCTCTGTATTTCCCCTTTCACAATCCAACCTGCTCGGTTTCACGCTCGATGGCGAAGTAGACGACGAAGGTATGCGCAAACTCCTCATGGCCGTTGAAGCCAAAGTGATCACCCACGGCAAGCTGCGCCTGCTCGGCAACATCAAAAACATCGGTGGTTTCCAAGACTTTCAAACCTTCTGGAAGCTGCTAAAGGCCAAAACCGAACTTTGGGATAAAATAGAGAAATATGCCATCCTGACCGATAAAAGCTGGCTCTCCTCCCTCACCGGCAGCCTAGATTGGCTCACGCCCCGCATGGATGTGAAAACCTTCGGCATCAATGAAGGCGAACTCGCCCACGAATGGCTCAAGCTAGACCCCGCGCCGGAAGCTTCCGAAGCCCTCAAAGAAATTGACCTCGGCACCCAACGTCTACTCGGCATCGCCATCATCGGCAAAATGGAAATTGCCGACTACGACCGCCTCAACACCCTCATCGAGGAGCAAGCCGCCAAGTACGGGCAGGCACGCATCATGCTAGAAATCGTCACCTCCGCCGGTTTCTCCGGCAAAGCCCTGATGGAAGACATGAAAACCTCCGTAAAGCAGTACAAAAACGTAGAGCGCATGGCCATCATCGGAGACCAGAGCTGGCTCAAAACTACCGTCCGCCTTAGCGATCTCCTCACGCCGGGGCTAGAACTCTCCGCCTTCGGCACTACCGAGCGGAAGCGAGCGATTGCTTGGTTGGAGTAGTATGCATAGCCGATTGTAGGCTCCCCAATAGATCAACCGAATCATCAAGGAGTATAATGTTAGCAATCAGTCGTTCAGCAATCAGCGTTCAGGCTGCCGCTGTTGCATTTAGTCGGCTAAGGGATAAACTCGAAGACAAATAATGCCCTACCTTAGCAACCATGGAAGCCAGAAGATTGGACCGGGACGATTACACCAAGGAAGAGTACATCGCTCTACTAGAAACAACTACGGACAAGATAGAATACCACAACGGTAAAATCATGATGATGGCTGGTGCGAAAGGGCCACACAACCGCATCGTGATGGACCTAACCGGCCAACTCTACAACAACCCCAACGGCTGTAAACCACACGGAAGTGACCAAGCATTGAGCTTACCAGAATACAATAAATATGTATTCCCAGACCTGATGTTTGTTTGCGACGAAGATAACGGCAACGTCTATGAAGACGATGCGGAGATTTTCTTGGTAAACCCCTGCCTAATAATTGAGGTACTATCAAAGAAGACTGCTGAATACGACCGTACGCCCAAGTTTACGATGTACCGGTCTTTACCAACCTTCCGGGAGTACATCCTGATTGATTCCCGCCGGATGCAGATTGAGGCCTTCTATAAAGAAGACGAGAAAGGATGGATCATCCAGAACCTTTGGAAACCAGAACAACAGCTCACGATCCATACCCTCGGCACTTCCCTCTCGCTTTCCCAAATATACCAAAGCACTGGCCTCCAACCCGTTGAAGACTTCAATGATCTTCCGGAATGGTTGCCGGGAGTAGAGGAATAGGTAACGGTCTCAGCATAAAACGCACAGCGTTTCCCTTAAAAGCCCCTCTCCGCTGAGCCTCAGGCGAAGCGTGCCGGAGAGGGGTTGGAGTGAGGTTTTCGTAAAAGGCTGGCTAAGGCGGCATATTTGGTCCTCAACTATAGTACTTCCCCAACACCTTCTCCCACAACCGCCCCGGCAGCAACCGACTTACCCGAACGCTGGCGCGTTGCACCAGCTCGCCAACAACGTAATAGGGCTTCAGTTCGTCTTGCTGCATGATTTTGTACATCTCTTCGGCAACGTAGCTGGCTTCCATGCCGTGGTCTACGTTGGCC
>CALEDI010000020.1 GCA_937949535.1 uncultured Lewinella sp. | reverse complement strand
CCTTGTTACTCGGGTAAGAATTTGGGAGACTTACCGCTCTATATTCAGATTAGTGACATGTGTAGATGTCGTAGACTTTGAACGTAAACTGCTAGAAATGTGTGGCTTACGGGTCACTTAGGTCTAAACTGAGAACCGCTGCTAGCCTTGTAAACTTGTCGATCGTAAGAAGTGGGGTAGTTAGTTCTAAAGAAATTGCTAGAGTTATTTCTAAATGCCCTAAGCTGACTTCATTAAGTCTATATTATTCTATTCGTAGGGATACAAATCGAGCTGCAGTATCTATTGGAAAATATTTACCTGAGCTGAAAAGCATAAACATGTATAGGTGTTTAAATTTAACGGATGAAGGTTTGTCTGTAATAGTTAGAGGGTGTAAAAATATAGAGACGATTGAAGTTGGACGAAATTACGAGTTGACAGATCAGTCACTAGGGGAAATAGCTGCTAATTGTACTAATTTGAAATCACTAGGTATGGCTCATAACGATAAAATATCAAAAGAAGGATTGGAATATGTCGCTTACGCTTGTAAGAATTTGACAGAAATTCGAACTACTCTTTGATAGACTTTATAAAGATTCAATAGACTAAAAAATCTTACCAATAGGACTGATAATCCTCAAACTGCCTGACGCAAAAAAATACGCAAATACAAACCGGTCGAGTTTAGCGAAGCGCAGCGAAGTCTGAACTAGACCTGGTGTTGGACGAACCCGCCACCCCACGATTCGGCCCTATGGGCATTGAACCAAAGTGGCTTGTCCGGGCCGCGAAGCGAAGGGTTCAAAACCGCCGCTTCGAGGGGCACAAAGGCGGAGAACAGGTCAAAAAACAGGGCTAGAATCCGTTGATTTTGGCCAAAACGAGGGTATAGGGCATAGGGTTCCGTGCTGCGGAGGGCAGGTGCTTCATTTTACGGCCACATACACCAAGTCTGCGGGCGGAGCGCGGGCATTAGGCGGCAAGAGGATACGGATGAGGGAGTCTTTGGCGCCGCAGTCTGGGCAGTCGGCGAGGGGCCGACCGAGGTGACTTTCGAGCAGGTCTCGGATGCGTTCGGCACGGGGCTTTTTGGCAGGCACTGTAGCGGGGTCTACGCCAAGGCTGGCACGGGCGGCGGTTAAGGCTCTGACTTTGTGGTAGTTGGATAGGATTCCGTAGTGGCGCATGCGCCGAAATCCTGGCGGTAAGATGTGTAGGCAGAAGCGGCGTAGGAACTCAAGCCCATCGAGGGCCATCGTTTTACGGGTGCCCTTTTCGCGGTAGTCTTTGTAGTGGAAGGTGACTTTTTGAGGGCCGATAGCGAGAAGGCGGTGGTTGGAGATTGCGGTTTTGTGGGTGTAGCGGCCGAGGTATTCAACGACGCTGTCTGGGCCACCGAAGGGGGCTTTTGCGTAGACGACCCAGTCTTGGCGATAGCGTTTTCTACGCCAAGAGTCGATGTCTTTCTTTTTGGTCGGTGCGGAGGGCGGCGGCTGAAGTTTTCCAGCTAGCCAGGCAGCCATGAACTCGCGCAGGAAGATGGCGCGGAAAACCTTGCTCATCGCTTTGACGGGGAAGAGGAAGCCTGATTTCCGGAGGCCCTTTTTGGGGGATATCCAGTTGCCGTTGGCGTCTAGCCCACCGGTGGGGACGATGGCGTGGACGTGAGGGTGCAGCATGAGGTTTTGCCCCCAGGTATGTAAAACCATGCTTGCACCTGCGCGCGCGCCCAGCCATTTTTTGTCCTTAGCAAAAGTATCCAGCGTTTTCCATGCTGCTCGGAATAATAGCCCGTAGCAGAATTTCGAGTTATAGCGGCAGAAGTCGTTGAACTCGGCCGGAATGGTGAACACGATGTGTTGATAGCGGACGGGTAGGAGTTCGCGTTTTCGGTCCTCGATCCATAGCTCACGTTCAAAGCCTCCGCACTTGGGGCAATGGCGGTTGCGGCAGGAGTTGTAGCTCGTTTTGCTGATGCCGCAGTCGGTACAGACGGTGATGTGTCCACCAAGTTCGGCGGTCCGGCAGCGTTCGATGGCGGATAAAGTGCGTAGGTGATGAGCCGGAACATTCCCTTTGCTTCGGTATTTATCACCATATTTTTTAATTATATCCGCGACTTCAAACGTCGGACGTTTTTTTGCATTACGCATCGAATAAAAAAGATAAAGGCGATGGTATATCTTTTAATTCAGGAGAGGCGTAGCTTAGGTACCTCAAAGTCGTGCTGACGTGGGAATGTCCGAGCAGTTGTTTGAGCCGGATGAGGTTGCCGCCGTTGTTGAGGTACTGGACGGCAAAACAGTGGCGCAGGGTATGTGGGCATACTTTTTTGGTTAGTTGGGCGCGTGCGCGGGTGCAACGAACGATGTACTGTACGCCCCTAACGGAGATGCCGCCGGTTTCGGATTTTCGGGTGGTGCTGGTGAAGAGGTAATCGGTTGGCTTTGCGTCGCGGAAATGGGCGATTAAGTCACGGCGAATGGCATCGTCGTAGATGAGTGTCCGTTGTTTTCCGCCCTTTGCTTTGCGGATGATGAGGGTGCGGTGCTTGGCGTCGAAGTCGTGCAGTCGGATACGACTGACCTCTCCCGCGCGAAGGCCTAGGCCGAAGATCAGGCTGAGTACGAGGCGGTGTTTGGTCGACTTGGTCGCCGCGAAGAGTTGGCGTAACTCGCTGGAGGTGAGTAGTTCGCCGAGTTGTTTCGGCTTGCGCGGGGTGGGGATGTCGACGATGCGGCCGGGGTCGCCGAGGACTTTACCGTAGAAATACTTCAGCGCACAGCAAAGGGTATTGAGGGTGGATTTACCGATTGCTTTTTCTCGCTCCGCGAGAAAGTCGAGGATCTCATCGGCGGTGATGGCGTCGGCTTCGGCATGGTGGTATTCCATGAGGTCGCGCAACGGTCGGATGTAGTTGAGTACGGTGCTGGATGCCATGCCTGCGACCCGCAAATGGGCCTCGAAGCGGTCGAGGTCGGGCTGGCAATCGGGATGATGGGCTATCTGGGCCCGAGACTTTTTTTAGTCATGGTAAAACGGAGTTGGTGAATAGGGAAGATAGGCGTATTTTGGGGAAGCGAGTTGGTTACGGCGCGGTAGCGGTTGGTGGGGAGCGGCTTCGTTCAACA
>CALEDI010000019.1 GCA_937949535.1 uncultured Lewinella sp. | reverse complement strand
CAAGGCAAACTAGACATCACGGTGCCCTTCCTCCAGAAAAAGAGCCGGGGCAACGCCATCAAAATCGGTGGCCTATACAATAAGAAAGAGCGCGACTTCAACGAAGCGAGCTACAACTTCCTGAACCGCGACGGCCTTACGTTGAACGACGTGGACGGCAACATCGATGCGCTTTTTGCGCCCTCTAATCTAGGCCTCATCGGCGGCGAATCTGGTAATAACTTGTTCGGCCTTTATGCTTCCGACGTTACGACGCTTTCCAACAGCTACGTTGGGCAGTCTGAAATAGCAGCGGCTTACGCCATGGTGACGTACGAATTTACGGAACGCTTCAAGGCCATCGCAGGTGTTCGCCTAGAGAGTACGAAGCTCGACGTAGAGTCTGACCAAGCCGCAGTAGCGATTACGCCCGAAGACTTCAGGGCCAACATTGACACTACCGCCCTGCTGCCCGCCCTGAACTTGGTTTTCAAGGTAAACGAGCGCAGCAACCTGCGCGGTAGCTTTACCCAAACCATCGCACGGCCTAACCTACGCGAAATTGCGCCCTTCGGTGCTTTTCCCTTCATCGGTGGCGTGCCGATATTTGGTAACCAAGATTTGGAGCTGACGAACATCAACAACTTCGACCTCCGCTACGAGATCTTCCCGAACGCCGGTGAGGTGATTGCCGTTAGTGCGTTCTACAAGAAGTTTACCAACCCGATTGTGACGACCTTCCGCAACGCCGGCCAGCAGCAGTTTACTTGGACGAACTCCGAGAGCGCAGACCTCTACGGTATCGAACTGGAATTCCGCAAGGGGCTTGGCTTCCTGACGGAGAAGCTGGACAACTTCACCTTCAGCTCCAACTTCAGCTACATCCAATCTAGCCAGAGCATTGATGAGAAGGAAGTACGCCAAGGCTTGGAGCTCGATCCTGAATTTCAAGCAACCCGTGCCTTCAACGGCCAGTCTCCGGTCGTCGTCAACGCAAACCTGAGTTGGGACGCGCCAGAAACTGGTTGGGACGCCGTCGTGGCGTTCAACTATTTCGGTGATCGCCTACAGAGCATTGGTGCTGTTGGTACCTCAGACATCTTCGAGCGCGGCCGAGGTACGCTTGACTTCAGCGTAGGCAAAAAACTCAACAACTTCAAGTTCACCCTGCGGGCAAAGAACTTGCTGAACCCGGCCTACGAGACCTTCTCGGAGTTCCGTGGGCAGGAGTACATCTTTAGCAACTTCGAGCGTGGCCAAGAGGTCAGCCTTGGTGTTAGTTACAGCCTGTAAAGACTTTGCACTAGATTACTTTGTAATCACTTTTTTCAACGCCTCCCGCAGATTTGTGGGAGGCGTTTTGGTGCTTAGGGGGGCTTAGTCTCTGGGCGAGGACGCAGGTGCAGGGGAGAGGTAAAAGGACGTTTTTCATTAATTATGCACACCGTATTCGGAAGCGATCCTATTGTTCCTACAAAGGACGTACCTTGCCTACCCTTAAACAACTTCCTATTAAAGATGAGAACAAAAGCCCTAACCTCACTCTGCTTTCTATTCCTGCTCTGCACCTGCGCCCGCGCCCAAAGTATTGACTGGGATCGTTTCGCTGCCGTAACCGACATCCGCGCCACTACGCCGCAAGAACTCGCCGATAAAGTGACCGTTGGGTTCACGACGGACCAAGACAAAGCCGCCGCCCTATACTACTGGATGACGCAAAACGTAGCTTACGATACCAAGCTATATGGCCAAATTGCAGGCCGGAAAAACAGCAAGCCCAAAGCATACACCCCAGCCGAAGTAGAAAAAATCTATGAAGAACGGGTTACCAATACCTTGAAGCGCCGAAAGGGCGTCTGCGAAGGCTATTCCCGCCTCTACCAACGCCTTGCCCAGCTCTCTGGCCTGGAATGTGAAATGATTGCTGGTAATGCGCGCGGAGACATCATGATGCCCGGCTCCCTCGGCATCGGCCATGCGTGGAACGCCGTGAAGATTGACGGTAAATGGGAACTGCTGGACTGTACTTGGGGCGCCGGAACGGTCAACGAAAAGATGAAATTTGTTCGTAGGTTTAAGCCTGCTTACTTCATGACCCGCCCAGAAAGTATGAGCTACAACCACTTCCCCAAAGAAGAAGAATGGCAACTCTTGGAAGAGCCTGTCGGCCAAGAGGTATACCTTGAGCGTGCTGCCATCGGCGGCGGCTTCATTACCTACGGCCTTTATGACTTAAGCCACCAAAACTACCGCCTCGAAACACCCCGCCGCAAACCCCTGACGATCGGCTTCACGTCCGCTACCGCCCCAGAAACGCTCTACTGTGTCAACTTTACTTCGCGTAAGCAGATTCCTTGTAGTGTCAGCAAAACCGAAGATCACGTGTCGGTAAACCTGCCGGGTACTTCCGTAAGCAACATGGTTTTGGGGATTGTGGACGAAGAAAGAGAGCTGTTGCTCAGTTATCGGGTAGTAGGGAAGTAGCCGAGGGCTATACTTCGGGTTGAGCGCCTCCGGCGCGACGCATCGCGCCGGAGGCGCTCAACCCATAAGCTGAAACTAGGAATAACAAAAAAACAATGCCCCGACAGTGAAGCACGGTCGGGGCATCGTTTGCTGTATGCCAAAGACTTTTCAATGGCATTCAGGTAGCTGTTAAACTGATTTTACAGCTTTACCAACTTGGTCTTAGCACTGTCTCCATCAGTAGTAGAAACAACCACGATGTAAACACCAGAGGCAAGCCCTGACACATCGACGCTAGCCTGTTCTACGTCTCCTTCTACCTCTACCGTCCGAATCAACTGACCAGAAATAGAGATGAGCTGGAGGGTGGTCGTCTGGGTTCCCGTCTTCGCTTCGGTTATCGCGAGCGGAGCCGTTGCGCCTAGGTTCCAGTTGATGAGTACTTCTCCGTTGGAGGCAGGGTTGGGGTAAGCAGAGATGGCTTGGTCTCCGTAGTCGCCATTGAGGCGGGCGTTGAAGGAGCCGTTAGACCAGTCACTTGTGCTGCCGCTACAAATAGAACGTACACGCCAAGTGTAGGCGGCGTTCTTGGTTAGGCCAGAGATGTTTGCGCTCGTTCCGCTTACGGTACCTGAAGTTACGAGGCTACCATTGCGGTAAACTTCTACTTCGTAGGCCGTAGCACCACTTACACTGTTCCAGGCGAGGGTCGCCTCACGGCCACCTTTGCGGCGGGTGTGGGTCAGGCCACTTGGTGCAGCACAACCAGTAGGAGGCGTGTCACAGTTGGAGGCACTACTACAGTCTGGGTCAGCACAGTCAACGAGTCCGTCTCCATCGTCGTCGATTCCGTTGTCACAGATTTCGTCAGCAGGAGGGGTTACGCCACCACAAGAAGCAGATAGTAGGCCTGGGCGTGAAGCTTGGATAGCCGCCCACATACGGTTGCTCTGGCCGGTAGTGAAGAGGTTCATACAGGCATCGTCGCTGTAGTCCATGTAGTTCTGGAACATATCAGGAAGATCGCCTGCTCCGGTGTCACAAGTGTTTGGGCCGGGGTAGTTACAAGGGCTGCCAGTGTAGTTTGGTGAGCCAGCAAGCGGCGTATCAGATACAAAGTCATCACCTCCACAGCCGGTATCGCCCCAAATGTGGCGAAGGTTGAGGTAGTGTCCAACTTCGTGGGTCATTGTACGGCCTAGGTTGAAGGGAGCCGTTGCTGTTCCGGTAGTACCGAAGTAACGGTAATCACAAACTACACCGTCGGTACTGGCAGGACCTCCGGGGAACTGGGCGTAGCCAAGGATGCCCCCGCCAATGTTGCATACCCATACGTTGAGCGCGCTCTCTGGCGTAACGACAGCTGAACCGTTTCTAGAGTCTTTCACCCCATCGTTGGTGCCGAAGCCACGACGGTTTTTGGTATTCACTCGGATCACATCTATCAAGCAAAACTCTATTTCCGTATCCGCAGCAACGCCCGCAAAGTCTCCGGGGGTATTGTTCTGGTCGCTGTTCATGCGGCGGAAATCATCGTTCATTACGGTGATTTGGCTCTCAATCTGCGCATCGCTGATGTTCTGTGCGGAAGTATTCCATACTACATGCACGATGACGGGAATGGTGAGGACGCCGCCATTCAACTCCTTCGCTGCAGGGTCATAAGAACGGGTGAAGGCCTCAATACGCTCCAAGTCGTTGGCGCGGTTGGGGTCTTGCTGGATTTGGTCTTCTAAGATGTCCATAGAAGGACAGTTGCGCTGAGCGAACGTAGTGGCGGTGGCCAAGAAAAGGCCTAAAAAGAGTAAAATTCTGAAACGCATAACAGTGATTTGTTGGTTTGAATTCGGTTAGTTATTTCGACAAAGATAGTACATTTGATTGTTTAGACAAGGTTTTCAAACCTCAATGAGTTATTGTTCTGCAATTTTCGTTAACAGGGAAATTAAACACTGGGGCGCGCTCGCTTTAAAACTATGGCTTAGTGCTATTTATTGGGGGTGAAAAGCTCTTTTTTGCCTTTAAAAATGTTTTCGTTAATGAGTTGAGGGCCTCGGGCGCGACGCATCGCGCCGGAGGCCTACGGGATATACATAAGTTTACACGAACGCCGTTTCACCCCTCGGGTGTAGTTCTCCAAACTCGACAGGCGAACTTTTTTGTTGTAGAATTAGCGTCAATCTTATCAAGAGACAAACACTGGTTCTAATAACCAAATTATTCCTTTAAAGTAGTGATAAAAAAGAATTCGACTGGCGAGTTTCGTGGTAACTCGCCAGTCGAATTCTTTTTCGCTCACAGTACGAGGTACATATTTAGTCCTATACAAACCATCTTGCACCCTAGGAATTACGAGTTCTTTACGTGGCGAAAAAGTTCGCCTGTCGAGTTGGGCAGCAGAATTCATCG
>CALEDI010000018.1 GCA_937949535.1 uncultured Lewinella sp. | reverse complement strand
CTCCATGATGGGGTCTAGGTAAAATACAGTACTGATGAAAAACAGGTTCGTAATACCCAATACCATCGTAGCCTGCAAATGCTCCAAGCCGGAGTCAATCAGAAGGTGATGAATGTGTCGCCGATCAGGCTTGAAGGGGCTCCCCCCCCTGGCCATCCGAGTAGTGAAAACCCTAATGGTATCGAAAAGCGGGATGATCATAATGCCAACCGCAACCGCCACGGGGTTATGAAACTGGTACTTGGGCAGCAAATCAGTACCTGCGCTTATCGCAATAAACTCAATCGTGAAAACGCCTAGTAAAAGCCCAATCACGAGTGCGCCAATATCCCCCATAAACGTACGCGCCGGGGTCATGTTGAAATGAAGGAAAGCCAACAAGCTACCAGTAGTAGTCATGCAAAGGACCGCCAAGTAGAATTGGTCCGCCATGAAAAAATAAATACCAAACGTAGCAGAGGCGATAGAACCTACCGTGCCAGACAAGCCGTTGATGCCGTCAATAAGGTTGAACGCATTAGAAATGACCAACAGTGTAAAACCGGTGATGAGCCCAGCAACCCATGTAGGAAACTTGGCCTCCATCCCGAACAGGCCATACATGCCTTCTAGCTCAACGCCGCCCTTAGCAACCAAAATGGAAATCGCTACGATCAGGCCTACCATCTTCTTCCAAGGGGTAAGCCCTTCAATATCGTCTTTGAAACCCACCATGAACACAATAACCATCGCTCCCAGAATATACTGCAGCGTATTCCATTGTTCGTGAGGAGTCAGGAGGAGGGTAGTGAACATTATGCCCATAAAAATGGGGATACCCCCGATGCAGGGAGTCGGGTTGACATGGCTGCTGCGTTTTACCGCTTTAGCCACCAAACCTTTATCGTTGGCAATACGAATGATGGATGGTGAAATGGAAAACACCAAGGCAAACGACATGAAGAAACTCAATGTGAGAATCAACAAGTCTTGTGGAATGTCGAAAGGAAGCACAATTAGGTCGTTCATAAAACCATAAAGATAAACGCAAACAGGGGAGATGTACGATTATCTATACGATTATTTCCCAAGTGTCCTGCCCAGGGTAACGAATGTCACTCAGGAAGAGCCCCGTAGCGGGCGCACTCCATGGCTTGGGCAGGCGGGTTTGTTGGTCCATAGCGAGGCGCAAATCTTCTAAACTTAACTTCCCCTGGCCAACCCGTATACACATCCCTACGATCAGCCGAACCATGCCGCGCAGAAAGCGGTTGGCAGAGACGAGGAAGGTCCATTCTTCTTCCCCAAACACCCAGCGGGACTCGGTCAGCTCGCAGTCCATCGTGAAGTTGTCCGATTTGGTTTTGCAGAAAGGAGCGAAGGCGGTGTATTCAAGGAGCATGCTAGCGGCGGCCTGCATGGCGGCTTGGTCAACTTTGTTGCGGAGCTGGGGCAAACTGGTGACGGTTTCCTGTCGGAAAACGTCTTTTTTCAGAGAGACTTTGTAGACGTAACTTCGGCCGGAGGCGAGGAAGCGGGCGTGAAAATCTGCCGGAACGCGCCAGAGCCCTTGCACGGATACATCCTCTACCAATAGGCGGTTGTAGCGGCGCAGGAAGGCTGGCGGGAACTCGCCCGCAAAGTCGAAATGAGCAATGTAATGAGAGGCATGAACTCCGGCATCGGTACGGCCACAACCGACGATTTTTATCTTTTCGCCAAGGATGAGGCTTAGGGCAGAGTCTGCCCGTTCCTCTACGCTCATGGCGTTGGGCTGGCGCTGCCAGCCGGCATAGTTGGTGCCGTTGTAGGCCAGTTCGATCACATAGCGGTTGCTCTCCATTAGCCCAACGGTTTTTTCTTCGACTTCGTGATGAAGGGCGGGTTGAGGTAAAACGGCTCGTAGGTAGCTACATCGACCAAACGAGAATTATCAGGCGAGCACGCAGGTGCAAGGAGGAGGCTTGCGGAGCATTGCTCAGGGAAGTTTGCGGTGTCTGGGCCGAGCATCCACTGTTGTCCCGGACCAACGACCCGAAAGTGTTCCGTTCCGGCGGCACCGACCAGCTTGGCCCACCAGCCTTCTTCGAGCATGCGGATGTTCTGCGGCTCCAAGAACAGGGGGTGAAGGCTTGCGGGGATACCGACTTTGCCTTCAACCTCGCCCTGAACCTGCGGCCGCGCCTCAAAAAGCTGGCCAAAGACTTGGTTTTTCCGGGATTTGATGGTTGCCAAAACAATCTGCTCCGTCTTCTCCGCTGCTCCCGCAAGCGCCGAAAGCGTAGGCACCACCCGCAGCTTCAACCCCGGCAGCGCCAAACAAAGCCCCTTCGCCGTAGAAGTTCCTACCCGCAAGCTGGTATAGCTCCCCGGCCCATCAGACAGCACGATCTCGTCGAGATCGGTCATCTGGACTTGAGCTTCGTCCATCACTTTTCGGATGAAAACCGTCAAATGGCTGGCGTGCTGGTGTGCCTCCGCAGCCGTATGCTCGGCAAGTACCACATTGCCTTTCGCGACGGCAACGGAGCAAACATCAGTAGCCGTTTCCAGCAGCAATCGGATCATTTTAGCAATTCGGTAGGTGACCAGAACAGTTCCTTGAAGTTGACAATCTTATTGTCCACCACCTCTACCCCTTCAGCTTCCAGCCGCTCCTGCATCAGGGTCGGGGTAGCAAAATGATTGCGCCCACTCAGCTCGCCTTTACGGTTCACGACCCGATGGGCGGGGATGGTTTCGTCGCCGTGGGCTTTATTCATCGCCCAGCCTGCCATGCGCGCACTGCCCAGCGTCAGGAAGTCCGCAATAGCACCGTAGTTGGTGACGCGCCCTTCGGGAATCAGTCTTGCTACGTCGTGGACGTCTTCTATGTACATGGTCTTGTATTAGTGTCTTGTAGTTGGGTAGTTTTGTGAGACCACCTCATATTGGAGGTGCAGGAGGTGGGTAGTGGTTCGAGGAAGTTTGATTTCAGCACTTTAGCCCAACGAGCAAAGCGAGCAGAGCCGTCTCCCCTCTCCACCGGAGAGGGGCTGGGGGTGAGGTTACGAGCACAGCGAGCTGCCTCGTCTTTAATGCTAGAATCAGACTTAACGAACCACTAGTACAGTGTAATTTAAATTTGTCGACTTTTGTGCTGGTGGATTTTATTGGCTGGCAAGGCGGTAAAACCGGAGTTTAGCCGTAGCTAAATGAGGATTTTACCAACGCAGTCAGCCGATAAAAGACGCCGCAGAAAAGGCGATGA
>CALEDI010000017.1 GCA_937949535.1 uncultured Lewinella sp. | reverse complement strand
TCTCCTTCAGCCTCTCTGCCCAAGACGAAGCCAAGGAAGAAAAAGACGCCCGCTACGAGGCGGGCTGGAACAGCCTCTCCTTCCGCTCCATCGGCCCGGCCTTTACCTCTGGCCGCATTGCCGACTTCGCCGTCAACCCCGACAACCCGAGCGAATTCTACGTCGCCACCGCCGCCGGCGGTGTCTGGAAAACGACCAATAAGGGCCTCCAATTCAAACCCGTCTTTGATCGTCAGGGCTCGTACTCTATCGGCGTAGTAGAGATGGACCCCAACAACCACAACGTAGTTTGGGTAGGAACCGGAGAAAACAACAACCAGCGCAGCGTCGCCTACGGCGACGGCATCTACAAAAGCGTAGACGGCGGCAAAAGCTGGAAACATAAGGGCCTCAAAAACTCCGAACACATCGGCATGATCGCCGTAGACCCACGAGACAGCGACGTTGTCTACGCCGCCGCCACCGGCCCGCTTTGGAGCGCGGGCGGAGACCGAGGCCTCTACAAAACCACCGACGGCGGCGAGAACTGGGAGAAAATCTTGGACATCAGCGCCCACACCGGCATCCACGAAGTACACCTCGACCCGCGCGACCCAGACTTGGTCTACGCCGTAGCGCACCAACGCCGCCGGCACGTATTCACTTACATCAGCGGCGGGCCAGAATCGGCCGTCTACAAATCTACCGATGGCGGCAAAAACTTCCGCAAAGCCATGAAAGGTATGCCCGGAGGCGACGTTGGCCGGATCGGCCTCGACATCTCGCCCGCCAACCCAGACGTTGTCTACGCCGTAGTGGAAGCCCAAACGGGCAAAGGCGGTTTCTACCGCTCTACCGACCGGGGCGAAAGCTGGGAAAAGCGAAGCAAGTACAGCTCTAGCGGCAACTACTACCAAGAAGTGATCGCGGACCCCGTAGAGGTAGACCGCGTCTACATCATGAACACCTTCGCGGCCGTCAGTACCGACGGCGGAAAGAACTTCGGCAACGTTGGCGAGAAAAACAAACACATCGATAACCACGCCCTCTGGATCAACCCTCACAACCCAAACTACCTGCTGAACGGCAACGACGGCGGCGTCTACGAATCTTGGGACCGAGGCAAAACATGGCGTTTCTTCCCCAACCTGCCCATTACCCAGTTCTATAAGGTGGCCGTCGACAACGATTACCCCTTCTACAACGTCTACGGCGGAACCCAAGACAACTTTAGCTTCGGCGGCCCTAGCCGGACCACCGAGCCAACCGGCATCACGAACCGCAACTGGTTCGTTACTACCCTCGGCGACGGTTTCGAGCCCCACGTAGACCCCAGCAACCCCAACATCGTCTACAGCCAGTCTCAGTACGGCAACCTGAGCCGCTTCGACAAGGCTACGGGAGAGAAGACCAACATCGTTCCCCAGCCGCCGAAGGGAGACTACTCCTACAACTGGAACTGGGACTCTCCGCTGCTCGTCAGCAACCACGACCCGAAGCGGGTGTACTACGCCTCAGACCGCGTTCACCGCTCCGATGATCGGGGCCAAAGCTGGCGCGAAGCCAGCGGAGACCTCACCCGTGGGATCGACCGCAATAAACTGAAGGTGATGGGCAAGGTTTGGCCAATGGATGCCGTTGCTAAAAACGTTTCTACTACGCCCTACGGCAACATCGTAGCACTCGCCGAATCTCCCCTCAACGAAAACCTCCTCTACGCCGGTACCGACGATGGCCTCCTCCACGTCTCTACCGACGGCGGCGAGAACTGGACCCGCTTCGATGCCTTCCCCGGTGTGCCAGACACTACCTACGTCAACGAAATCATCGCTTCGGCCCACGACGAGAACGTGGTATACGCCGCTTTCAACAACCACAAACGCGGAGACTTCAAGCCTTACCTGCTCAAGAGTACAGACCAAGGCAAACAGTGGGCCTCTATCGCTGCCAACCTGCCCGAACGCGGGTCTGTCTATGCCATCGCTGAAGACCCGAAGGTGGCCGATTTACTTTTTGTAGGAACAGAGTTTAGCTGTTTTGCTACCGTAGATGGAGGCAAGTACTGGCGAAAACTCAGTAGCGGCCTCCCGACTGTTGCGGTCCGCGACATCAACATCCAAGAAAGGGAGAACGACTTGGTGCTCGCCACCTTCGGCCGAGGGTTTTACGTCATGGACGACTACTCTGCCCTGCGCCAACTAACGCCGGAAGTGTTGGAAGAAGAAGCACACCTCTTCAGCGTTCGGGATGCGTTCCAGTACCTGCCCTACAGCCCAATTGCGGCCAGCAACACGATCTTTTGGCTTGGGCCAAAGGGTTTCCAAGGCGAGACCTATTACTTGGGAGACAACCCGGAGTTTGGCGCAGCTTTCACCTACTTCCTCAAAGAAGGCTACAAATCTGAGGAAGACACCAGAAAGGAAGACGAAAAGGAACGCCGCAAGGAAGGCGAAGACGTCTTTTACCCCACCTACGAGCAACTCTCCGCCGAAGAAGAACAGGAGGCCGCCTTCCTGATCTTCACCGTTCGCGATGCGAACGGGGAAGTTGTCGATGAGGTCCGTACCAGCCCTAGTAAAGGCATCAACCGCGTACACTGGGACCTGAAATACCCCGACATCGACAACGTCAATAAAGGCAAAGACGACCCAACGAGCAACCTCTCCTCCGGCATCATGGTCCTCCCCGGAGACTACACCGTAGAACTGGCTAAAAGTGTTGATGGGGCAGTCAGTAAGTTAGCTGGCCCAGTCTCCTTCAAGGTCAAAGACCTCGAAAACCGGACGCTGCCATCTGCCGACCCCGCCGCCATGCTGGCCTACCACCGCGAACTGACCGATCTTTCCAAAAACGCCAACGCCGTGCGCAGTACCTACAATGAGCTAGACGAACGGCTCAAGTACTACCGCGCTGCGCTCCGTTTGGTCAATAATGCGGACCTCGACCAGCAAGTCGACGCCCTAGCGGACAAGCTGAAAACCATCCGTACCCAACTCTACGGCGACCCCATCAAGCGCCAGCTAGAAATCGATCAAGCGCCTTCCATCAGCAACCGCATCAATACGGCCATCTGGACGGGGACGTCTTCCCTCTCTGACCCCACGAAGACTTCCGCCATGGTAAAGGCCATCGCTGAAGAACAACTTGGGCCAGTAATGACCGCCCTCCGAGACATCATGACCGAAGACGTACCCGCAATTGATGCCGTACTAGACAAAGCCCGAGCGCCTTGGACACCGGGGCGGGTGATTGGGCCTAAGAATTGATTAAAACTCCACCTTAAACACATGTGCGGGCCAGTTCCACGGATCAATATCGACGTAGTTGACATTGCTGTTCCACCAGTACTGGCTGCCGGTAAGCAGGTCCGTAACCCGGAAACCATTACCACCGAGCAAGTCTTGCGGAACACTGACGTGGCCTCCTTGGCGGTTGTGCTGGTCGAAGTTAACGATGGTCCAGATGAAGCTGGTCTGGTCATCAGACCATTTGATGTAGCTCAGTAGGTTGGGGTTGTCCGAATCGGTGAAGCGGATGTTGTTGGTCTGTTGCAGGGCGGCGTTTTCTTTGCGGGCTGCGTTGATGAGCCGGTAGGCTTGGGTGATGCGGTTCTCGTAGGTCCAGTCGTAGTGCCGCACCATGTATTTTTCCGAGTCGTAGTACTCTTCTTTTCCGTTGGTGTTGCCCCGGTTTTCCATCAGTTCGTAGCTGGGGCCGTAGAGGCCGTAGGAACTGGAAAGGGTAGCGGCCAGCAGTAGGCGTTTGATGAATTGGGGCTGCTTTGCGCCCATCATCTCGAAGGCGAGAATGTCGGGCGTATTGGGCCAGAAGTTGGGTTGCATGGTATTGGCGAGTTCGCCGGAGGAGAGTTCTTCGAGGTATTCCCGCATTTCTTTGGGGTTTGTTCGCCACGTGAAGTAGGTGTAACTCTGCTGGAAACCCCGCTTGGCCAACTCGGCCATAATGGCCGGCCGGGTGAAGGCCTCGGCCAAGAAAATCACGTCGGGAAACTGCTTGTTCGTTTCTTCAATGATGAACTCCCAGAAGCGGTAAGGCTTCGTGTGGGGGTTGTCTACCCGGAAGATCGTCACTCCGGCTTTACACCAGTGGAGTACAACGGAAAGCAACTCTTTCCAGAGGGCTTTATGGTCGGAGGTCTCGAAGTTGATCGGGACGATGTCTTGGTACTTCTTCGGCGGGTTTTCGGCGTACATGATGGAGCCGTCTGGCCGCCAGATGAACCACTCGGGGTGTTCCTTGATGTAGGGGTGGTCTGGGGCACACTGGAAGGCGAGGTCGAGCGCAATGTCTATGTCGTACTTCGTCTTGGCCTTCTTGATGAGGGCTTTGTAGTCTTTGATGTTGCCCAGCTCCGGGAGGATGGCTTTGTGCCCGCCCTCTGCTGCCCCGATGGCCCAAGGGCTACCGGGTTCGCCCTCCATTGCGGTGGTGGCGTTGTTGCGGCCTTTGCGGTTCTTGCGCCCAACGGGGTGGACGGGCGGCATGTACAACACATCGAACCCAAGACTATGAATACGCGGCAATAAGTTCTCAACGTCTTTGAACGTACCCGCCCGAACGATGTCTGGTGAGGTAGAACGCGGAAAGAGTTCGTACCAACTGCTGAAACGTTCGCGCTTGCGGCCAACCTTTACCCGCAGGTTGTGGTCGTAGGTAGTCTCAAACTGGCGCAGTGGGTAGTTGTGAATCACTTGCGCAAAGTCTGAACCCAATACATAGGCTATTGCTTTAGCTTCGTCTTTCTGGCCCAATTTCTTGATGGCGTCGTTTACTTCTTTGGCTGCCGCGCCTTTCAGCTTGCTTGCTACGTCGTTCAGGAAGTTCGCCCCGATGGTGAGCTCAACGCCCATCGGCTGGCCGTCGGCCTGCTTCTTCCGGAAGCCACTGAGCCAAGTCTTAAGATGGTCTACCCAAGCCACAAGCCGGTACTGGTAGACGGCCTGCTCGGTCACCTGAAAGCTGGCCGACCAAGCGTCGTTGCCCTCGTCCGTCATTTCAATGGAAGCCCACTTGCGCGCTTTGGCCGTTTTGTATTCCACCACAGCGCGGAGGTAGTCATGGCCATCACCAAATATATCGGCAGAAAGATGTACCCATTCGCCTACCACCCGCTGAACCGGAAACCTACCGTTGTTAACCTGAGGCTGTACGTTGTCAATTATTGATCTGTTCTGCATAATGGTTGGAGTATAGTTGTAAAGTGCAATGTTAGCTAAAAATATACATTGTTATGCACACCGTACAGTTGTGGTGTGTATAACAATAAAGGATCAAAGCCGTCCCGAACGCAGTGAGGGCTGCGGCGTTGATCCTGTGTTGGGCGAAGGCGCCACCCCGCGATCAGCCTATGGGCATTGAACGAAGCTAGCCGTTCTGGAGCGTTGGGGTGAAGGGGTGATGGCTTTGAACTTGGGCGATTTTCGGGCCACCCGCTGCGTGGTTTTGGGATTCAAAAACTGTGTTTTAAGCCAAAAACAGCGGTTTGGGCATAAGCTTGCCGGGCCGCCCGTAAGCAGCTAACTAAGCCCCGGCCATCATCACCCGACCAGCTGGTGGAGCTCTGGCATTTGGTGGCAACAATATCCGTACGAGGCTGTCTTTGGCTCCGCAGTCTGGACAATCGGTGAGCGGACGACCAAGCCAACTTTCCAGGAGGGCTTTAGTACGTTCGGAACGACTCGGCTTCGGCTTGTCGGCGACTATTTCCGAGCCCAAGCTTACACGGGCGGCGGTCAAAGCCTTGTTTTTGTGAAAGTTGGAGAGGATGCCGTAATGTCGTATACGTTGGAAGCCGGGCGGCAGGATATGTAGGCAGAAGCGCCGGAGGAACTCGACGGCGGCTAAGGTCATCGATTTTTTGACTCCGTTTTGACGGTAGTCATTGTAGCGGAAGGTGACCTTTCCGCCGTTGAGGTCGAGGAGGCGGTGGTTGGAGATGGCGGTCTTGTGGGTGTAGCGGCCAAGGTATTCGATGACGGATTCAGGGCCGGCAAAAGGAGCCTTGGCGTATACGACCCAGGCTTGGCGATGGCGATGGTGTAGCCAGCGGCGGATATCGGCTTTCTTGGTTGGAGCGGAGGGGGGAATTACCAGCCGGTCTTCGGTCCACGCTTTGCGGAAGGCTTTAAGGAAGATGGCACGAAAAACCTTGCTCATGGCTTTGACGGGAAAGAGGAAGCCTGATTTTCGGAGTCCTTTTTTAGGGGATATCCAGTTGCCTTCGCCGTCAAGCCCTCCGGAGGGGACGATTGCGTGGACGTGTGGATGGAGGCTAAGGTTTTGTCCCCAGGTATGTAAAACCATGCTTGCACCTGCGTTGGCGCCCAACCACTTTTTATCCTTGGCAAAAGTGTCCAGTGTTTTCCACGCGGTGCGGAAAAGAAGGTTGTAGCAGAACCTGGGGTCGTAGCGGCAAAAGTCGTTGAACTCGGCCGGGATGGTGAAGACGATGTGCTGGTAGCGAACGGGTAATAGTTCGCTGCGGCGATCTTCGATCCATAGTTCGCGGGCCAGGCCTCCGCACTTCGGGCAGTGGCGGTTGCGGCAGGAGTTGTAGCTAATTTTGCTCGTTCCGCAGTCGGTACAGACGTTGATGTGTCCACCGAGGGCGGCGGTCCGGCAGCGTTCAATGGCAGATAAAGTACAGAGGTGATGGGCGGGCACTTTCCCGGTAGCGCGGTATTGGTCGCCGTATTTTTTAATGATGTCGGCAACTTCGTAGACGGGCTTACTTACTGGCCGTTCCATACAAGAACTCCAGCGGAGTATCGATATCGCGTAGAGGAATGGAAGCGTAGCTGAGGTAGCGCAGCGTGGTGGTCAGGTATTTATGGCCGAGCAGCTGTTTTAGTCGGATGAGGGTGCCGCCGTTGTTGAGGTAATGGATGGCGAAGCAGTGACGGAGGGTATGGGGTGAGACTTTTTTGTTGATACCGCTTCGCTTCAGGGTCTGGCGGACGATGTACTGGATGCCGCGTTTAGAGATTGATTTTTGATCACCTTTATATCCGGGAGGAAAGAGGTAATCGGTGGGCCGGTGCTGGCGGTAGTATTGTATTAAAGTCTGGCGTAAGTGCTCACCGTAGGGCAGAACGCGGGTTTTACCGCCCTTGGCGTTGCGGATGGTGAGGGAGCGGTGCGTTTTATTGAAGTCGCAGAGGCGGATGGTGGCCACTTCGGAGGCACGCAGTCCGAGCCCGAAAAGAAGTTCGAGGACGAGGCAGTGGCGTACTTTTTTGGCGCTATGGAGGAGGTGTTTGATCTCCTCGGCGGTGAGCAGTTCTCCAAGCTGGGTGGGCTTGCGTGGGGTGGGGATGTCAACGATGCGGTCGGGATCACCGAGAACCTTACCGTAGAAATACTTGAGTGCACAGCAGGTGGTATTGAGGGAGGACTTGCTGATCTGCTCGTCTCGTTCGGCGAGAAAAATGAGGATGTCATTGGAGGAAATGGCATCCGCCTCAGCGTGGAAGCGACGCATGATGTCGCGCAAGGGCCGCACGTAGTTGGCGATGGTGTTGGCCGAAAGACCAGCGACATTGAGGTGGGCGACGAGCCGGTCGATGTAAGGTTGGCAGTCGGGGTGATGGGCTATTTGATAGCCGGGCTTTTTTTAGCCATGATGGAAAGGAGTTGGTGAATCCTCAAGGTCGGGATATTTTGTGAGAGTTGCAATGGTGACGCGGTAGCGGTTGGCGCGTAGCGGCTTAGTTCAACAAATTGCAGGATTGACCAAAGTCGTCAGACGAATTCCTCTGGCCTGACGCAGTCGGACAGAGGTTCGTCTGACGATTTCTGCGATCTTCCTGCAATTTGTTATGCACACCGTACAGTTCTAACAGCCCCCACCCTCCAAACAAATCCGTACTTTTGCAACAATGCTCCTCAAACGCCTAGACAAATTAATGGCCAAATCCTTCGCAGGCCCTTTCGTGGTAACCTTCGCGATTGCCGTCTTCGTATTAATGATGCAAGTTCTGTGGTTATACCTCGATGACATCGCGGGCAAAGGCCTCGGCTTCTTCACTGTAATCGAGCTGATGTCCTACAAATGCGTTGGCCTAGTGCCTTTAGCGCTTCCGTTGGCACTACTGATCTCTTCCGTGATGGTATTGGGCGGTATGGCTGAGCACTACGAACTGTCCAGCTTCAAATCTGCCGGAGTGGGCCTGCTGCGGATAATGCGGACACTAATCATCTTCGGCGTTATCTCTTCGGCGGTCAGTTTTTCGGTAGCCGACTACGTCCTCCCCGCCGCCAACCTCCAATTTGGTGCACGGATGTACGACATCCAGCAGAAAAAACCGACCCTCAACATGGAACCCGGCGTCTTCAACGAAGACTTCAACCAGTACGCCATCCGGCTTGGTGGGCGGGCCGAAAACGGCCGCGACATCAGCGACGTACTCATCTACGACCACACCAAAGCCGCTACCGGAGAACTCGGGCAAATCACGGCAAACACCGGAGAAATGTACT
This sequence comes from uncultured Lewinella sp., assembly GCA_937949535.1. Classification (GTDB taxonomy): domain Bacteria; phylum Bacteroidota; class Bacteroidia; order Chitinophagales; family Saprospiraceae; genus Neolewinella. The sequence goes on along the minus strand of CALEDI010000017.1, from coordinate 1,381 downwards.
CCGCCGACAACGGCCGCCTGTTCGTAATGAAACTCCAAGACGGCGTACAATACTCCGAGCAGCGGCCAGGAGGGAAAAGCGGAAGCTCGCGCCCTTTCGTCCGCACCAGCTTCAAGACCTACACTAAGGTGTTTGACCTCAGCGAGTTTAACCTTACATCAACCAACCCAAAACTCTTCAGCACCAACCGCTCCATGTTGGCTACCTGGCAACTACAAATGGCAGTAGATTCCATTGACATCGAAATTGCTATCCGTAAGCAAGCCGTAAGTAACCAAGTAAGCAACTACCTCAAGGTACTAGAGGAAGATACCATTGTACACCGGCCTGAGCGTGTGCAACGAAAAGTAGAAGGGGATGGTAGCCTAGGTGCTCGCCCCATCGAGCCCGAAACCCCAAATTCGGTTTCTAGACAAGACTCCATACGCAGGGCCGTCAACGCATCGGCTGAGCGCGGCACTACCATCAAACAGATCGACAACCGGTCGGAAAAGAAAAAGCCCACCATTACGGAAGCCCAGAAAACAATCATGCTCAGAGACAAAACCGCAGCAGCACGGGCTAGAGACTTGGCCCACCCGCTAGTAACCGGAGCGGAAAACTGGGCCGGCGTATACGGGCTAATGGACAGCGTAAGTGCTACCGTGCAGGGGCAAGTCCTCAACCGGGCCCGCTCGGCCATCCGCTCCATCAGCGGTCAGGCCAAAGCCGCCGAACGCATCCTCCCCGGCACCCGAGAGAGCCGCGTTAAGCACGTCTACGATCTCCACATGAAGTACTCAATGGCCTTGGTCTGTATCATTTTTATCTTCATCGGAGCGCCGATGGGGGCCATTGTGCGTAAGGGCGGGTTTGGGTATCCCATCCTAGTCAGCATCATCTTTTTTGTCATCTTCATCATCCTCACGATCTTTTGCCGCAAACTGGCGGAAAGTTTTGTGGTCGATGCCGCTTTTGCGGGCTGGTTGCCTTGTGTGGTGCTTTTCCCGGTTAGCCTCTACATCACTTCGCGGGCAATGAAGGACGCCAAGTTGGTCAACATTGATGCGTTGGCGGAGGGCTTTAAGAAGTTGCGGGAGCTTTTGCCTAGTCGTTGAGGGGAACTCGTATAAGTAATTTGCTTGCTTTTGATACTTCAGAACTAGGGTGATAAGAATGTTTGGTGGACATTCTCCAAACTCGACAGGCGAACTTTTTTGTTGTAGAATTAGCGTCGATCCTATCAAGAGACAAATACTGATTGTAATAACCAAATTCTTCCTTCAAAGCAGCGACAAAAAAGGATGTGCTTCGCAGTACTTCGTGCTCGACTGGCGAGTTTCGTGGTAACTCGCCAGTCGAATCCTTTTTCGCTCACAGGACTAGGTGCATATTTAGTCCT
>CALEDI010000016.1 GCA_937949535.1 uncultured Lewinella sp. | reverse complement strand
CAAATTCTAGCCAAACGCCTGCGAATTCTAGTCCGAGCTAAACCATCCCACAAATTATTCCGACCTTAGCGTTCGCTTTTTTAGAGAAGCTGTTTTAAGCCAACATTCATGTCTAAGATCAAAGATTTTTTCCTCGGCGGCATCAGCAACGAGAACCACCGCAAGGCCATCGTCTGGCTCTGGCGGCTGGTGTTCCTAGCGCCGCTCCTGTTCATCCTGTTTTGGGTAGGCCTCAGTTTCACCGACCTACCGTCGGTGACCGAGCTGGAGAACCCTAAAAACAACGAAGCTAGCCGCGTCCTTGCCGCCGATGGCTCCGTTCTCGGCCGCTACTACCTCGAAAATCGGGTAATGGTGGATTACGACGAGCTAGGCCCTAACCTAGAAAACGCCCTCATCAGCACCGAAGACGAACGGTATGAAGGCCACAGCGGTATTGACTTCCGCGCCCTTGGCCGTGCCATCGTAAAGACTGGCATCATGGGCCAAAAAGGCTCCGGCGGTGGTTCCACCATCACGCAGCAGCTCGCAAAGCTGCTCTTCACCGAAGGCGGCGAAGGAAGTACCAACATCCTAACTAGGGTGGTACAGAAGCTAAAAGAATGGTTCATCGCCGTGCGCCTAGAACGCAAGTACACCAAGGGCGAAATCATGGCGATGTACCTCAACCGCTACGATTTCATCAATGGCGCACAGGGCATCCGCGCCGCTAGCGAAAACTACTTCGGCGGTAAAAAACCCAGTGAATTAGACATCCACGAAGCCGCAACACTCGTCGGGATGCTCAAAAACAGCTCCCTCTACAACCCCCTCCGGAACCCCGAAGGCGTCACCAACCGCCGCAACCAAGTCTTTGCCCAGATGATGCGCAACGGCCACATTTCCCAAGCAGAGGTAGACAGCCTGAAGGCCCTGCCCCTCGGCATCCAGTATTCCAACCAAAAGCACGACGACGGCATGGCCCCATACTTCCGCCAAGTGCTGAAGGAAGAAGCCAAAAAAATCCTCGCCCAAAAACGCTACTACAAAAGCAGCGGCGAACGCTACAACGTAGACCGCGACGGCCTAACCCTCCACACCACCATCAACCCCCACATGCAAAAGCACGCCGAAGCAGCGGCGCTGAAACACATGAAAAAACTCCAGAAGGAGTTCTTCCGCCACTGGCGAAACGAAGACCCCTGGACCTACGAAAGCCCAACCTCGAAAACCGAAATTAGCCTCGAATACCGTACCGAAAGCCTGCAAAGAGACATCCGCAACTCTACCCGCTACCAAAAACTACGCTCGGCACTGCTCCTGCCCGCCATCCGCAAGGTCAACGAAAAGATCGACTTCACCTTCCATACCGATGACCGCGAGATAGACCGCATGATCCGGGAAGAAAAGGACGGCGGCGTGTTCAGTGACCTCATCCGCCGAAAGCTCATAAGCCGCAACCTCGCTAACGCCCACAAAAAGGTGATGAAGCACGAAACCTTCGGCCAACTGAAAACCGCATGGGGAAAGCTCCAAGCCAAGGTCGATGAAGACTTCAATAAAGAAGTGAAAATGCGCGTCTTCACCTACGACCGCGCAAAGATGGAAACCGACACGATGATGACGCCGCTAGACAGCGTTCGGTACCACAAAATGATCCTCCAGATCGGGAGTATGTCCGTAGAGCCTACTACCGGCTTCGTCCGTACCTGGATCGGGGGGACGAACTTCAAGTGGTTCCAGTTTGACCACGTAACCACCAAGCGCCAAGTTGGCTCCACCTTCAAGCCTCTCATCTACGCTACCTCCGTAGACCTGCGCGGCATAAGCCCCTGCTTCGAGGTGCTGGATGCCCCCGTTACCATCGCCCCCGGCGATGGCAGCTTCTACCTCCGGAAACCTTGGACACCGCGCAACTCCAACGACAACTACAGCGGCGACTTCATGAACCTCTACCACGGCCTCAAGAACTCCGTCAACACCGTGTCTGCGTACCTCATGCAGGAGCTTGGCTCGACCGAACCGGTGCGTACTCTAGCCTCCAACATGGGCATCCCGAAGGAGGATGTACCCGATGCGCCCTCCATCGCTCTCGGTTCCGTAGACCTTACCGTACAGCAAATGACTGGGGCCTACACCACCTTCGGCAACAACGGTTTTTTCAAAAAACCGGTCTTCCTCACCAAAATTACCGACCGGACCGGCCGCGTGATCTACAAGCACGTAACCGAAGATCGTCGCGCCATCAGCCCCGCTGCCAACTTCGTGATGGTCAAGATGTTGCAACAGGCCTCTGTCGGTGCCCTCGGCGGCGTAAAAGGCCCCGTTGGCGGCAAAACCGGAACCACCAACGACCAAACCGATGGCTGGTACATGGGCCTCACGCCCGAGCTAGTAGTCGGTACCTGGGTGGGCGGAGACAACCGCTGGCTGCGCTTCCGCAGCCTCAGCTACGGTAGCGGCGCGCACATGGCCAAGCCTTTCTTCCGTGAGTTCGTCCGGCAGGCCCAAAAGGACGAGAAGGTCGCCTGGAACACCAAGCGCGCCTTCTACCGCCCGCGCGGTAGCCTCGGCATCGAACTCGACTGCGAAGCCTACTCTAGCGGAGACAACGATGATGTGCTGGAAGCACAAGACAGCACCTTCCAGTTACTTGATGACCCCTTCGGCGACGGCATCAACAATGATCCCGATTTTTAAGGGCATCGTTGCGTTTCTTCCGTGAATAAAACTGCCCCTGTTGCCTTTGGCAGCAGGGGCA
>CALEDI010000015.1 GCA_937949535.1 uncultured Lewinella sp. | reverse complement strand
GTCTTGAAAGTAAGTAAGGCTAAGGATCGTTGCCCCCAGCGGGGCGGCCCAGAGGCCGCCGCCGTAGCCCACGTGCCACTTTGCGCGCTCTTCTTCTCCCTCCAGCCAAACCCGACCATAATCAAACCCAAGAATGAAACCCGCTACTGAAGGCGTTTCCTTTTTGCCGAAGGCAAAGCCTAAGAACCGTAGGTCTACATTGTGGGTAAAGAGCGTATTGCCCAAGTACCGATCAATACGTGCGGCACGGTAATTCACGCCTCCGCCCATGCTCGCGAGCTGGTAAAACTCCGGTGTGCCTTCGTTGTGCTCAAAACTAAGCCGGGTGGCGAAGTTGATCGTTTTCGTGATCATTCGGTAAAAACTGAACTGGCCGCCAACCTTGAGGTTGGTGAGGTCACTATTGCCCAAGTTCCAAGTTTGTTTTGCGTAAAGGTCGTACTTCAGGCCGTTGTCTGCCATAAGCGGAATGGCGAGGCTATTGACGGAGTAATGTAGCCCAACGCCCGCAAATCTTTGCGTACTGAAGACCCTGTCTGAAATGCCAGATGTATTACGGATCAGTGCATAGTCTGGCGTGTCTTCATCAATGCTTACGGTGTGGTAGAACGGCCCGATGCTGAACGATCGGCGGCTGTTTTCTCCTCGGAGCCGAATCTTGGGGTTGAGCATTACTTCCTCCCGGCGTGCACGGTTGTACTCCAGGATGTCATCGTCATCTAGGCCCATAACTTCGCCCTCTTCGGGCTGTCCTTGGCCGTCGTTACCGATGCCGAAGAAGTTGGATACTGAGCCCGGGCTGTTGTAGTAGGTGTTCACCACCAAATCAACCTTGCGGGAAAAGAAGTCGTTAAAAATACCGTTGTATTTTAAACGATAAAAACCGTTCGTGCTGTAGGTCGCCAATGCAGTGTGCTGTGCGTTGAAAGGGTCAGGCTTGAAGCCATTGATGGTTCGGGTGAAGCCCATCCCGAGCAAAAGCCCATCGTCCACATTGAAGCCAAAGGCGGGGATGGGGACTGTAGTACTTGCTTTATATTCCTCAAAGTGGTACTGGTTCAGTTCTGGGTGTTTGTCTGAGGTACGGTCTTTTAGGTTGGCGGCGGAGCCCGCCATTTTGACGCCTTGCTTTTCGTCGTATACCCTAGCGCGCAGTTTGCCTTCGGCACTCACCAAGTCACCGTCCGTACCACCGATTATGCGCAGCCTGATGGGGCTGTTGTCTCCCGACAATACAAAACGGTCGTCGCCGTCTAACCCGTAAATAACGACTTCCTTGGTCTCGTCTTTATGGAATACGCGGTCGAAGTATTGCTCATCTGAGCTGCCGTCTTTCTTCGCGTCGAAGAGTTGTACGTGCAGATCTCCGTTGGGCAAGCCTTTGGCGGAGATGTAGTCGTCTTTTTCGGTTCCGAGTACGTTGACGCGCAGGGCGAGGTTGAGGTAAAAATCATCGGCAGCTTTAACCAAAGCGGCACGGCGCGCTTTTAGTTTTTCGCCAATACGCTCACTTTTTAGGCTGAATTCTTTCACTTCAGACGGAAACCGATCCATGGCTTCAGCAATGACTTCATCGGTCATGGTGCTAACGATTAACTCTGCTTGGGCCTTCATCTCGTCTCTGGTTACTTGATTGAGGAACACCCGGTCGTTCCATCTTCCGTTTAGGCTGCGCCATTTTACTTTATTTAGTTCTTCGGTAAACGGGCGAAACTTGCGGGCCTCCCCAACGAATACCCCTGCGATTCCGAGCAAGAGGCCGTCGTAGTTGGAGTATACTTGGTCTCGGTCTCGGGCAACGGCCATGTAGCGCGTTCGTTTTCCTTCTTTGAAGGCGGCCCAACGCCATTGGTCTCGGTGGCGGTCCCAGTCGCCGATCCAGAGGTCAAAAAGCCTGGCGCGCGCAAAGTTGTCGTCGTCAACGTAGTGTTTCCAGTTTTTGCGCGCCAGTCCGCGCATGGCATTATTGCTAACGATTTCCTTGCTGCCACCGAAGAACTGCGTTCCGCTCCAGTCTTCATCTGGCCGCTGCTCAAGCCAGTACATCTCGCCGCCGAAGTTGGTGTTAAAATCGCCCAAACCTTTTTGCTTAGGTACATAAAACAAGCCCGGATCAGCGCCAAGTAAGCCAAGCTTTTGCTGCATCGGGGGCAGCGTAAGGGGCGCGTAGGGATGGACGGAGGTGAAAACATCAGCTACGATATCAGCGGCGAAGGATTGCTCCAACAAGCTCGGAAGCAGTTGCGATGGGTTCTTCCGGACAGACCGCATTTGGTACAAATGCCCGTTTCCGCCTTTAGTGTGTAGGCTCATCGTTGCCATGCCGCCGCCACGGCGGTAGGGCGTGAGCCCGCCGTTTATCTCGTCGATGTTCAGCACAGGGACTTCAATCGGGACGTTGTACAAACTCCGGTAATGCCGCCCGAGGATCGCCTTTTTGGTGATTCCTGCGGGCTTATTATCTACATCTCCAAAAACCGAAGTCTTCACCACGCTTTCGTTGATTTGCGCGTAAGGAACTTCCTTGATCTTTTCGTCTTGGCGAGCATTGCGGTCTTCAATAACTTGGCGGTAGTAGGCGCGCGTTTCGTGTCCGTCTTTGTCTACGGTATAGAAACCGATGAATACGGAGCCGTCTGGGTAAAAATCTAGGCGGCTGTACCCAATTTTTCCTGCTACGAAGTTGGCGTCGTTGCCGCCGTTGGCAGGCCCTTTTATGCTGCCCGACCCCGCAACGATTTGTAGGTATTCTTTTTCATGTACCAGCATCATGTTGTGTTCGTGGCCGCTGACGAAGATCACGTTCACTTCGTCGTCAATACCCATTTTTAGCTTGTTGATGAACTGCTGGTAGCGGAGGTTTTGCACGTCTTGTGGGCCTCCGCCTACGCCCTGAACGGCCCTGATGGCGGTGCCAACAACAGGCAAGGGGAGGTAAGCCCCGGGGATGACATCGGCCAGCGGGAAGAGGTGCTGGCCAAGGCTGAACTTCCCCCCACGATTGCCATTGCTTTGGGTAGGGTGGTGCATCATCACAATTTTCACCTGGTCTCGGTAGCCTTTGATTTCGTCTACCAAGGCGGCCATCATGGCGTGTCGGTTACGGAAATCACAGCCTTCGCTGACTTCTTCGTCGCGCGTCCAGTCGGCCATATACCAAGCAGTATTGATGCCGATTAGGCCAACGCGGTCGAAGAGTTCGTCGTCGTCGGGGCCAGAGCATTGTTTGTTGGGCATGAAGTGGACCTTTTTCCCGAACCGTTTTTCGTTGTCCTCGAAGTAATCTTCTAGGCGGCCTAGGCGGCCAAACTTGCCATTTCGGCCAATTTCGTTTTCCCCTGGGGTGTAAAATACTTTACCGGGTACTTGGCTTAGCAGTTGGCCGATCTCGTCTAGGTGATCGCGTTCTTCGCCGTCTTTTTTGCGCAGTCCGTCCTTGCCGGTGATGTCTCCCAAGAGGAGCAGCGAGCTCTTCTTTTTTTCTGTTGGCATTGCGCGGACCATCGCTTCGAGCGTGACCATCCCTCTGGCGTAATCGTACCCCAGATCACCGACCATGAAGGTGGAGTATTCAGGGGTTCCCACGGGGGCTACGTCTGCGGTCAGCCCTGGCTCATCGGCTAGCGTATGAATTTGGTAGTTCGCACAAGCAGAAAGCAAAACGGTAAGTACGAGTAAGAGGCTGTGTTTGAGGTAGTGTGTGTGTTTCAACGTAGATATGTTTGTGGGTAGATGAATAACCCTTTGAAGTTACTAAGGGTTCGCCCGTTAAGTCGTGGTTGCCTTAAGGCGTCTAATAAAGCGGCGCGGACGCGGGATGCAGGGGAGGGTTGAAGGGGTAGTCTTCAAGAATTGGACGACGTTGGATACGCTCTTTGGCCAGCCCCGCCCAGCCCGTATATATACGGAAGTACCCCCTAGTAACTGGCGGGCTATTTCAACCAAGTAATGCAGTTGGGGCACACAACAAAGTGCAGGTTTTGGAGAAAGTTTATAGTTTTTACCATCTTTACCTTCGTATTTTAGTTTCTACCTACCGATCGATTTAAGATGAAAAAATTAACCAACACACTCCTTCTCTTAACCTTCGCCTGCACCTGCGGCCTCGCCCAAGAGAGAATCAACCCCATTGTGCCCAGCTTCGGCGGCATCTACGCCATCCCCGAAGCCACCGTTGTGCCAGACAGCATAATGGACTACAAAATCGTCATCGACTGCAAAACCGGCGGCGAAAAACCAAGCGATTACAGCTTCGCCCTCCACAACGTTGCCCGGATGCTGAACCTCCACGAGGCGGGAGGCGGCTTCCACGACCAGATGACGGTAGTCCTCGCCATCCACGGAGACGCTACTTACGCCGTAATGGACAACATCGCCTACAAACAAAAATTCGGCGTAGAGAACCCCAACATAGACCTGATCCGCGAACTCAAGGTTGCGGGCGTACAACTCACCGTCTGCGGCCAATCACTAAGGGCACGGAAGATAAACACCAGAACCGTACTCGCCGAAGTAGACATCGCTACCTCAATGCTGACTACGGTGGCTACCTGCCAGATGAAAGGGTTTGCTGTGTTTCAGTTTTAAGGTTGCAGGTGGAGGTTGCAGGTGGAGGTTGCAGGTTGCAAGTTGCAGGTTACAGGTTGCCGTGTAGCATGTGTTACAGGCAGGTTGCAAGTTGCAGGTTGCAGGTTGCAAGTTACAGGTTGCAAGTCTCGTCTCGTGTAGCATGTGTTACAGGCAGGTTGCAGGCTGCCGTGTATGCGTGACGTGCAACCTGCATGCAACACGGAACCTGCAACCTGCAACTTGTACCCTGCCCCCCCTGCCACACATGCGACACGGAACCTGGAACC
>CALEDI010000014.1 GCA_937949535.1 uncultured Lewinella sp. | reverse complement strand
TGCAACTTGCAACCTGCAACCTACCTAATGCGTCTGGTCAAAATCCGAGATTACCCCCAGCATAAGCGTGATGTCGGTATAAAATTTTCGGATGAGGGAGAAACTGAGGTTGGATTTGAAGAATTTGGGTTCCAGCATATCATAGTCGTGCGCAACGCCGATGAAGAGGTCTTGGTTGTGGACGGCGAAGAAGATGTCTTGCTCTTGGTTGCGAGCGAATGCCAACAATGCGTCCTGCATCGGTGGCGTCAGGATGCCCGCTACGTGGACGTTGTCTTTTGAATACACCGCAAACTCCTCCCGAAAGCCAGGGTTCATGATTTCATGATCGACGTTTTTGCCGTTGGCTGAAACGTAGGCGTCTACCGCACGCTTTAGGCGGCGGATGTTGCGGCGGGGCCAAACGGCAATCTGCCCCGTAGTTGGTTCGCTAAAAACCGCATGGACGAACAAGCCACTAAAAACAACCTCTAGCCGGTTACTCGCCGCGCTGATTTCCCGAACGTAAGCTTCGCCCATCTCGAAGGCCATTTCGCCAACGAGGCCTTTGATGTAGTCTTCGGCATGGTAATGATCTGGCGTAGGGCGAAACAAGCCGCTGCGCTCAAACCGGTCTTGGCCGATGGGGTGCTTGGGGTCGTAGGTAAGTGAGCGATAGTTGGGCGCGTCGTTCAGAAACTCCATCAGTAGCGTAAAGATGGCAGGCTTGAAGGCTTCCCGGAATTTACCGATCCGAGAATAAAGCGAGAGGCCGTAGAAGACGATCGGCGCGATGAAGAGGAAGAACAGAAACCCCAAATCAAAGACCACGAAACTGATGAGCAATACCACCACGGCGATCAACGAACCGAAGATGCCCCGCACGAGGCGCAGCCGCCGCCGTTCGAGCCGGTACAGCTCGGGGCGGATGGTGGTGTTGTAGTACAACCGGAGTTCGTCGATGCGAGGGGGTAACGAGGAGGCGATAGGTAGTTGTCTTTTGCGTGCGTCAAAGCTAAGGGATGGAAGCTACTTGCGCAACAGGTTGCAAGGTTGCCATTTGCCGATTTTCTACAGGCCGTTTGTGGCACTCAGCTTTCAGGGTTCAGGGTTTAGCGTTCAGCGTTCAGCATTCAGGCGGCAACTATTCTATACAACCCTTTCGCAACCACAGCCCTCCTTTTATTTCAAACAATCTAGTTGCAGATGTGTGCCCACCACAGATTGTAGGTTTAGCCACTTTTTCTGACTTACTATAGTGCCGTTGTGTCACACAGGGTTCAGCGTTTAGGATTCAGGTGGCCAAATGTAACCGCGTCAGCCTGAACGCGGAAAGTTGATTGCTAAAAAACCTAGTGCCTTGGTGGTTTGGTTAATCTATTTGGAGAGCCTGCAATTTATTATGCACACTGCGGCACCTCTGTCTCAATAATCCTTATCTTTGCGCCCCTTATGAAGTTTACTTCCCTACTTTCCCTTGTTTTTGTTGCCCTGCTCACCTTCGGCTGCAAGTCCGAATTTGAGACCATCCGCACCAGCGGAGACCCTGCTGTATGGCTGGCCAAAGCTAGTGATTACTACGAGCAGGAAGAATACCAGCGGGCCCAGACCCTCTACGAACTGGCCATCGGCCCTTACCGAGGCAAAGCCGAGGCTGAGGAAATTGCCTACCGCTATGCCTATACCTATTACTACACCAAGCAATATGTACTGGCCAGTTATTACTTCAAGAACTTCGCAACCACCTACGGCGGCTCGCCGCTGAAGGAAGAAGCCGACTTCATGACGGCCTACTCCAACTATGAGCTTAGCCCAGTTTACCGGCTAGACCAGAGCTACAGCGTAAAAGCCATTGAAGGTTTCGAGGAGTTTGCCAACCGCTACCCCAACAGCGAGCGCGTCTCGGAGGCCAACAACCTCATCGACGAAATGCGGGCCAAGATGGAGAAAAAGGATTTTGAATCCGCAAAACTCTACGTAGACCTTTCGCGTTTTGAATCTGCGCAGCAGAGTTTTGAAAACGTACTGAAAGACTACCCCGAAACCGGCCGCGCCGAGGAAATCCGTTTCCTGATGGCCCAAAGCCAATACGAGTACGCCCGCCAGAGCTACGTAACCCGCCAACAAGAACGGTACGGTAAAGCGGTCAAACTCACCAAAGCCTTCCTTGATCGGTACGAAACCAGCCAATACCGAGCGGAACTGGAAAGCATCCTCAAAAAATCTCAAGCCAAACTAAAAGAACTCGAAAATGTCAGATATTAAAGCACGGGCCCAAGGCCTCAGTCCCGATGTTAGCGCCCGCGACATCCAGAACGTCGTTAAAGACACGGGTAATATCTACGAGACCCTCGCCATCGTTAGCCGCCGCGCGCGCCAGCTCGCCGTGGACCTCAAGCACGAGCTCGACCAGAAACTCGAAGAGTTTGCGGAAGTGACCGACACCATCGAGGAAGTCGTAGAAAACAAAGAGCAGATCGAAATCTCTAAGTTCTACGAAAAGCTTCCCAACCCCGTGCTCATCGCGATGCGGGAATACCTCGACGACGAACTCTACCACCGCTACAACTCCGCTCGGGAAGACGAAGAGGTGTAGGAGGCCAAGCATCAGAAATCGGAAACTAGGAGTGGGCATGGTCTGCTCCTAGTTTTTCTGTTTTATGGAAAAGGTACCTACAACGAGGATGCCCGCTGCGCTCGGAACCTCACCCTCGGCCCCGAGGGCTAACGCATAATTGATTTCAGGAATGCATAATTGACTGACAGTTGTGAATACTCGAAGGGGTAATCCCCCTAAATTCCCCAACCACAACCCTTAGAAATATGTCCCTCTCCGGCAAAAAAATCATCCTTGGTGTTTCTGGTTCAATTGCGGCTTATAAGGCCGCGCTCATTGTGCGTGGGCTGGTGAAAGCGGGCGCAGAGGTGAAAGTACTGATGACCAAGGCCGCGACCGATTTCATCTCGCCGCTCACCCTCGCAACGCTGTCTAAACACGCAGTAACGACCTCCGTCCACGACGGAGAGAGCTGGAACAACCACGTAGCGCTTGGCCTCTGGGCCGACGCCATGCTGGTGGCTCCCGCAACGGCCACTACGCTCGGGAAGATGGCCAATGGCATCTGCGACAGTGCCATCGTGGCGGTTTACCTCTCGGCCCGCTGCCCGGTGTTTTTTGCGCCCGCGATGGACCTCGACATGTGGGCCCACCCCGCCACCAAGCGCAACGTGGATCTTCTGAAAAGCTACGGCAACCACCTCATTGATGTCGGTACGGGCGAGTTGGCTTCCGGCCTCTCCGGAGCGGGGCGGCTGGCGGAGCCGGAAGACATCATCGAGCTGCTTAGCGCTTTTATGGCGCGTACGCAGGATGCAGAGCAAGGGATGAAAGGAGCAAGGGATGAAAGCCCCTTCGGCCCTCCAACATCTCCTTCTTTAAGAGCTGCGGGGGCAAAGAAAATGGCGGAGAGGGAGCAAGACCTCGCCAACCAGACCATCCTCATCACTGCCGGCCCTACCTACGAAGACCTCGACCCTGTCCGCTACTTAGGTAACCGGAGTACCGGGCGGATGGGCATCGCGCTGGCCGAAGCCGCCGCTGCTCGGGGCGCGAAGGTTGATCTCGTACTTGGGCCTACGGAGCTGACTACTGAGCAGGACGGCATCACGGTCCACAACGTCCGCTCTGCGCGGGAGATGCACGCCGTCTCTGTCTTGAAATGGCGAACAGCCAACGCGGCCATCTTGGCCGCCGCCGTTGCCGACTACCGCCCCTCCCGAACGGAAGCCGGTAAGATCAAGAAAAAAGATGGCCCCCTCACCGTCAAGCTGGTCCGTAACCCAGACATTGCCGCCGAGCTAGGGCAAGAGAAAAAGCCCCACCAACGCCTTGTCGGCTTCGCCCTCGAAACGGAAAACGGCGTTGAAAACGCGCGCGGCAAACTCAAGAAAAAGAACTTCGACTTCATCGTCCTCAACTCCCCGAACGACAAAGGCGCGGCCTTCGGCCACGCCACCAACAAAATTCAGCTCGTAACTGGCAATAAGGTGACCGACTTTGAGTTAAAACCTAAGGCCGCCGTTGCGCATGATATTCTGGATGCCTTGGTGGGCCTCTAGCTCGTCCGCAGCACCTTACGAGGTTTGACTCATCGGGCCGAGCGGGTGAAAGGTAGTTACCTTTGTTTTTTTGAGGTATCTCTCCCTTTATATTTGTAGCCAGCTAGCGGCCAAACTACAACGAACCACTCGGCGGACGAGCGAAGCTTCGCAACGCTCGGCCGAAGAGTTAGACAATACGACATGAACTTACGCTTCTCCCTACTTTGCTCCTTGATCCTCCTACTTTGCACCTGCGGCCTCGCCCAAGGTGAAATACGCTGGACGATAAACATGAACACCGATCAGATCCTGCAAACGGACAAACGGGTGTTCAACTCGCTGGAAAAAGACCTCGTCACGTTCCTAAACAACCAAGTCTGGACAGAAGACCAATTTGAGCCCGAGGAACGCATTGAAGCTACGCTGTTTTTCACGATCAGCGAGCAAACCGAGACATCAGCGAAGGGAGACGGTGCCCAAGTAGCCATCCCCAACGCCTTTAAAGCGACGGTTGCGATCCAGAGTTTGCGCCCCGTTTACGGCACCGGAGAGAAAACTCCCGTGCTGAATACGCTAGACAAGCAGGTGGAATTCACCTACCGGCAAGGGGAAGGTGTTCAGTACTCCGAGCAAAGCTACATAAGTGATTTGGGGTCGGTATTTGCTTTCTACAGCTACATTATTTTGGGGCTCGACTACGACACCTTCAGCCCGCTTGGTGGCGAACCGCTCTTCCAGAAAGCCCAAGAGCTTTACAACCGTTTGCCAACCAACATCACCAACGACGTCAACAACGGCTGGAGCTCCAACGGAAAGCAACGCAACCGTTATTTCTTGATGGAAAACATCACTAGCCCACGGATGCTGCCCTTGCGCCGGGCCTACTACGCCTACCACCGCACAGGCCTTGACTTGATGCACCAAGACCAGGTTGCTGGGCGCAACAACATCACCCTAGCCGTTGAGGACGCGCAGAAGGCTAACCAAGCCTACCCACAATCGGTCTACGCCCAAGCGTTCGTTGATGCGAAGCGAGACGAGATCATTGAAATTTATAAAGGGGCCACGGGGGCGGAGCAGAACAGCGTTATCCAGTCGATGTCTCGTTTAGACCCATCGAAGTCTAGCGCTTACCGTAAAATTCGGATGCGTAGCGCGCCGAGCAGGTCTGCGTCGCGCGCGCCTGTTGGGCAAAACCGTAGTATTGGAAGAAAGCAGTAAAAGGGGATATAGGTGAAGGAGCTACGCTTTTTGTGCGTCAATTTTAGCTAATCGCGCTTGGATGTTGGCCAATAGGTCAGTGGGAGCGGCGAGGGGTTTGAGGTTACGTTTCAGGAATACCTGATAGGCATCAATATTTTTTATGTCTTCGGTAAGTGGGTCTATGGATAAATCAAGACATCCTTCTGTTGGTAGGGCCGGTTCTCTATCGGCCACTTCGGGTAGTTGGTGGTTCCGTTCCTTGTTGGGCTTACGACTATTTGAAAATGACATTTTTTGATGACTTGAATGAAGAAATGAAGTTGTTAAAGTTGAAAATGCCACCCCGAGAACCAAGTTCGCGGGGTGGCATTGAATTGTTTTGTGCTTAGGCACCGAGGTTTCGCGTATTGACGATCCCGTAGGTATCTTCGGCGTAAACCGACAGGCGCTTGATGAGCGCAAGTCTGGCGCGGCGGGTGGTAGACTTTACGGTGTTCAGGTTGAGGTCCATCGCCTTGGCGATTTCTTTTTCGCTGAAGTCGTAGAGGTCTGCCATGATGATGATGGCGCGGTTATCATCCTTGAGCAGGGCCATTGCCTTGACGATCTCGTCGGAGAAATCTGCATCCATGGCACCGGCGATGCGTAGGTCGGAGAAGCCGGCCATTGCGTTCGTTTCGTCGCGTTGGTTATAAGCTACACGTTCATCTAGCTCCGTTTCGCCACGGCGTGACTTTTTGCGGTAATCGTTGATGAAGAGGTTTTTGGCGAGGCGGAATAGCCAAGCTCGGGCGTTGGTGCCGGGTTCGTACTGATCGATCTTTACGTAGGCCCGCACGAAGGTTTCTTGGGTAAGGTCTGCCGCATCGGCGCCGTTACCACACATTCGGTGTAGGAAGTTGTAAACGATCTGGTAGTGCTCCTGCATTTCCAGCTTGAAGATACGCTCGCGGTTGTCGAGTGCCATAGTTTGCCCCTTTCGGGGGTTTGTGCCGGCCTGACGGAGTTTCACGGATATCCGCCTCCCGGCTGTACCTTTTTCTTGGGCGAACCAAGTGAGGGTACGGTTTACGGTTGATGTTGTTTCATAGGGATAATGTCATCGTTGCGGGTTAAAGTTGCAGTTGCTTGAAAAAAGTTTTACTTTTTTTCTAGCTACGGCTTTAAGCTGCAACTATGACATTTGTTGGGAGGTGGAGAAGCTACCCCGTACTTATACGGAAGTACTAGCCTTGAAAGGGATGAACCAAAGCAGAAATTACCCCGTACTTATACGGAAGTACTAGCCTTGGGGCGGGGAACAATGAGCTCAAAACCCTTCTCAGCACCCGCGTCCGCGCCAACAACTAAACATATTGCCCTCTTACGCATTTGCTCACGAGAGGGCAGAACGAAACGTCCTTTCCTCCCCTTACTCCCCTTACTCCCTTCCCCCCTTACTCCCTTACCAATGCGCTACAACTCCTTCGGCACCACCGGATTCCAGATTTCTAAAGTAACCCTCGGCACCATGACTTGGGGCAAGCAAAACACCGAAGCCGAAGGCCACGCCCAGATGGACTACGCCGTGGAGCGCGGCGTGAACGCCTTCGATACCGCCGAGCTGTACGCCATACCAAGCAGCGCCGAGACGTGGGGGAAGACCGAAAGCATCATTGGCAACTGGTTTAAGGCTACGGGCAAACGGAAGGACATTTTCTTGGCCAGCAAAGTAGCTGGGCCCGCCAAATTTGCCGAACACATCCGGGGCGGCAACCTAGGCTTCAGCAAAGGCCAGATCGGTGAAGCGGTAGGCCAGAGCCTCGACCGCCTGCAAACCGATTACCTCGATCTCTACCAACTGCACTGGCCCGCCCGGCAGGTAAACTTCTTCGGCAAACGCGGTGTACATACCATCAAAAACGACGCCTGGGAAGACAACTTCTTGGAGATCCTCACCAAGATGGACGCGCTGATAAAAGCCGGTACCATCAAGCATTGGGGCGTGAGCAACGAGACGCCGTGGGGCTTGATGCGCATCTTGCACTTGGCCGATGTTCACGGGCTGCCCCGCCCGGTCAGTATTCAGAATCCGTACAGTTTGTTGAGCCGGGGTTTTGAAATTGGTTTGGCCGAAGTTTGCCTACGGGAAAACATCGCGGGTTTCCCGTACAGCCCGCTCGGTATGGGGCGCCTAACGGGTAAATACCTAGACGGAACGGCGCGCCCGGATGCGCGGCTGAACATCTTCCCGCAATACACCCGTTACGGCAACGATAATGCCTTGGCGGCTACGGAAGCCTACGCCGCCGTCGCTAAAAAGCACGGCCTGAGCATGACCAAAATGTCGCTGGCCTTCGTCAACGGTCAAGACTTTAACCACAGCAACATCATCGGTGCTACCAGTATAGAACAGCTAAAAACCAACATCGACAGCGTAACACTCACGCTTTCAGAGGAGGTGCTGCGCGACCTGAACGAGGTACAAAAGCAGTGGCCAGACCCTAGTGTGTAGCGATCAGGTTGCAAGTTGCAGGTTGTAGATTACAGGTTGTAGATTACAGGGGGCAGGGGGCAGTAGTGTGTATAGCAAAAGGTAAGAAGTTTGTACATTCGGTAATATGCTCATGTAGCACCGTACGCACAACTACCCATAGTATGTCTAAACTCAACATCGAACGCGGCTCGGGCGAGCTGAATATTTCTTACAATTGGAGAACGCCATCCATGTGGTTCTTGGTGGTTTTCTGTATCATCTGGGACAGTATCTCGTTGTTTGCGCTGTTTGGCGGAGCGGGGCTATTTATCTCCTTTCACCTGCTGGCGGGCATTTTCATCACTTGGTGGACGCTGACCCGTTTTACCAACAAAACGGACATAAAGATTGACCGGCAAAAACTGACCCTAACGAACGGGCCAGTTCCGTGGCCGTTTGTTAAAGATTACGATATTCAGGCGCGGGCGCTGGTGCAATTGTATGTTGGGAAGAGCAGTGTTTCGCAAAACAAGCAACCAACCTATAAACTGGTGGCTAAAATGGACACGGGAGCCGAAGTAAAACTGATCGATGCCGAACCAGACAAACAACTCCTCCTAGACCTTGAGCATACCATCGAGGCTTACCTCGACATCCAGAACGACACCAGCCTAGACCTGAACAACAGCACCCACTTCGAGGGCCTCAACCTAGAGGAAATGCGGGAGCAGATGAAAAAGCTGGAGCCCATCAAGAAATGGCTCCCGAAGGGTATGCTTCGTAAAATGGAAGAAGCAGAAGCCAAGATGGAAGCCCAAGCCCGCCAGCAAGGAACGGGCAGCTCCTCCTCGTCCCGAGAAGAAGATTGGGACGTTACCGTCAGGACCGGAGCCGCTACGCCCCGCCCGTTGCCCGAGCCGGAGCACGATTTCGTTTTTCCGTTTTACCGCTCGCAGGAGGGGGAAAGATTGGCCTACAACAACGTTGCCTACCGCATGGGTCGCTCCGCTCAAATAGATTGGGAAGACGAACATACCAGCCAGGGACGTCAGTTGGAAATTGTTCCGGCCAGCGGCAGCGGGCCGCTGCACTTCTACGCCCAGATTGAGCGCAACCGCTGGAGCTACTTCGAGGAACGCCGCTTGGACGACGACGAAGTTGCAACCCTAGGCTTCGTCGGTGAAACCCA
>CALEDI010000013.1 GCA_937949535.1 uncultured Lewinella sp. | reverse complement strand
ACATGTATTGAATTGTTTACCACACTACTAGACATTTTTAGAACCCCCCCTAAATCTCCCGAAGGGGGACTTTCAGCGTTTCTGTAAACATTGATGTATAGTGGCCTCGGTCACCAGAGGTGATTTCCCTGAAACCCGCGTAAAACCTAGATTTCTTCATGCAAATGCTCAAAATCGCTTGGGGAAGGATTTAGCTCATACTTCTGTTTGTGACTTCAATTGCTGCTAAATCTCAGCTTTTCACCTCTAGTGCCCGAGGGGACTGTACATATTTAAACTCTTACTGCAACGTTATGAAAGGAATCCGCTTACCGCACCATCCATCCATCCCCCAACCCAGCCGGAGGGCTAACGAAAGCCAGCTTTCCCTCTCCATCCTCCGCCATCAAGATCATGGCTTCGGAGAGCACACCCGCCATCTTGCGCGGCGCAAGGTTGACGACGCAGCAGACGTGCTTGCCAACAATGTCTTCCGGCGCAAAGTGCTTCGCGATGCCGGAAACGACGGAGCGCTGCTCCGTCCCCAGCTCAATCGTGAGGTGGAGGAGTTTGTTGGATTTTTTAACTGGCGCGGCCGTCAGGATAGTGGCTGTGCGGAGGTCTAGCTTCAGGAAGTCCTCGAAGGTGCATTCGGGCTTGAAGGGTTCGCGGGTGGACCCTTGAGACGAGGCAGACGTTGTAGGAGCGGCAGCTTCTTTAGCTGCCAGCACCGCCGCCATTTTGGCCCGTTCGCCTTCGATGATGGCTTTTCGGCTGTCGTCTTTGCGGTCTTCGATTTTGGGGAAGAGGACGCCCGCTTGGCCAAGTACGTGGCCCGCCGCCAACAGCGGCTGCCCGGAGGTGACGCCAGACAGCGCCAAGGCCCAGTCTCCGTTCGTTGCGGGGCCTTGGTTGAGGGCGGAGCGAAGACGCTCCGCAGCAAAGGGGATGAAGGGCGTAGCCGTCAGGGCCAAGGCCGCCGCGATCTGGATGGAGACGAACATCGTTTCCGCAATCCGAGGATCATTGGGGTCAGCTTTGTAGAGGCTCCACGGGGCGGCGTCTTGGAGGTAAGTGTTACCGAAGGAGGCCAACTCTACGAAGCTGGTGGCTGCGTCTTTAAAACGGTAGGCATCGATGTGCGCTCCGATGGCGTGAACGAACTCGGCAACCTTTCCTTGCACCTGCGTGCGCGCCAAAGATTCCGCACCCTCTTCTTGAGGAGAATCAGGCACCTCCCCATCAAAATACTTGTGGGTCAAGACGGTAACGCGGTTGAAGAAGTTGCCCAGCTTATCGGCCAAGTCTTTGTCGTAGTATTCCGTGAACCCGTCCCACGTAAAATCGGCGTCCTGGTTCTCGGGCAGGTTGCGGATGAGGGCCCAACGGATGGCGTCTTTGCCGTTCTCGAAGTCCTTGAAAACCTCCAAGTATTCGTGCAGTTCGATGCCCCAGCCGCGCGATTTGGAGAACTTATCGCCCTCGAAGTTCAGGAACTGGTTGGCGGGTACGTTTTCTGGCAAATTGTAGTCGCCGTGCGCCTTCAGCATGGCCGGGAAGACGATGCAGTGGAAGACGATATTGTCCTTCCCGATGAAGTGTACCAAGCGGCTGTCTTCGCCTTTCCACCATTCTTCCCAGTCGGTTCCGTTCTCTAGCGCCCACTGTTTGGAGGCCGAGATGTAGCCGATGGGCGCGTCGAACCAGACGTAGAGCACCTTGCCGTCGGCCCCTTCCACCGGCACGGGGATGCCCCAGTCGAGGTCGCGGGTGATGGAGCGCGGATGCAGGCCGCCATCGAGCCAGCTCATGCACTGGCCGCTGACGTGTTTTTTCCAGTCTCTGGGGTTGTGCAGTTGTTGGCCGTCTACTTTTCCGGTTTTGACCCATTCTTTCAGCCACGCTTCGTGGTTGTCTAGGCGGAAAAACCAGTGCTTGGTTTCGCGCAGTTCCGGCTTTGCGCCGCTGATGGTGGAGGTTGGGTTGATGAGCTCGGTTGGGCTGAGGTCTTTGCCGCAGTTCTCGCACTGGTCGCCGAAGGCGTTCTCGGATTTACAGTTGGGGCAGGTGCCTTTGATGTAGCGGTCGGCCAGAAACTGGTTGGCCTCGGGGTCGTAGTATTGCTCGGTGGTTTTGACTTCAAACTGGTCTCCCTGTTCCAACAGCTTTAGGAAAAATTCTTGGCTGGTTTCGTGGTGCAGTTGCGCGCTGGTGCGGTGGTAATAATCGAAGCTGATGCCGAGTTCTTCAAAGCTCTTTTTATTGAGTTCGTGGTATTTGTCGATGATTTCGCGGGGGTCGATGCCTTCTTTTTTGGCGCGGAGCGTGATGGCTGCGCCGTGTTCGTCTGATCCGCAGACCCACAGCAATTCCTTGCCCATCAGCCGCTGGTAGCGGGCGAAGATGTCGGCAGGCAAGTACGCTCCGGCCAAGTGGCCAAGGTGCAGGGGACCGTTGGCGTAGGGGAGGGCGGAAGTGATGAGGGTTTTCATAAGTCGGATAGTCAGATAGTCAAGCAGTCAAATAGTTGGTACCGGTTTATGGCCAACAGTTTGGTTTAGCGTGCGCGAAGGTACGTACTTAAGACAATGCTTTTGGGTAGCCTAAAAGTTTTCTGATGTGGGCGCGGCCGCAGGTGCAAGGGGAAGGTTAATGGTTGATTCGCATTACCTTCGTCTTCATGACAGTACCCCACGCCCAAAGCGCTACCGAAATTCTGACCCAACTGGTTTCCTTCCCCGTCCTTGGCGGAGAGGGCAACCTCTCCATTGCGAACTGGATCAAAGACTACCTAGACAGTTATGGCGTAGCCTACCAAACTGTGCCCGACGAGACCGGCACGAAGGAAGCCATCCATTGCCGCATCGGGCCCGCCGCAGACGGCGGGGTCATCTTGAGCGGACACATGGACGTAGTTCCGGTGGTTGGTCAGCCATGGGAGACGGACCCCTTCAAGCTTACCCTGAAGGGCGATAAGCTTTACGGCCGGGGGAGCTGCGACATGAAGGGCTTCCTGGCTTGTTGCTTAGCAAGCGTTCCCTTGCTCCTGCGTTCGCGCCTAAAAAAGCCCGTCTACTTTGCCTTTAGTTTCGACGAAGAGATCGGCTGCATGGCCGGTGACCTAACCGCCGAAGCCATCCGGGACTACTACGACGAGCGGCCCGCCGGGGCCATCATCGGTGAGCCAACGATGCTGCAACCGATGGTGGGGCAGAAAGGCATCATGGTCTACACCACCACCGTACACGGAAGCCAAGGACACAGCAGCCGCGTGAAAGAAGAGGTAGACGCCATCCACGAAGCCGCCCGCCTCGTGGTCTGGCTAGAAGACAAAATGGACGCCCTCATCGCCGCTGGCCGAACCGACGACCGCTTCCACCCCAACCACACCAGCATCCACGTCGGGACGATCGAAGGCGGCTCCGCCTTCAATATCATCGCCAATAAATGCGCCTTCGACTGGGATTTCCGCAACATCCCCATGGACGACGCTCAAGACATCATCGACGATTTCCAAGCTTACTGCGCCGAGCGCATTGAGCTGCGCCGCAAGACCTTCCCCGGTTTCAACATCACCCACTCAGCGATGCACCCCCCCGTGCCGCCGCTCGATACGGCCGAAGACCAGCCAATTGTAGACCTGATCAAACAAATTGCTGGCCGGTCAGACGTTTCCACGGTAGCCTACGCCGCCGAAGCGGGGCAGTTCTCCAACGCAGGCTTCCCATCCGTCATCTGCGGCCCGGGAGACATCGCGCAAGCCCACCGCGCAAACGAGTTTTGCGCCGTAGAACAGTTGGAAGGGTGCATGAAGATGATTGAGCGGTTGGCGCGGTTTTGTGGTTAGGTGGTTCAACCCATCACGGTTTGGGCGATGGTGTGGTGCTGCGATTGCGCGATGGGCAGACCTCAGCCTTCGGCCTCGTTCAACCCATCGCTAGATGTGGTGCCCTTTCAGGGCAATCATCAAGGCGTTGAGGCTGGTTTGGCCCCGGAGGGGTCCCATATTTAGCGAAGGGTTAAACGCTTGCCGGTAGGCAAGGTTTAGCCCTTCGCTGTTTGGCGGGAACAACATCCCCACCTAGGCGCGATGGGCAGACCTCGGCCTTCGGCCTCGTTCAACCCATCGCTAGATATGGTACCCTTTCAGGGCAACTATTCAAGGCGTTGAGGAGGGTTGAGATTTACCGCTTCACCCACCGCAACGAAACCCCGCCTGCCCGCAAAACGTAAGCTCCGGCCGGGAGGCGACGAACGTCTAACCTAGCGTTTTCATTCAGTTGGCCTTGCAATACCCTGCTGCCCTGCATGTTTATGACCTCAACGGGCCCTCCGGAGAAACCTTTGATCCCCAATTCATCTGTTGTTGGGTTCGGGAATACGGATAGGGAGCCTGCGGAGGATACGTTGACGATCCGCAATTCGCTAAGCGTCTCGGTGCCATCAAAATCTACCTGACGGAGGCGGTAGAAGTTCTGGCCCACAGTTGGGTCCAAGTGCAGGAAGGCGTATCCCTGCGTTTCAAAACCGTTCCCGGCACCTGCGACCTCGCCCACCTCCACAAACGCTCGCCCGTCGGTACTGTGCTCTACCGCGAAGTAGTTGTTGTTGGTTTCTGTGGCCGTAGCCCAGTTGAGTTGTACACGTTGCTTTTCGACTTCATGAGCGGTAAATACCGTCATTTCTACGGGCAAGATGGCCTCGGTGGCGAAGAGGTAGAAGGTAGAGAACGAGCCGGTAAAAAACTCGTAGTAACCGTCTTCGCCCGCACAGCCGAAGCTGTGGAAGGTCGTGTTCATCGCTGTAGCGTTCTCGCCGGTGTACCCAGACCCACAATCTCCATTGCTGGTTTTCGTGACACTGAAAGTACCTGTATCCGTCCCCGGAGAAGCAGCAGATAACGCCGCAATTTCGGCGGCGGTATAGTAAAGACGCACGTAAATTTGTTCGGTATTGGGTTGCACAACGTTGTCTCCCGCATCCAGCATTTTGAGGTCGATCCGTTTACTGAGCAAGCCCTCGCCGCTGGCTGTTTCGGTCATATTGGCTGACTTATAAACGCTCGCCTGCACCTTAGCAATGTTGGTATTGCTACCAATGATGACCTGGCCGATTAGTTTGCCGCCAGGGGTAGTAATGTCGTGCCAAGCTTGCCCACCGGCCACCGCTACGGAAGTCGTGACACAGTCGTCATTGGGGCCTTCGTAGATGGCTTCCGTGACGTTGATGGTCACGGTAGACGTACAGGTAGCGGAGTTGCCTGCCAAGTCTCCCACGGTCAGGGTTACGGTGTTTGTCCCTTCGTCGGCGCAGGTAAAGGACGTAATATCGATGCCTCCGCCAGCCAAGCTGCCGCAACCGTCAAAGCTGCCGTTGTCGATCATGCCTGCGTTGATGGTTTGGGTTTCGCCTTCCATGATGGTATAGCTGCGGTCTTGGCACAGCGCAGTTGGCTCTGCTAGGTCTGCTACGCTACAATCTACGATAACGATGTAAGTCACCGTCTCCGTCACCACATTACCACCCTGATCGGTGATGGTCAGGATTTGGCTATAGTTGTAGGTTCCGGGGTCGGCGGGGGCTTCCCAGTGGCGGGCCGAGATCAGCGTTTGGCCGGGCGTTTGGTCGAAGCCGGTGTTGGCAATCTGGAAGCCGTCTTGGTCTACGATGTTGATGAGGTCGTAGTCGCCGAGGCCCGTATTTGTCCAAGCGTAGCGGGTCGTGAAGGTGTCTTTTGCGCCCACCGTTACGGTTTGGCCATTTAGCGCACCGAAGGGGATGATACAGTTGGGCGCGATGGTATTGTCGCACACGTCCGCTTGGCGGGCTACGCCGAACTCAACGCTGACCATCGGAGCCTGAACGATAACAATGTAAGTCACGGTCTGCGTAACCACATTACCACCCTGATCGGTGATGGTCAGGATTTGGCTGTAGTTGTAGGTTCCGGGGTTGGCGGGGGCTTCCCAGTGGCGGGCCGAAATCAGTGTTTGGCCGGGTGTTTGGTCGAATCCGGTGTTGGCAATCTGGAAGCCGTCTTGGTCTACGATGTTGATGAGGTCGTAGTCGCCGAGGCCCGTATTTGTCCAAGCGTAGCGGGTCGTGAAGGTGTCTTTTGCGCCAACTGTGATGGTTTGGCCATCGAGCGCACCGAAGGGGATATTGCAATTTGGGGCGAGGGGTTCATTGTCGCAGATATCTGCCTGGCGAGCTACGCCGAACTCTACGCTGACCGTTGGGGCGACAACATCTAGCGTATATTCTCCCTCCACAGACAGGCTTGCGCCGGCGGCGCTTTCCACATTAGCAGTGACCGTGGCGGTTACATTGCGGGAAGTAGTTTCGGCTGGGTAGATGCGGTTGGTCGTCACGGTGGTTCCGGGGGGGATATTGACGACCGATACCGGAATTATGGTGCCCCGATCGCTGTCCGTTACCGAAGCTTGCGTGATGGTTCCCGCAGAGTTATTGGTTAGGCGGTAGGTAACGATGATGTCGCCGTCTTGGCCGGGCAGGTAAGTCAGCAAGTCGTTGCCAGCGGGAACGCTGATGCAATCTGTATTCGGGTCATTGATTACGGGGTCGCACTGATCGGCGGCCAGCGCAATGTCTGCCGTGATGGTGATATTTTGGGCGCTGACGCAGGTGCAGACCGAGAATAATAAGAGCAAAGTAAGGAAAAGGGTACGCATAGCTGTTGGCTTTTGCGTAGGGACGATCAGGAATGGACAATTCCATAAAGGGAGGGAGATGATTCGTTTTAAGTGTTGTCTAAGGACAACTATTCAAGGCGTTGAGGGTAGTTCGGCCCCGAAGGGGTCCCATATTTAGCAAAGGGTTAAACGCTTGCCGATAGGCAACGTTTAGCCCTTCGCTGTTTGGCGGGGAACAACATCCCCACCTAGGCGCGATGGGAGGCGGCTACGGCAAGCGATTAGCAGGTTAAGAGCCTCGCGCGCCCCCCCCAAAAACCACAATATCCCCTCCCCAATGCAACCTCTCCCCGCTTTAAACGTCTCTGCGGATACAATCCGCCAGATAAACACACACAGATGAGACTAAATTACCTTTTACTGCTACAGCTCCTGCTTTGTGCTGGGCTGCAAGCCCAAAGTACGCCCCCAGAATACACCACCGCCCGCATCGCGGGCGAAGCCCCAACAGTTGACGGCGTTTTAGACGACGAGGCCTGGAACCAAGTAGAATGGGGCACCGACTTCCACCAGCGCCAGCCCAGCGATGTGGACCCCGTGACGCAAGAAACCGCCTTCAAAATCCTGTACGACGACCGCTACCTCTACGTCGCTTGGCGCGCCTTCGATACCGACCCAGACCAGATCGAAGCCCGCCTCGGCCGCCGCGATGATTTCCCCGGAGACTGGGTCGAGATCAATTTCGACAGCTTCAACGACAAACGCACCGGATTCTCTTTCTCCGCCTCCGCCAGCGGCGTACGGGGCGATGAGTTCATCAGCAACGACGGTAATAACTGGGACGATAGCTGGAATCCGTTCTGGTTCTTCAAAGCCAAGATCGACGACAAAGGCTACACCGCCGAAGCGCGCATCCCCTTCTCCCAGCTCCGCTTCGGTAAGGAAGAAAACCAGACCTGGGGCTTGCAGGTAAACCGCAACTTGTTCCGAAAGCAGGAAGCCAGTTCTTGGGCACCGGTGAAGCAAAACCAGCCCGGTTGGGTTAGCCGCTTCGGTACGCTGAAGGGCCTCAACGGCATCAAGCCGCGCAAGCCGCTCGAAATCCAGCCCTACGTCCTCGGCCAACTGCGTACCGGCGGCGACTTCGCCGACAACGACCCCTTTGAACGCACCTCAGACACCCGCCTGAGCGCGGGCCTCGACGGCCGCGTCGGCATCACCAACGACGTCGTGGTAGACTTCACCGTCAACCCAGACTTCGGCCAAGTAGAAGCTGACCCCGGCGCGATCAACCTCGATGGGTTCCAGATCTTCTTTCGCGAGCAGCGGCCGTTCTTCGTGGAGGGGCGCAACATCTTCGATTACCGCATCACCCAGGCCGAAGCCGGAGGCTCGTACAACGGAGATCTGCTGTTTTACAGCCGGAGAATTGGCGGTTCGCCCAGCCGCTTCGTTAGTGAAAACACCGGTGTTGGCCGTTTCGTGCAACAGCCCGAAAACACGACCATCTTGGGCGCGGCCAAGGTGAGTGGCAAGACGCAGAGTGGGCTTTCGCTCGGCTTGCTCTCCAGCTTCACGGAGCGGGAGTTTGCGACCGTGATTGACCCCGACGGCGAGCGCAAAGAGCAAGTAGAACCCTTCACGAGCTACAACGTAGGGCGCGTACAGCAAGACTTCAACGACGGGCAGAGCACCATCGGCGTGATGCTCACTAGCGTAAACCGCGACCTGCAAACCCCAGAACTCAGCTTCCTACACAACAATGCATACTCTAGCGGCATCGACCTCGTACACCGCTGGAAAGACCGGGCTTGGCAACTGCGGACCAACATGGTCTGGAGCCAGGTCCGGGGCTCCGAAGAAGCCATCACCCAGACGCAACGCTCCTTCGAGCACAACTTCCAGCGGCCAGACGCCGACCACCTCTCGGTAGACAGCTCCGCTACGCGCCTGAGCGGCACGGGTGGTACGGTCGCCATCGGTGAGTTCGACGGCGACTGGGTTTTTGAGGCCGGCACTACCTACCGAAGCCCAGGGCTAGAGCTGAACGACATTGGTTTCATGAACAATACCGAGCAGGTCAACTTCTTTGCTTGGGGCGCGCGCCGCTGGCGCAACCCGACCAAGGTGTTCAACCGCTTCCAGTGGAACCACAACATTTACGCTGGTTGGGACTGGAGCGGAGCATCCCTCAACCGCAGCTACAATACCAATGTTTGGGGGCAGTTGAAGAATTTTTCCAACTTCAACTTCTTCGTCAACCTAGAGCAGCAAGACATCAGCCGTAACGCCCTGCGGGGCGGCCCGCTCTACCGTCGGCCTCCGGGCTATGCCCTGGGCGGAGGTATCGGGACAGACCAACGTAAGAAGCTGCGCGCATTCCTGTTCTTCAACGGCGGCCAAGGGTACGATGGCAACGTGATGGGCGGGCAGGTCGGCCTCAATGTCGCTTACCAACCAACCGATGCGCTTTCCTTGAACATCCAACCCAGTTTCAACCCATCTACCCGCCGAGACCAGTACATCACTACCCAGACGGACGATGGGCGCACGGGCTACGTTCATGGCCAGATCAAGCAGCAGGTTTTCAGCCTCACCATGCGCGCTACCTATAATATTACCCCAGACTTCACGATCCAATACTACGCCCAGCCCTTCGTAGCGCGTGGGGTGTACGACGAGTTCAAGATTGTCGATGATCCGTTGGCGAAACAGTTCGACGATCGTTTCATCATCTTCCCCGAGAGTGCCGTTAACTACGATACAGAAACCGACCAGTACAGCATAGACGACGATACGGACCGCGCTATTGATTGGCAGTTTGGTAACCCAGACTTCAACTTCTTGCAGTTCCGCTCCAACCTCGTAGTCAGGTGGGAGTACCGGCCCAGCTCAACGATCTTCTTGGTTTGGTCTCAGGGCACCTCCGGCGGGACGGACCCCACCAAGAGCGTGTTCTCGGCCATCACGGAAGATCTCTTTGCGGGAGACCTTCAGAATACCTTCTTGGTGAAAGCTACTTACCGGTTGGTTCGGTAGGGGACAAACATGGCCATCTAATGATTCAGGAAGACTCATGTTACCTTCATAATTAGGGCGCGGCCGCAGGTGCGGGGAGAGGTTGATTGGCAACGGATAGTAAAGTGCGCTACGCTTCTACCTCATCTTCCGCTGGGTCTTCTTGTCAAACAAACCGGAGGATGCCTTCTTGCGTGGCTTGCCGTTCTTTTTCAGTGCGGTTTTGGTCGTTTTTTCGATGGCGAGACAGCCAGATTTGCGCGCGCACCCCGTAGAAATAAAGGTGAAAGACGCGGCGATAAGAATGACCAGATAGTAAACTCGGAGCTGTTTCATACGTTGTTGTGGTTGTGCTTTTGCCTTTGAGAACGCCAAATTTGGGCATTTGAGCACATAAATCGTTCATAAAATGAAAATTTAGGCGAAAAATGTTGCAAGAGGCTTTCTTCCGACCAATATTTGCCGCTCTTATTCCATAACCAAAATCCTGAACCAATGAATAAAGGAGAACTCGTGGCGTCTATCGCCGACAACGCTGGCCTTACCCAGAGCCAAGCAGAAGCTGCACTTAGCGCTACTCTCGACGCCATCCAAGGCGCGCTGAAGAAGGGCGAAAGCATCAGCCTAATCGGCTTCGGTACTTTCTCTGCCAACGAGCGCCCAGCGCGCGAAGGCCGTAACCCCCGTACCGGCGAAACCATTCAGATCAAAGCTAAGACCGTCGCTAAATTCAAGCCCGGTAAGAAACTCAGCGAAAGCCTGAACTAGTCTTAACCGACCAAATTTATCTGAAAAGATATACGACCTGCTCTCCTTGTGAGGGTGGGTCGTTTTTGGTTACTACAGCACTACATTACTATAAAAAATCCTCTTCATCCCCCAGCTCCAACCGGGCCCCGGCCAGCTCGCTCATGGCGTGTTTTTCTCCCAGTCGCTTCGTGACGGCGATGCCTTCGGAGTAAATGCGCCAGGCCTCACGGTCTTCCTCCAACCGCTCTAGGGTTTTACCGAGGTGGTAGTAGGTGCCTACGTATTCGGGCTGGTCGGAGAGCAATGCGGTATAGATTTCCCTTGCACCTGCGTCATCGCCCTCCTTCTCATGCTCCTTGGCGAGGGCAAAACGGAGGAAGGCATCGGTGGGGGCATCGGCCAGCATGGCCTGAATCTGAGCTTTGCGAGACATTAAATGGTCTTTTGGTTCGTTTGTGTGTTGCTTACTAACAACACCAAACCACTTATGGTACAACGATTGCTCGTGTTTTTGCTCCTGCTCCCGGCTTGCGCTGGCAACGGGCCGGATGTTTTGCTGGACAACGAAGTGGTGTCGGTCGTCCGGCAGCCACTGCCGAAAGGCTTTGACGCCGAGGCGTTTCAGCAATACAACCACAAACAGGGTGGGGTAGTGCTCAACGGTGGCGCGGCGGCTATTGTGGAGTATTTGGCGAGCACGCAGGTGCAATGGTTGCAATCTCAAACAACAGGGCTGGGACAGCAAAGCATAGTTGTTGTCCCTAAAAACGGCCATGAGCCGGAAGACCCCGCCGTACTCACCAACCTACTGGATGCCCTAGGCGCCAAGCTCGTTGAAACCGGAGACACCAACCAGTACGTCTTCCTCCGCTCCGCAAGCCTTACCGAAGAGGTCCTCCTCTCCACCAGCCTGCAAAAAACCGGCCTCACCCAAAACGCCGCCCTCTACCAGTTCGATACTGCCGGCGTTCACCTCATGAACAATACCGGCATCCCGCTTCGGATGGACCAAGAAGTCATCGACTTCTATCTCCCCTCACTCACCGAGTTTTACGGCGAGAGCATTGACACTACTGCTTTCTGGCTGGAGGTTCGGCCTTATGTGGGGGTTCGGTTGGTTGGGAGGGAATGATGTAGGTACACCTTTTGCATATAAACATGTTTATATGCAAAAGGTGTACCTACACGAAAAACCAATCCCCCTCCCTATGAGCAACGAAACTTGCTGGCTGGCCCACTAGATACCCACAATAACGCGCAACTTTGCAACTCACGAGGAAGATTTTCACACATGACCTACCAGGCTACGCTAGACTACCTCTTCACCCAGCTCCCTATGTACCAACGCGCCGGAGCCACCGCGATGAAGAAAGACCTGACCAACATCCGGGCACTGCTCGAATGGCTCGGCAACCCCCATGAGCAGCTCCGCTGCGTCCACGTAGCCGGAACGAACGGCAAGGGAACCACCTGCCACCTGCTGGCCGCCGCCCTCCAGGCCCACGGGCAGCGCGTAGCGATGTACACCAGCCCCCACTACAAAGACTTCCGCGAACGCATCAAGATCAACGCCGAGTTCATTTCCGAGGAAGCGGTCATAGACTTCGTTGAGCGCCTCCGCGCAGCGGAGCTGGCCATTGAGCCGAGCTTCTTCGAGATCACCGTCGCGATGGCCTTCGATTATTTTGCGCAGCAAAAACCAGACTGGTGCATTATCGAGGTTGGCCTTGGCGGGCGGCTAGACAGTACGAACGTGATCACGCCCGTGCTCTCCGTTATCACCAACATCGGGCTAGACCATACGCAGTTTCTTGGCGAGACCTTGCCGGAGATTGCCGGAGAGAAGGGCGGCATCATCAAGCCCGGCGTCCCCGTCATCGTCGGTGAAACGCAAACGGAGACGACGGAGGTGTTCAAGGCACTCGCCCGCGCCAACCGCAGCCAACTCATCTTCGCCGATCAAGCCTACGACATCAACCTGGTCGGGATGCGCGGGATGGACAACCTCAAGTATTTCTCCATTGGCCTGCCGAGCGCAGAAGCGGGCCTCATCATCGGCTCCGACCTAGACGGGCCACACCTGAGCAAAAACCTGCTCACGGCCTACGCGGCCCTGCTGCTCCTACACGGCAACGGTTTTGAGGTGAGCGGTAAGTCGATCCAGTTTGGTTGGAAGCAGGTGGCGAAGAGCACGTATTACCTCGGTCGCTGGCAGGTGCTTCAGCACCGCAAACCACTCTGCATCGCTGATAGTGCGCACAATACAGAAGGCTTGGTGCCGGTGATTGAACGCTTGGTGGCGATGGGGAAGCCGTTGCACATTGTGCTCGGCGTCGTCAATGATAAAGACTTGAGCAAGGCCCTACCGCTCTTCCCGCAAGCTGCAACCTACTACTTCGTTAAGGCGGATATTCCGCGTGGGTTGCCGGCCGATGATCTGCAAGCTACCGCTAAGGAGTTTGGGTTAGAGGGCGAGGTTTACCCCTCCGTCAAAGCTGGTTTCGAGCAGGCAAAAACAGATGCATGCGCTCGGGAGACTACTGATGGGGTGGTGTTTGTGGGTGGGAGTATTTTTACGGTGGGGGAGGTTTTGTAATACAATTGCATCTACTTGACAAGCCACTAGCGCGCGAAGGCCTTTAACCACGGGAAGGTCAAAATTTTCGTCTCCCATCAGAATTGGAATCATGCCTCGTTGTTTTCAACTAGGTCAAGCTCAACTTCCTTTCTATTTCGTGCGTAGTACACCAGTGCGTTTTCGATGTCAATGAGCGAAATTGCGGGGTATGAAGCTAGGATACGGTCGTCACCAAAATTCATTTTTTTAGCTTCAACAATGCTCCAGACTGGTATTCTAGTATTCTTGATTCTTGCACTACCTCCACAAACATCAACTGTTTTTTCAATGCCTTCATTAGCCGATTCTTGTACGAAAGTATCCGCAAAAACAGCCTTTAGCAAGTCAAGCTTTTCTCTCGGCCCGAGAGATTTTGCAAACTGTAAAGTTTCTTGAAACTTGGTCATGGTGATTGATTTGGTTAACCTCTTCTAGTAACGCCTAAGATAGGCAAATAAGTTTTACCCCTACCAGCACCCTACTACAACTTTGGTCTTTACAGACCAATAAGGAATATGACACAAAGTCAGGATTTAACGAGAAATTGGTTGACCAATCCATTGGGTTATTGGGTGGAGATGTTCATCTTTGTGCATCGTTGATCATTACGCCCACGATTGCTACTTTCTTTTATCCTCTGCTTAATCCTGGGGCGACCACCTTTCACATCGTTTTATCCACATTACTTTATAACTGACTATCATGCAAACCCGATTTCTACCGCTATTTCTGCTATCCTTTTTTTTGTGCACCTGCGAGCAATCCTCTACTGTGGGAAGCCTCGGCTCCGGAACTAAAGTTACTACGGCCGAAGAGCTTAAAGAGGCCATCAAAGCGGCCACTCCCGGAGACGTGATCACGCTCGCCAACGGTAGCTGGAACGACCTTGAGATTCACTTCGAGGCCAATGGTGCCGAAGGTGAGCCCATTACCCTGCGGGCGGAAACCCCGGGCGAGGTCATCCTCCAAGGGCAGTCTAACCTCAGTTTCGGCGGCGACCACCTCGTGGTTGACGGCCTTACCTTCACCAACGGCTACTCCCCCTCGCGTTCTGTGATTCGTTATGCCACAGACGACGACAAGCCAGCCAACCACTGCCGTGTTACGAACTGTGTTATCGACGGTTTCAACAAGCCGCAGCGTAACCAGACCGATATTTGGGTTAGCTTCAGAGGCCGTCATAACCAGCTCGACCACTGTTACATCACCGGAAAATCTAATCGGGGACCTACCATCCGCGTCGACCTAGAGGGCAACCAGAGCATCAAGAACTACCACAAGATCAACGCTAATCACTTCGGGCCCCGCCCGCCAAAGGGTGGCCCCAGCGCTGAAACGATCCAGATTGGTAACAGCTACACTTCCATGGCACCGAGCCATACTCAGGTAACCGATAACTTGTTTGATCGCTGCAACGGCGAGGTCGAAGTAATCTCCAGTAAGACCAACTTCAACGAGTTCCGCAACAACGTCTTCTACCACAGCGAAGGCTCGCTCGTAACCCGCCACGGCAACTACTGTACGGTGGATGGAAACTACTTTATCGGCGACGGAAAATCCACCGCCTTCGGCGGCATTCGTCTAATCGGTAGTGGGCATATCGTAACCAATAACTACTTCTACGGCCTTGTGGCTGGCAGCTTCCGCAGCCCGCTGGCGGTAATGAACGGCATACCTAAGTCGCCCCTCAATCGCTATATTCAGGTGACGGATGTAGTAGTTGCTCATAACTCCTGGATCAATTGCAAGTCGCCGCTACAATTCGGGATAGGTTCTAATGTAGACCAGAAAGACGTCTTGCCAGCCTCCGAGATTCGCTCCGAGGCGCCCATCCGCACTACCGTCGCCAACAACCTCATCTATAACGAAACTGCCGACCCGGAGCCCTTAGTTGCGCACGACAAGATCGACGGTATTCTGTTCGCCAGTAACGTTGTTAACAATCAGGGCGGTGCTTTTGAACCGACAGATGGTTTCGTTGCCCACGATTTTGGTGTCAAGGAAGTAGAAGCCGGTGTTTACGTACCTGATACTGACCTTTCCGGAGTAGAGCTGTACAGCGGATTCGAATTCGAGAAATTCGATAAAGACCTCTTCGGCTCCTCCCGTACAAGCAGTAATGCACCCGGTGCCGTCAGTGGAGCCAGTGGTTTTAAGCCCAACCTGCTAGACCTCAACAAGTACGGCCCAGACTGGTACGACGCGAGCGAGCGAGAGATGAGTGCCGAAAACCACAATGCAGCCACAACCCCCGAACTGATTGCAGCACTCAAAGCAGCCCAACCTGGTGACATCATCACCCTGGCGGCCAATAACTATACCTTGACCGAGTCGTTATCTATCGACAAATTACTGACCGTGAAGTCTGCCGACGCAGCCGCAAAAACCACGATTACGTACTCCGGCCCAGCCGGTACGCCAGCATTCGCTATGCACCCAGGTGGTAAGCTCACCCTCGACGGGGTAAAGCTGGTGGGAGGAAAGTCTCAGTCTGCTTTCGCCAGCCTCAAAGAAGGTATGTCTAGCCTCTACAACCTTACGGTAAAGAACAGCGAAGTGAGTGGTTTTGACTACCTCCTGAAAGGCTATAAATACTCCTTTTCCGAATTCCTTCGCTTCGAAAACTCGACCTTCCGCAACTGTACGAATGGCATCGAACTGTCTGAAGAAACGGAGGACAAGGGCGAGTACAACGCCGAGAACATCATCATTGCTAACTGTACTTTCGATGGCATCACCCAGAACGTAGTTGATTACTACAGAGGAGGCTACGACGAATCAACGGTAGGTGGCACGCTGACCGTCAGAGGTAGCACTTTTACCAACTGTGGCCGCAACGAGCGTGGCCCTTTGTTGAACACTTACGGCATCATCAATGTAACAATCGACAATAATACCTTCCGAAATAACCCCGTTCGGGTAATTGCTCAGCTTTGGGGAGCCAAAAACAATTCTCACGCAAACAATACGATTACGAACTCAGGTAAAATCGTAGTGGAAGAGAACCTTAAGCTAAAGCTGCTGTACTAGTGCACGGTCAAAGAGACTAAAGTCTTCCTCGTTATTTGTTATATTTAGGCGTTCAACGCCAGACTTTTATGACTGCACTTTCGGTAACTTTTCACTTGACCCACCATTGTAATCTACGCTGCAGCTATTGCTATACCGGTGAAAAAATACCGTTAGCGATGGACTACAGTACGATAGACCAGTCTTTACGATTCATTGAGGCCGAAATGTTACGCTTGGAGACGACAAAACTGCACGTCACGTTTTTTGGCGGCGAGCCTTTGATTGAGGTAGAAAAGATATTTTACATCATCGAGGTATGCTCGGAGTGGACGAATTTTGAGGTTACTTATCAGATGAGCACCAACGGCACCCTAATGACGGAAGGCCTGATGGCTAAGCTCTATTCAAACAATGTATTTGTGTCCTTAAGCATAGACGGACACCCCGACATACATGATGCACATCGTTTGGACGCAGGCGGCAAACCAACATCACACAAAGTAGAAGCTGCGGCCGAAACCATGCTGCGTAAGAACCCGGCCACTAACGTCACTTGCGTAATTTCTCCAGATACCGCTTCGCAAGTAAGCGAGTCCGTCGCTTACATCTTCGACCTTGGGTTTAGGTACATCACGACTACACTAGACTATTCTGCAGACTGGCAGCCGGAGCACTTCGGAATACTGAAGAAATCATACGAAAAACTAGGGCAATGGTATGTTCAGAAAATGAAAGCAAACGAGCGTTTTTACTTGAGTTTTTTCGACGAAAGAATCCGCTCCAGAACCTATAAGCCGATTGCGGCCAGCGAACGGTGCCTGCTTGGTACCAAGCAGTTTTCTATTGCGCCAAACGGGGAGCTTTACCCTTGCATACAGTTCGTGAAAACGCAGTCCTTACCTGAATTCATGATAGGGCACGTGAATACGGGCTTCGATACCGCTTGCCAAGCGTATTTGCACGAGCTTTCAGAAAAAGAAAAGGTCGAATGCCGAGGCTGCAAGCTTGAGGCACGCTGCTCTAAGTGGTGCTCTTGCATCAACTTCATGAGTACTGGCCGAATAGATCAAGCCTCGCCGGTTGTCTGCTACAACGAAAAAGTATTGATCGAAGTAGTTGACAAAACCGCAGACAAACTCTGGAAAAAAGGAAACAACAGTTTTTTACATAAGCACTATAACGAAGATTACGACATCATCTCTCACCTTGAAATAACCCTCTAGAACGATGAAAAAGCAAACCCTCAAGGTAAAGCCCGCGAAAAGCGTTTACCGTCCAGCGTATCCCTCTTTTGATGCCCCCAACCCGCTGTCTCATCCATCATCTCGGCCTTATCCATTTAGCCAGAAGTTCATTAGCTGGGCTGCTGGCGGGAGTATGTTCGGAGCGGTGTTATTGAGCGGAGGAAGCCTCTGGGCGCAGGCCGAAACGGATACGCTGTACAACCCTTTTCCGCTTGCCAATGCTGCGGTTCCCTACCGCCCGGTAAGTTTTGGGACAGGCCTACCGGAGCGGCTTAAATCCGACGAAGCCGTTGCCGCCATCCGAAGAGCCTTCAAGGCTTCAGGTATTGATCTGGCGGAGAACGTCTGGGTAGAAAACGATGAGGTTGGTGTCTATCTCGATGGCTACAACGAAGAAAATGAAATTGGGTTCCTCTTCATCGACTACCAAAACATGGACGGAAGCTTCAGGATCAATAGCTCCTCCGGCAAAACGGGGGGAATCGGAAGGCTCACCAGTAGCCTACAAGAAAGAACCGATGGCTACCTACTAAGTGTCCAGAAAGCCTTTGCTGAGTTCCTGAACGATAAGGAGGAGTATGTGAAACGCTGGGGCAGCCACGCCCGCGAAAAAACAAGAAAAGAATACGCCAAAAAACTAGCGGAATTACCAGCCGTGGCTGATTCGGAGCAGCTCTTTAATCAGTACCGACTTGAGTATGATTTAGCGGATTACCGAAGGCAAACCCAAAGCACAATAGGGCTTAAAAAGAGAGTAATTGAAGAGATTGAAAGGCGGTTCCCCGATACGGTCACCAAGTTCATCGCGTTGCGAAGCAACCACCAGCTCAATTTGCTCAGGCGAAGCTCAGCGCCTTTCGTAACGGCGCTCTCTTTTGAATTTGATCGGCTCAGCAACTTGGAAGACGACGAGGAGTTTGTCACAGCTTTATTCTCCCTAAACCGCTTTATTGGCTACCACAGCGGCACTACTAGCCTTTTGAGAGATGCAGACTACTTAGCACTGAAAACAAAAATAGTAGAGAATCACCCCATTAATGAATGGTTTGAGCACCTAGGTCTACTAGACGATTACAAGAACCGGCATTTTATCTCGTTGGACGAAGCCCGACAGATCGACGAAGACAACAAGAAAGGGGATAGGTTCATCGCGCCCATCTCCTTACGGGACCCGGCAATGATTATTCCCGGTACCGGTGGTGCGTTCTGGAACGCGCCCTCACCGTTCACAGAGGAAGCGAAAACCCTGACGGAGGAGTTCCGCTTAGCGAACGGGATGACGCCCGAAATTTTGAACCAGAAAAGAAAGGAGCAGCAGGAAGTGAGCAGCAAGTACAGTTGGCAAAAAATGAGAGGTCTGCCCGCCGCTCAGAGAGATTCTATGGAAAGGCTACGCCAAGAAGCAACCCGAGCGATTGAAATCAAGTATGCAGCCATGGAAAAACTGACCGCCGAAGAGAAAGCGGTGTTCATGAACCGGTTTAAAGACCTGAGTGAGCGCGAGCAGGAATGGAGGAAAGCAAACCGAGACACCATCCGTCAGCAAACACTAATCCGGCTAGAAGAACAGGTGAAACGCTACATCAAGTGGGCAAAATCTCAAATGGGAGGATGAACTCCTTTAACGCTCCCGGTGCCCCTGCTCAAAGAGTGCTCGCCAATAAGGCGCGGACGATCGTCTGCGGACCAAATACAGTCAACTAACGTGAAGTTTGGATGTCGAACGCTTCGAGGTCCTGAAGCGTACTCAGGACCTCGAAGCGTTTATTTCTGCCTCTGACGAAGTCGAGGTAGAAATAATCCTTTGAGCGTCCGGCGCTCATGGGCAAACCTCACGTTGTACTAGGCCGGCAGCCCCTTAGTCTCGGCCCCATTTCAAGACAACCGCGCCCCAGGTAAAGCCGGCGCCGAAGGCGGCGAGGACAACATTGTCGCCCTTCTTGACCTTGCCTTCATCCCGCGCTTCGGAGAGCGCGATCGGGATGGACGCAGCGGTGGTGTTGCCATAGCGCATGATGTTGTTGTAGACCTGGTCTGGGTTCAGTTTCATGGTCTTAGCTACAAACTGGTTGATGCGGAGGTTGGCTTGGTGCGGAATCAGCATGTCTAGGTCACTGACTTTCATGCCGGCTTTGGTGAGCGTTTCCATGATGACTTCGGGGAACTTCCGCACGGCCATCTTGAATACCGCCTGGCCTTCCATGTGGGGGTAGATGCGGTTCTGATCGATCATGTTTTGGTTGAAGAAGTAGCCGCCGTAGCCTTCATCATTGAGCTTCTCGGAGTAGTCTACATCGAAGCCTTCGATGCCGTACTTCTCGATGAAGTAACCGCCGTGTGCGCCGGGGTACATGTAGCTTAGTTTCTCGGCGTAAGTACCGTCTGAGTGCATGCTCGTAGCGACGATGGACTTGTCTTTGTCATCCGTTGCTTCAACAATCACTGCACCTGCGCCATCGCCAAAAATAACGGAAACGTTGCGCCCTCGGGTAGTAAAGTCAAGCCCAACGGAGTGGACTTCGGCACCTACCACAAGGATTTTTTTATACATGCCAGACTTGATGTACTGGTCGGCCGTAGTGAGGCCATACACGAAGCCGGAGCACTGCGCGCGGATGTCGAGGGCCGCAATTTCGGTCTTCGCGATGCCGAGTTCGCGCTGCAACAGCACGCCCGCACCGGGGAAGTAATAGTCTGGGCTGAGGGTACAGAAGACGATGAAGTCGATGTCGTTTTTGTCGATACCTGCATCGGCAATGGCCTTGAGGCTGGCTTCGAGGGCGAGGGTAGTGGTGGTTTCCTTTCCCTTCGTGATGTAGCGGCGCTCTTCGATGCCGGTCCGTTCACGAATCCATTCGTCACTGGTTTCCATGACCTTGGTGAGGTCTTGGTTGGTTACTACGTTTTTTGGCACGTAGTGGCCAATTCCGGTAATAGTACTGTAGGGCATAATCTGACGTTAAACATGATTTGACCGCTAAGGTATGCTTTTTAGATAGGGCTACAAGGGTTTTTGCGAAAATTCGCTTGAATGGTGGTTTTTCTGTGGCGTTAGGGGTTTTGGGGCGCGGCCGCAGGTGCAGGGTGGTGGATTGAATTGTAGGTTGAAGCGAGCATACGTCTCTCCTTCGCAACGGTTGAAACCGTTGCCTGAGCTACTCCCTATAACGTCTCCCCTCTCCCGAGGAGAGGGGCCGGAAGAGAGGGCAATCGTGCATCTCGTTATACACCCCCCAAACTTTCTATTCCCTACCTTCGCCTTCGTGAAATTTGGAACCAAACCGCTAGACCTGGTCATCATTGGTCGTTCAATCCTTTCTTCCGTCGGGAACCCGACGGCGGAGTTGTACCGTGGCCTCATCAACGAGCTGGCCCAACGCGGCCACCGCACCACCTTCTTGGAGTGCAGCGAACCCGGAAAGAAGATCGTCCGAGACATGCTTAAGTCGCCCTACTGCGAAGTATGGACCTACGGCTCTACCGACCAACTCATCGCCGAATACGCCTACGCCATCCAGAGTGCAGACGTGGTGCTGATGGGCAGCATGGTTATTGATACCGACCGCATTGCGGAATGGATTGCGGAAGAAGCCCGTGGTGTTACGGTTTATTACGACACCAACCTGAGCGCTACAATAGATCATCTGGAGTGCCGACAAGACAACTCGGCCTTCTGCCTCTCGGCCAACAACCTGCGCCATTTCAACCTCTTCCTTTCTACCACCGGCGGCCCGTTCCTCGAAAACTTGGCGAAAACCTACGGAATTGAGGTCGCGCGCCCGCTGTACGAAAGCGTAGACCCTTACAGCTTCTACCGCACGGATGCGGAGAAAAGCTACGACCTCGGCTTCATCGGAAACTTCAAGCGCGACCGCGAAGAGCTGCTCGATTCCATGCTCCTTGGCCCCGCCCGCTACACCCCCAATCGGAAATTCTCGCTCGCTGGCAGCGGCTACGCCAAGGTCAATTGGCCCAAAAACCTAACCTACCTCGAATACCTACCCGAAACCAACCTGGTAGATTTCTACAACCGCCAACATTGCTCTCTCGTACTCAGCCGGGCAGACCGCAAACGGATGGGCTATACCCCTACCCGTCGTTTGCTGGCCGCCGCTGCCTGCGGCGTTCCCGTACTGACCGATAACTGGGATGGCATAGACCACTTCTTCGAGCCACACCGAGAGGTTTTCTGCGTCAATGACGAGCAGGACGTCCTCGCCGTATTATATGGCAAAGAAGAAGGCCTGCGCCAAAAGATCGGCCACGATGCCCGCAAACGCATCATGGAACAACACACCACCAGCCACCGAGCAGAGCAGTTGTTGGGGTATTTGGCGGAGATTACGGACTAGTACAACGTGAGGTTTGCCCATAAGCACCGGACGCTCAAAGGGTTATTTCTACCTCGACTTCGTCAGAGGCAGAAATAAACGCTTCGAGGTCCTGAGTACGCTTCAGGACCTCGAAGCGTTCGACTGAAATGCCTGGCGTAGACGGCATTTTAGTCGATCCTTTGAGCGTCCGATATCCAAACCTCACGTCTAATTAGTCCTACAAAAACGGAATCTTCACCACCTCCGCCTCCATCGTCTTCCGCCCCAGATCAATCTGGATTTTCGTCCCTGGCGTATGCTGCCCAACGGCAACGTAGCCCATCCCGAGGGGATAATCCAGCGAAGGCGAGTGCGTTCCGCTGGTCACTTCCCCAATTTTATTGCCGTCCGCGTCCAAGATACCGTGGCCGTTGCGCGGCGCGCGTCGGCCGGCGGCCTTGAAGCCAACCAAGCGGCGTTCCAGCCCCGCTTCCTTCTGGGCGATCAGGTGATCGCGCCCTACGAAGTTATCGGCCTTGAGCTTCGTGATCCAGCCCAAACCGGCTTCCAGCGGGGTCGTGGTATCGTTGATGTCGTTGCCGTAAAGGCAAAAGCCTTTCTCTAAACGGAGGGTATCCCGCGAGCCGAGGCCGCAGGGAATGAGGCCCGCTTCTTTGCCCGCTTCCAGCACGGCGTTCCAGACAGACTCCGCCGCTTCGTTCTTCAAGTATAGCTCAAAGCCTCCCGAGCCG
Organism: uncultured Lewinella sp.; assembly: GCA_937949535.1. Lineage (GTDB taxonomy): Bacteria > Bacteroidota > Bacteroidia > Chitinophagales > Saprospiraceae > Neolewinella. The sequence continues at coordinate 9,918 of CALEDI010000013.1, read as the reverse complement.
GTGTAGCCCGTTGCGGAGATGATCACATTGTCGTGCCCCGCCAAGCTGCCCCGAACGAAGTGGTAGTAGGTTATCTCGTCCAGTTTCGTCTCTGTGAGGGGCTGGAGGATAGCCGCCGCGAGTGGGCCTTGTACGGCCAGCAGGGCCGTATCTCCGCTGATGTCGATCATCTCCGCGCCGAAGGAGTTGTGGCTCGCAATCCAGTCCCAATCTTTTTTGATGTTGCCGGCGTTGACGACGAGCATGTAGGTGGGGTGATCGTCGGTCATGCCCATTGCGGGGTTGGCTGGTAGGCGGTAGACGAGGAGGTCGTCTACGATGCCGCCCTCGGGGCGGGGCAGGCAACTGTATTGGGCTTGGCCTTCTACCAGTTTATCGACGTTGTTGCTGGTCACCAACTGCACCAAATCCCGTGCGCCCGCTCCGCGCACGATGAATTCGCCCATGTGGGACACATCGAACATGCCCGCTTTTTCGCGGACGGCAAAGTGCTCTTCTTTCAGGCTCGTGTAGGTCAGCGGCATTTCAAAGCCAGCAAAGTCTACAAGCTTCGCGCCTAGGGCGCGGTGGGTTTCGGTTAGGGGCGTGGTTTGCATGGTGGATTTGGTTCGGTGGTGGTTTGGCATTGTGGGCGACGGAGCGTTCTCGACGAAGCCGGGACAAAGAACGGGTTTTATGGGCAATGTGTTGAGGCCACATTACTGCTCAAATAAAGACACGACATGAAGATCTCCGTTTATGTTTCGCCCCTTAAGTCGGTAAAATATTTATTTTTAAATAAAAAAACAGATTAGTTGTTTTAAAACCACTATCTTCGATGCCATCCAAAATATGATATATGATTACAAGACTAGAAGTAAAAAACTTCAAAGGATGGAAAAAGCTTAATATAAGTACAAAAAGCTTGTGTGGGTTGTTTGGCACAAATAGTTCAGGTAAGACGTCAATAATTCAGTCGCTACTGATGATGAAACAAACTGCTGAATCAACAGATCGAGCGCAAATTCTTCACCTTGGAGATTTGAGTACATTTGTGGATTTAGGTACATACTCAGACGTAATTTTCAATCATGCGATTGAAAACCCTCTGAATATTAGTATTGCATGGAAGACAGAAAAGCCTGTAGTGATTAACGATCCAACTAGTATTACAAAAAAGAACTTAGTATTATTTAGTGGGCAAGACATTAAATTTTCTGTTGAAATCAAAGAATCGTCCTCTAAAAGATTATTTGTAGAAAAATTTGCGTATGAATTTGATGACTCTATATTTTCAATGGAACGAACTGGTAAAAGAGACAGATATGAATACAGATTAACACACAATAACATTGAAAACAGTGTAAGCAAGTTCAAATTTATACGATCATTAGGCAGAAAATGGAGTTTGCCACATCCAATTAAGTTTTATGGATTTCCAGATCAAGTTAATGCCTATTTTCAGAACACATCGTTTTTATCTGAGTTACAGTTGTTATTTGAAAAACAACTAGGAAAAATATTTTACCTCGGCCCTTTAAGAGAAGATCCTCAAAGGCAATATACTTGGGGTGGAACTACAAGTCCTCAAGATATGGGCAGGAGAGGAGAACAGGTTATTGACGCCATGTTGTCTTCAAAGGTTAGAGGAGTAAAAATTTCTAGAGGAACAGGGAAAAAGAGATTTACAGTAGAAGAATACGTAGCTTTTTGGCTTAAAGAACTTAAGCTTATTGATAGTTTTAGGGTCGCCGAGATCGCACCCGGGTCAGGTCTTTACAGAGTGTTAGTAAAGAGAAACTCTTCTAGTTCTGAAGTATTAATTCCAGATGTAGGATTTGGAGTATCTCAAATTCTACCCGTTATAACTCTGTGTTATTATGCTCCGGAGGGATCAACATTACTTATCGAACAACCCGAAATCCATCTTCATCCTAAGGTTCAAGCAGGCTTAGCGGATGTATTTATAGACGCAATAAAAAATCGGAGATTGCAAATAATTGTAGAAAGTCACAGTGAGTATTTCATTAAGAGGCTACAGAGAAGGATAGCCGAAGGAAAATTCTCTAATCAAGATTCCTCATTGTTTTTCTGTGATCACGAAGTCGATCAATCTGTGATTGAAGAATTAAAAATAGATGAATTCGGAAGTATCAGTAACTGGCCAAAAGACTTTTTTGGAGACGAATTTACCGAAGTAGCTATGACTGCTAAAGCGATTATCAAAAGAAAGAAAGCACTTAGAAGTAATGGTATACATAATTGATACAAATGTACTCATCATTGCCAATGATTATGACCATGAGTCAGGAATAGAGTGCGTGGAAAACTGTATAGAATTCCTCATCAAAGCGAGAAATAATATTATTGCGGTAGATGACATGGACCGCGTATTTGAAGAATACAGAAGGTATGTAAGCCCATCTGGGAAGCCCGACTTAGGAGATGAATTCATGGGGTGGCTTTGGCAAAATAGAACCAATACTAATGTTTGCAAGCAAGTGACTATTAATGATATAGATGGTAATCTAAATGTGCTTTTTGAAGGAATACCTATTGACGGAAGCTTTGACACTTTTGACAAAAGTGATCAAAAATTTATTGCAATAGCATTAAATATTGACGACCCAGCTAAAATTGTTAATGCTAGCGATACCGATTGGAAGAAGCACGAAAAACAGATAAAGGCAATTGGTATTGAAGTAATCGAGCTATGCCCTGATTATATAGCATCTAAAATTAAGTAGTACAACTGATATAGAAGAAGAGTGGAGGGACGTGACGTATTCGGTTTGCTTTGACTGGCGCAAAACTTTGGCGAGGATTTGTGATGGGTAAGATGGGCTGAGCGAAGAGTTACACATTACGCAGATCCTACACCGTAGGCAAATAAACCCTGAAAATAGTCCCCTGCGGCTCATTGTCCAGCAATTCAAGCTGCCCGCCGTGCTTTTCTACCAATTGCTTCACGATGAAAAGGCCAAGCCCAGTCCCCTTCGTTGTCCGGGTATCTTCGTTCCCGATCCGGTAAAACTTGGTAAATACCCGCCGTTTCTCTCGGCCGGGTATCCCCATTCCGTTGTCAGACACTTCCCAGACCAGCTCTCCCTTTCCGCCACGCTGCAAGGCGGTATGGATTACGGGGTTGGGTTGGCTGTATTTGGCAGCATTTTCCAACAGGTTAATGGCTACGCTCGTCAGGCCGATTCGGTCGCCCCTCACCAGCCCAACATCGGCCTCGATGTCTACGTGGATATTGGCCGATTTGTACTTCATCGCCACCGTATCTGCTGCTTCGTGGATAAGCTCACCGAGGTCAATCTGCTCTTCGTTGAGCTGGTAAGCTTGCTCCAATTTAGCACTCAGCAGTAGGTCATTTACCAACGTCGTCAAGCGGTCCGTTTCTACCAGCGCGTTCGTGCTTAGCTTTTCCTGAATCTCTGGCTTCAACGCTCTCCGCTTCTGGAAGGTCTCCAGAATCAATCGGATACCGGATAGTGGCGATTTCAACTCATGGGTAATACTCAGCAGGAAGTTCCGCTGCTGCTCCGCAGCACTGATTTCCTTACGCAAGCTCTTGAACAGCAAAAACAAGCCCCCCAGCAAACTCAGCACCAGCAGCACCGATTCCCCAATGATCATGTTCTGCTGCCTACGGAAGGATTCCGCAAGGTCATAGTACGCTTCCGTTGCCCGGAAGTCTGCGGGCTTATCGATTTCTCGCTGCACCGCCATTTGTAACGCAAACAACTCTACCTGCGCATCGTGCGCTTCTTCGTTCTTCCGCAGCAGCAAGACACTCCACCACCCAAAGGCAAGGAGCATATAACCAATGATGAGGTAAGTTACTGGAGGAAGGCGGCGCATTTATTGGAGGTTAATACCCTATAAACTAAAAGTTAGCACCCACGGTTGTGAGCACTAACTTTTAGGTTCCGTTTACGGCCTCCGCTACGACGCGGATTCTAGCCGTAAAACGCGAAGCGTTTTCCATTAAAAGCCCCTCTCCGCCGAGCCGCAGGCGAGGCTTGCCGGAGAGGGTTGGGGTGAGGTTACACATGGGTTGTTTCCATTTAAACGTGCAACCTCATTTCAATCAGTTGCCGCTTAACGCACCAACTCAAAGTCTGTACGGCGGTTCTGCGCCTTTCCGCTTGCGCTGGAGTTGTTGGCAATCGGCTTGTTCGGTCCGTTACCAACGATGATGAAGCGGTTGCTGTCCATATTGTACTCACGGGTGAGGTAAGCGGCAACCGCTTGCGCGCGCTTCTTGCTCAGTGCGATGTTGGTTGCTAATGAGCCGGTGTTATCAGTATTGCCCTCAATGCGGATGCGCGAATTACCAAATGCTTTAGCAATCGGTACAAACTCCTCATCAATGATCTGCTTGGCATTGTCGTCAAGCGTAGATACCCCCGTAGGGAAGTTGATGCTGATGCGCTTGGTCGCGATCGCTTCGCGGTCTGTTCCTTCCTTCTCGGTTTCCGGAGCGAATTCTGCCCGGCCTTCGCCAGCGTGCTCGCCACCACTTAGGCGTGCGTTAGCTTCCGAAACGAGACTGCCACCGTAACCAACGGTTCGGAAGGGAGCGATGCTTCCTTCGATGAAGCCAAGGTTTTTATACTCCTGGGCCATACGGCGGTAAAGGTCGCCTCCGGTTACCCCTCGGAAGCTTGCGTTCTGGGAGAAAAAGTTGACGTTGTCCCCATGCGTAGTAAGACGAACGTTATTGATCATGCCCATTGCATCTGCTTCCGTAAGCGACATCTCACGGCCGAGAATCTTAGCCGCTTTTTGCTTCGCCGCTGCGCTAGAGTTGATCTCCGCCGCACCACGCATCCAGCCTTCGTAAAGCTTCTGGAGACGGTCTCTGTTGTTCTCAGCGTAGCTCCGTTTAGCAAAGAACACATCAGCAATGATGTTAGACGCAGAGCGTGTGCTCTCCAAAATTTTAGCACCTGGTACCGCACGAACGCTCAGCTCGTCGTCCGGAGACCAAACTACCGCCGCATCCACTTGGCCGCTCTTGAAGGCCGCTGCCGCTTCGATAGCAGAAGGTTGGGCTACAATCTTGACGTCTTCAGGCTTCAAATCGCCCGCATCGAGCAACCAAAGCAGGAAGGAGTGGCTAGGCGTAAGTTCTGCCACCGCAACGGTCTTGCCACGCAGATCCTGAACAGAGTTGATATTGCGCTTCACCACAATAGCGTCGCCACCACGAGACCAGTCGGCTTGCCACAGTACCACCGGGTCAAAGTCTTTCATCTCCGGCATGATGGTCGGCATCGCGTCAATGGTGTACCAGTGTACGTCAATGTCCCCGTTCTTGAAAGCATTGAGACTAGCCACCACATCGTCGTTCAGTACGAACTCTACGTCAATGCCATACTCTTTCTTAAATCGGCTCTGGTTTGTAGCCTTGAAGCCTTCGTTGAAGTATTGCCCACCGGCGTAGCCGCCCCAGGTTACGACGCCTACTCGGATGGGATCACCAGAGCTACTGCTGGTATTCCCCGTAGTGGTCGTGCCGGTGTTTGTATTGCCGGAGTCTCCTGCTCCCGCTTCCGTTGTCGTCCCTTCTCCGCCCAGAACGCCGCTGAGCAGCTTACCATCGGTCAGGAAGTTAAAGCCAAAAACTAGGGCTAGGAGAATTAAAATTGTAATGAGAAGCTTGCTGAATGTTGTCAGACGTGCCATATCAATGTATGTTGGTTATCCGCCGGTATGCTGGCGGGAGGGGTAAAAGAAGTCTGGTACAGAATCCTTCCGCACCAGACTATTTCTTGTTGGTTTCTGTTCTTAGTCGAAGAAAGAATCGTACTGATTCTTGCTTCCGCTTTGGCGTGCGCGCTCCGGAACGGGCGCATCAAGGTCAAGCACTTCGCTATCGCTTTCGGCCTGGAGCAGGAGTTGGTCCTTCTCTTCACCAAGCAGCAAGCTGGTCGATTCCTTCTCCCACTGCTCTAGCATCTGCATGCCTTCTTCTTCAAAGACCCCGTTCTGGAGGTCAACAGAGTCCATGAAACTGGCCGACATTTCCATGAAGCGTTCCATTTCTCCAACCTTATTGGCTACATCTTCGGTGATGTTTTCCATCGCCATATCGAACATTGCGCGCTGGTCTGGGTCGCCGTTGATAACGCTCATCGCAGACGTCATCGCGCCGTGGCTCGCGTGGATCGCTTTGCGCTCCTGCTCCTTCACCATCACTTGGTCCTTGATGTCTTCTGCCAGAATCTGGCTGTTCTCGTACATCTTGGTCAGGACACGGTAAAGGACTTCCATTTTTTTATAGAGTTCCTCTAAGCGCATATTACTGTCCTTCAAGCGGCCAGCACGGCGGCTTTTCAAGATCATCACGTTACGCTTATTGGTCTCTTTGGCTTTACCTGCAATCTGGAGGTTGCTCTTGATCTCTCGCTCGTTCTTCACAATCAGCTCCTTCAGCTTGTGCATCTGTGCCCGAAGCTGAGAAATCTGCTTATTCATCTTACGCAGGTTATTCTGAAGCTCATCAACGTAAGTCTTCAGAATACCGATAGGGTCAATTTGTACAAACATCCCCGTAATAACCCGCATGATGCTTTTATAGCCATAAAAGATCAGGTTGCGCATTTTAGGATCAAGCGCCATAAACACGATTGCCCCCAACACAGCTAGTGCAACAACCAACCCAATGGTCGTACCAATGAAACTCATGATGGCCGCGCCGAAGCTGGCAATTAAGAAACCCGCTGCGCCGAGTATGGCTACTAGAAAAATAAGCCCCGTAACGCCTTCTGGTTTTTTCCAAAAAGACTTTGGCTTCATCTGTGGTGCTTCCATATTTTATAATTTTCAGTAAGTTAACTAACGGTCAAAGATAATCAACGAACCGCGCCTTAACAAAAGGTGTAAAACACCCTTGAGGTTTAGCCCCATCGACGAGCATCTTCAAAAAATCGACTATTTCAAAAATTCTTTCATATTCGCCATGTCTTTACGGATGCCATCCGTAATCACACCGAGAGTAGTCTCAAAATCCGCCTGTGTTTTAGCCAGCTTATCAACACTTCCTTTTATACTCTTTCGCAGCTTTTCCTGCTCAGCGCGCGATTTGTCAATCTGCGCCTGGAGTTCTTTAATCTTGGCCTCCTGCCGTTTCACATCTGCTTCAATTTGCTTCAGCTTAGTCTCCTTATCGCTTACCTGCGCCGCCCGCTGTCCGCTGAGTGCATTGGAGAACTTCTTATGCTCCTTGCCCAACACATCAAGGTAGTGTTTCGCAGACTCTTGCAACTGGGCCGGTGTCACCCCCATACTCTGGGCGGTAGCATAAGCTGTCTGGAAACGTATACTGTCCGTAAAATCCATCTTCTTCAGGTTCTGAAGCGACTTTTTATACTCCAAGTAATCAAAGCCGGGCAAGTTCGCTGCCTCCATCGCTTCCATCAAAACCTTTATTGAACGGTCATTGACACTTCCTTCTACGGAGCTTTTAGAAGGCGCGGCCGCAGGTGCAGCGGGAGTAGCCTTCGGGGAAGCGGGGGCGGGTTTATTAGCCGCCGGTTTAGACTTATTGGGCAATGTCTTTGCAGCCTTCGGGCTACCCTCTTCCTCGACAATGAAGTAAGACTTAAGATTTTTCCACATGGGTAAATAATCGTTATTGAATAGCTTAAAACACTTTCAACCTGAGATACCGACTCGTTGAACGAGCACCTTGTCTATCTGGCAAAGATCAATACAAGTCGCTAAAGTACGGAATTTTGCGCAGGTTCTGCTTGGTCTAAGCAATGAGACACCTACAACTCAACGCCCTACCACAGTATGCGGGACCTTCGTCAAATCCCAATCAATCACTAGACCACCGGCCAGTGAGCGAGCAATGCTATCTCCATACAAATACTCCGTCAAGTAAAGCGCAGCTTCAAAAGACTTCGCCCCACCCGCACTAGTAATGTACTTACCATCGTGGACGAATAGTACGTCTTTACGCACGTCCAAGTGCGTAAATTTCTCACGCATCGCATCAATATCACTCGGGAAGGTCGTACTCACTTTTCCATCCAACACTCCCGCTGCAGCGAGCACAAAAGCACCATCGCAATGGCTTGTCACGAAAAGGGCTTGCTCGTCTACCTCCCGCACAAAGTCCAGTAGTTCTTCGTTCTCAAGGTCCGTATCAAGGTGATGCTCGGCACTAGGAACAACAAGAATGTCTATCCGAGGCATACTATCGGTCAAGTAACCTAAGTCTGGCAAAATGCGCATCCCCTCAAAAGAAGTAACTGGTGAACGGGTAGCAGCTACCGTGAAAGTCTTCATTGGCCGAATCCCCTCACGGAAAACCGTATGCTGGAAGATGTCGTAAGGCGCCGTCAATTCCGTATTGTAAACTCCATCCATCACCAAGAGCGCAACGTTGTAAACTTCTTCGTTAGGGTCGTCAAGGTCCAGTGTATCTCCCAAAGAAATCGTGTCAGGGTACCCCTGGGTTATATTTGGTTCGTTAGGACTGCAGGAGGTTAGACCTAAAAAGAAGAGTAGTATCAAGTAGCGCATTGCGTAAAGGTCGGTAGTAAAAAACAAAGTGGCCCCTCCGGATTTCTCCGAAGGGGCCACTTTTCATCTCCCGTTAAGGAGGACTAAAGACTTAGCCGTTCTTAGCGAACAACAACCATCTTCTTAGTAGCAGAGAAGTTACCAGCAGTCAGCGTGTAGCTGAGGATGCCAGTAGCACCGCCTAGCTCGTTAACGTCAACCGTAGTTACGTTAAGACCAGCAACACCTTCCAACTCGCGTACCATGATGGTGCGGCCCTGTACATCCTGGATGTTGAGGGTAGCCTTACCAGCAGCAGCAAGCGTGTAAGAGATAGTAGTTACATCAGCAACAGGGTTTGGCGTGTTCTGACCGAGGCTGTTAGCCAACTCAACAACAACACCGTTGAAGTTAAGCTCCAGTCCGTTAGACATGCCGTTAGCAGCAACACCTTCGCGTACAGCGATGGCATCAGTCAAGCTAACCTGCTCGCTAAGCGTAACAGCAGACGTAGCACGTACCTCAAGGGTAAGGGAAGCGTTGTTGCGAAGCGCAACAGCAATCATACCTTCAGCAGCGTTGTTCAGGTTGATAGCACCTTCGCCAGTGTAGTCAGCAGAAACAAGTTCCAAACCAGCAGCAAGCTCGATTGTACCCTGGAAGGCAGCAAGCTCAGTACCGTTGATCTCCATAGTGTATACCTGACCAGCTTCAAGCTGAGCATCTTCTACATTAAGGGTCTGTGCGGTACGGCCAGCAGCATTGCGTACATCTCCAAGACGAACAGCAACGAAGCTTACGTCACGGAGGCTACCCTGTAGATCGTTTACGTTGTAAACCTCTGGGAATGCAGTACCGTATGGGTTAGCCACGTTGATGTTAGCACCTTCTGTTACAAATACCCAGTTACCACCCTCGAAGCCGTCCTCAACACCAAGGATACGCTGAGTAGTAGCGATAGCATCAAATACGTTCAGGTCCATATCACGGTTTACATCAGCAGCGATGAAATCGTATGGGCTGTCAAAAGTCGTAGTACCAAGAATAACACCGATCATAGCAACAACATCAGAAGACTTAACTTCAGAAGCTTCAAATGCACGGTCGAATGCAGGCTGAATGGTGTAGTTTCCACCAAGAGGAAGAGCGGTGAATTCAAAGTCACCACTAGCGTTGGTCATAGACATCTGGTCCATGTCACTGAAACCTGTTAGGTTTACTTCAACACCTGCAAGAGCTTCGTCATTCTGTGTCATAATCAGACCAGAAAGCGTTCCAGAAGAACCACAGTGGCCCATGTTGTCTTGTACCTCAACGATTACTTCACAGTAGTCTGGCGTAGAGCCGTTGTCGTCGAAAGCGTAGACGCGGAAGTTCACCGTGCCGTCTTCGAAGTCTTCACAGTCGATGTCGTCA
>CALEDI010000012.1 GCA_937949535.1 uncultured Lewinella sp. | reverse complement strand
TTTGGTTATTAGAACCAGTGTTTGTCTCTTGATAAGATTGACGCTAATTCTACAACAAAAAAGTTCGCCTGTCGAGTTTGGAGACTACACCCGAGGTGTGAAACGGCGTTCGTGTAAACTTATGTATATTCCGTAGGCCTCTGGCACGATTTATTCCTCCAGTACCCCAGCGATCTCCCTAAAGACCGAGGTGATCGCTCACATCTCCAATGCTTTCCACATCGAGCTTTCTCGCGGTAAATACACACCCCTCAACCTCCCCCTGCACCCGCGTCCGCGCCGCTCAAAACGTTAGCTTAATAAATAAGCAAACAAAATCAGTAACCTTAGCGTTATCTTGTCGTCCTAAAAATAAAACTGATGTCCGCAGAACTCAACCTCGCTACTAAGAACCTGAATAAGATGGGCTACCTCGAACTCGATGTAGACCCAACGCTCGATCTCGTGGCGGAGATCAATAAGCTCAAGAAAGAGAAAAACGCCGTCATCTTGGCGCACTACTACCAGGAGTCGGAGATTCAAGACATCGCCGATTACATCGGCGACAGCCTCGGCCTGAGCCAGCAAGCGGCGGAGACCGATGCCGACATCATCGTCTTCGCTGGCGTTCATTTTATGGCGGAAACCGCCAAGATGCTCAGCCCTTCCAAGAAGGTGCTGCTCCCCGACCTGAAGGCCGGTTGCTCCCTCGCCGATAGCTGCCCCGCGCCCGTCTTCCGGAAGTTTAAGGAGAAGTACCCCGACCATAAAGTTGTCAGCTACATCAACTGTACGGCGGAGCTGAAAACCCTTACCGATGTTTGCTGCACCAGCACGAACGCCAAGCACATCATCGACTCCTTCCCGCCGGAGCAGAAGCTCATTTTTGCGCCCGATGTCAACCTCGGTCGCTGGCTAGTGAAGGAAACGGGCCGCGATATGGTGCTCTGGAACGGCTCCTGCATGGTCCACGAAATTTTTAGCCACGAGAAGATCACTAAGCTCCGCATCAAGCACCCCAAGGCGGCCTTCATCGCCCACCCCGAGTGTGAAGCGCACATCCTTGATATTGCCGACCACGTAGGCTCTACCTCCAGCCTCCTCCGCTTTACGCGGGAGAGCGACTACACGGAGTTCATCGTTGCTACCGAGCCGGGCATCATCCACCAGATGAGCAAGGAAAGCCCCGACCGGACTTTCATCCCCGCGCCACCCAACAACTCCTGCGCCTGCAACGAATGCCCACACATGAAGCGCAACACGATGGAGAAGCTCTACCTCTGCATGAAGCACGAGCTGCCCGAAATCCACCTGCCAGAGTGGGTGATTGAGCAGGGCGTCGCGTCCATTGACCGGATGCTGGACATCTCGGCGAAGGCGGGGCTGTAAGCGCTCGTTGAATTTAGCTGGTAAATCTCTCGGAATTAGGGTGATGAGGATGTTTTGGTGAGCTTCTCCAAACTCGACAGGCGAACTTTTTTGTTGTAGAATTAGCGTCGATCCTATCAATAGACAATTACTGGTTTTAATAACCAAATTCTTCCTTCAAAGCATCGACAAAAAAGGATTCGACTGGCGAGTTTCGTGGTAACTCGCCAGTCGAATCTTTTTTCGCTCACAGGGTTCGGTGCATATTTAGTCTTTACATAAACACTTTACACCCTATGAATTACGAGTTCTTTACCTAGCGAAAAAGTTCGCCTGTCGAGTTTGGTGGCTACTTCACCAACATTCTTACCCCCCCCTACACCGAAGTACCATAAAGGCCCTTCCTTGCGTTAAATCTTCATAAGTTCTTTAGTTTTCAGGCTTTACCCCGTATCATCGGGACGCAGAACCATCCGAAACGGACCCCATAAATTAGAACTCATGATGAATTGCGCCACACTAGGCTTAGAAACCTATGTGCCCTCCGAGGAGTACCCTTGGGATGTGGGCCGCGTCCAACACCTTTATCGCCGCGCTGGCTTTGGCGCTAAACCCGACGAAATTCAGCAAGCCCTGATGGATGGGCCGGCCGCTACCGTGAGCCGCATTCTTGACGCCGCAGTAGCGCAAGAAAGCAGGCCCGACCCAGCTTGGGCCGGTTGGGATTACGACGACTTCATGGCCAACAACGTCGATATCTTCGACAGCTTCATCTCCCTTTACCACAACTGGATCGACGATGCGATTGCCTACGGCGTACGCGAAAAGCTTTCGCTTTTCTGGCAAAACCACCTCGTCACGATCTACGAATCTCACAGCTGCCCAACCTACCAGCTTGCGTACCTGAAACTGATCGATCAGTACGCTTTCGGAGATTATAAAGCGTTCTTGAAGGAGATGACGCAGACGCCCGCCATGCTCTTCTTCCTCAACGGTTTTGAGAATACCCGCGAGAACCCCAACGAGAACTACGCCCGTGAGCTTTTCGAGCTTTTCACCCTCGGCGAAAACAACGGCTACACCCAAGAAGACATCGTTGAAGCAAGCCGAGCCCTCACCGGTATGAACGGCTGGACGACTTACTGCGGCGGCGTAGAATGGGCCAATTGGGGATTTGACGGTACCGAAAAAACGGTCTTTGGCCGTACCGGCAACTTCGACTTTGCCTCCCTGATCAACGTCCTCTTTGAAGAACGCGGAGAACTCATTGCCCGCTTCATCTGCGGCAAGCTCTATACCTACTACACCAATAAAGCGATCAATGAAGAGGTGGTAGAGGCGATGGCGCAGACATTCTTGGCCAACGACTTCCAAATCTTACCCGTGCTGCGCGAACTCTTCAGCAGTGCGCATTTCTTTGAGCCCGCCAACATTGGGGTACTCATTAAGAGCCCGATGGAAGTGATGGTTTCCTTCCTGCGCCAAGGCGACTTTGGCGACTTCGAGAACCGCCAAGGCTGGGGCCTCTGGGCGGTAGCCAACATGGGGCAGTACGTAGGCCACCCTACCGATGTGGCCGGCTGGAAGGGCGATCGCGCTTGGATAGACTCCAACCGGCTTACCCTGCGCTGGGATTTCATAGACGGGTTCTCTTGGGCGGTGCACAACGAAAGCGAAGCAACCTACCCCAACTTTGCTAAACTCCTTACCGACGACAGCAACTCGCCGGAAGTAATTGCGCGCACCATCGTAGACTACTTCGTGCCGCGCGGCTTGGTCAGTGAAACCGCTTACGAAACCGCTACCGACGTTTTGAAATGGGACATCCCCTCCAACTACTACGACACCGGAGAATGGAACCTCAACTGGGGAACGGCCTCTTGGCAAATCACCCTGCTCCTGCGGCACATCGCCCGGATGCCCGAAGCACAACTCAACTAAGTGCTTGTCTTGCCTTCTCCCTCCAATCCAATTCGCTCCATCCGGCCCGGAATGCTTAGGCACGGCCGTAAACTTATAGCCCAACATGGGACATCAAAAAAATACCACTTCCGCCAGCCGCAAGGGCGCTAAGCTCTCCGATGGCTTGGCCCACGACCAAGACCACAGCCGCCGCAACTTCTTGCGCAACCTCGGTATACTGGGCACCTCGGGCTTCTTGCTCAACAAACTACCCGTCAACTCCCTAGCGATGTCTTCGCCCCTCACGGCCGCGCTGGCCGACGGCAACGAAGACCGGGTGCTGGTCCTCATCCGCCTCAAGGGCGGCAACGACGGGCTGAACACCTTTATACCGGTCCATGACTTTGGGACTTATCAGAGCCTGCGCCCCGACATCTACATCCCCCGGTCTGAAACGGTAGACCTTACTTCAACCCTTTCTTTGCACCCGCGTTTAGCGCCCTTATCTAACTTCTGGAACGAAGGGCAAATGCGCGTTGTGCAAAACGTAGGCTACCCAGACCAGAGCCTGAGCCATTTCCGCTCGTCAGACATTTGGGCGACCACCTCCGACGCCGACGAAATAGTAGGCAGCGGTGTCCTCGGCCGTTACCTCAACAATATCTACCCAGACTTCTTGAGCACGCCCCCCGAAACCCCTCCAGCCATCCAGATTGGTGGGGTTGGCAACCTGCTTTTCAATAATGCAGATGACTTCAACTACGCCATCTCGACCGAGAACCCGACCCAGCTCTACGACATTGCGCGCACCGGCCAGCTCTACGATGTAAACGACGTTCCGGATTGCACCTACGGAGAACAGCTCAGCTATATCCGCGCCGTTGCCAACACAACCTTCCGCTACGCAGGCGTCCTCTCCGAAGCTTTCGATGCAGGCGTCAACTCCGCCGAATACGAAAACGACCGTTTGGGAGACCAACTCGCGCTCGTAGCCCGCTTGCTGCGCGGCCAACTCGGCACCCGCCTCTTCGTGGTTGAACTTGGAGGCTTCGATACCCACGCCGACCAAGCCGACAGCCACGCAAACCTACTGAACAGCCTCAGCAAAAACATCGCCGCTTTCTACAACGACCTCGCCGACGGCGGCATAGATGAGCGCGTACTGGGCATGACGTTCAGCGAATTCGGCCGGAGGGTCTACCAAAATGGCTCCAACGGAACAGACCACGGAGCCGCCGCCCCGCTCATGCTGTTCGGCAAAGGCCTAAACGGCAACGGAACCACCGGAGGGCTACCCGACCTACAGAACGCAAACAATGGTAACTTGGGCTACCAAGTTGATTTTCGTTCCGTCTACGCTACCGTGCTGAGCAACTGGCTCTGCATCGATCCTGATCTGGTAGACAGCCTAATGGGGCAACGCTTTGAACGAATGAATGACCTCGGTCTGTACTGCCAAGGCACCACCAGTACCCGCACGCCAGACCGCGCGGAGCAACTAAAAATGAACGCTTACCTTAGCGGAGGCGACGTGGTGATCGATTACGAACTGCCCAGCAACGCTAGGGTTGGCATTCATTTCTTCGATGTTTCTGGCCAGAAACTCAACACGCCTTTTCAGGGCAACCGCCCTGCGGGCGCTCAAACCCAGCGCGTAGCAATCAGTAGCGCAGGCTGGTCTTCGGGGGTGTACGTTGTTAGCCTCGAAGTCAACGGGCGGATGTATAGCCGTAAACTGGGCTTCTTTAGGTAATCCACTCTGCCCTAAAGGCCTCAACTTTTAAGCTTCGGGTTGTCTCGGTGCCGGGTCGCGTCTCTGATGGTCTTTTTTTCAAGGTTCTTGCGGAGGGCATCCGTGAGGTCTACACCTGTTTGGTTGGCCAGGCAGATGAGCACGAAGAGCACATCCGCGAATTCATCCGCGAGCTTGTCTTGCGCGCCTTCGGCGTCTTTGGGGTTTTTAAAAGATTGCTCGCCGTACAGCCGAGCCATCAGGCGGGCGACTTCTCCGGTTTCTTCCATCAAGATGGCTGTATTGGTGAGTTCGCTGTAGTATTTGACCCCAATGGTCGTGATCCAGTTGTCTACTATTCGTTGTGCTTCAGATAATTCCATGGCTAAAGATAATCTGGTCTGGGTTTGGCACGAAGATTGGGCGCAAACAAGTCATTTCAGAAACGTGAGGTTGGGGTGCCGGACGCTCAAACCTCACATTTCAGAAGATTTCCTTCAAAGAAAATCAACTTCTTCCTACAGATTTAGGGTAGAACCAGTAAGCATAAGGCCGGTTATTAATCACAAAAAATAATCACAAAAATCTGTTAGTCAGTTGATTAGTGTAGATGTTTAGTTAAAACTTGTTCACAAATAAGCAAATGTGTTTTTTTTATCGTCTCTATCCTGCGCCATATTTGCATTGTCGGAGGGAGAAAGCACCCTCAAATCGACAAGAATTATGTTCATGGGATTATGATTTATAAGTGGCGTCGTCTTGATGATTGAGTCAAGACGACGACCCTCTTTTTCTACACACTCGCACGCTTTGAGAACACCCACAAAAAAAGCCGGGCCCAACGGGGGCACCGGCTGTATATATTCATGGGATCAAAACAAAAAGCACTAAAGATGTTCCGAAGGTAGGTCGTATCAACATACAATCCAAACTTCGGGCAAATATTTTTTTCGTGAGATTATGATGTAGCCCCCCAGTCTATGGTTCTGGAGGGGCTTTTCATTTTTGCTAACCCCGCCCTTACTTGCACTTCCCCTACCGCTGTTTAGCGCTCCATTCCCACATAACGCGCAATGCGATCGTTGGTGCTTAATGCGCCTCCAACCAATTATCCCCCTTATCCGTCTCTACCACAATCGGCACCGACAAGTCGGGGATGGCCTCCCGCATCAGTTGCTCTACGATAGGGATGATGCGGTCTACTTCGTCTTTAGGCGCATCAAAAACCAGTTCATCGTGTACCTGCATGATCATCCGGGTTTTGAAGTTGCCTTCTCGCAGGGCTTTATCAATACGGATCATGGCTACTTTAATCATGTCGGCTGCTGTACCCTGAATGGGGGTGTTCATCGCCATCCGTTCCGCGATGGAGCGGGTGAGGCCGCTTTTGGAGTTGATGTCTCGCAGGCCGCGCTTGCGGCCTAGTAGTGTCATGGCGTAGCCTTCCTCGCGGGCGGTTTCTACGCTGGAAGACATGAAAGCCTTTAGGCCGGGAAAGCGTTTGTAGTAGTTCTTGATGAGGGCGGCGGCTTCCTTGCGGGTTATTTCTAGCTGTTGCATCAGGCGCGTTGCGCCTGCGCCGTAGAGGATGGCGAAGTTGATCGTCTTGGCCTGGTTGCGTTGGTGCTTGCTCACTTCTTCGAAGGGGACATCGAATACCAAGGCGGCGGTTGCGGTGTGGATGTCTCGGCCGTTTTTGAAGGCGTCTACCATGCCTTCGTCGCCGCTCAGCGCGGCGACCAACCGGAGCTCAATCTGGCTGTAATCTGAAGCGATGAGGGTGTGGTTTTCGTCGGTCGGGACGAAGGCTTTACGAATCTCTGCGCCCTGCGGCGTCCGCATCGGGATGTTCTGTAGGTTGGGGTTCGAGCTAGAAAGACGGCCCGTAGCGGCTACCGTCTGGTTGAAGCTGGAATGGACGCGGCCCGTTTCGTCGTTTACCAGTAGTGGGAGCGCGTTGACGTAGGTGCTCAATAACTTGGTGAGGCTGCGGTAGCGCAAGATCTTTTGCACAATGGGGGCTTCACCGGCCAACTCCAAGAGCGTAGCCTCGTCGGTTTTAAACTGCCCTGTTGCCGTTTTCTTGCCTTTATAGGGCAACTCCATACGGCCGAAAAGAATTTCGCCGATCTGCTTCGGCGAACCGATGTTGAAGGGCGAACCGGCTTCGTCGTAGATCGCGTTTTGCAGCTCTTGTATTTCGCCACTGAGCACCTTGCTGTAGTCTTCGAGGAAGGGCACGTTTAGTTTTACGCCGTTCAGCTCTATGTTTTTCAAGACGGGAATGAGTGGTGCTTCGATGGTTTCGTAGAGTTCCACCAGCCCCTCTTCTTCCAGTTCTGGCCAGAGGGCTTTATATAGCCGTAAGGTGATGTCGGCATCCTCGCAGGCGTAATCCACAACTTTGTCCACCGGCACGTCGCGCATCGTTAGTTGCTTCTTTCCCTTGCCGATCAGGGTTTCGATAGCGACGGGTTTGTAGTTCAGGTACTCCTCGCTGAGGAGGTCCATTTTGTGGCGTTTATCTGGGTGCAGTAGGTAGTGCATCACCATTGTGTCCAGCAGTTTCCCCCGCACAGGTGCGCCGTAGCGCTCCAGCATGGTGAGGTCGTATTTTATGTTTTGGCCTACTTTTTCGGTGCTTTCGTCGGCTAGTAGTTCGGCGAACTCGGCTACGATGGCTTCTGCTCCGGGGCGGTCGGCGGGTACGGGTACGTAGTAGCCTTCGCCTTCCTTCCAACTGAAACTTAGGCCGACCAAGTCTGCGGAAGTAGCGTCTACGCTCGTTGTTTCGGTATCGAAGGCGTAGGTTTTCTGCTGCTTTAGCTCGGCGATCAAGGCTGCGCGGGCTTCAGGGGTGTCTACTTTTTTATAGTCCTGCTCGGTGTTGCCGATGTGGTGGTCTGCTAGGGCGTGGGCGGCGGGTTTTACGTAGCGAGCGCCTTTTTTGGGCGCGGCCGCAGGTGCGGGGGAGGTTGAAGGAGCAAAGAGGTTCCCCTGAGCACCGACTTGGTTTTCGGGTTCGTCTCCTCCGCCCAGAATATCCTTGGCGATGCTGCGGAACTCAAGCTCACGGAAAATATCCGTCAGGTGTTCCCGGTCGAAGTTTTCAATTTTGTAGGCTTCGGCGTGGAAGGTAACGCCCGGCACGTCCGTAACGATTGTTGCCAACAACTTACTCTGGAGGGCTTGCTCCCGAAATTCACGGAGGCGCTCTTGGTTTTTTCCTTTTATTTGGTCTGTGCTGTCCAACAGCACTTCCATGCTCCCGAATTGCTTGATGAACTTCTCGGCCGTTTTCGGCCCTATGCCGGGCACGCCGGGGATGTTGTCCACCTTGTCTCCTATCAGCCCCAGCATATCAATCACCTGCTCGGGGCGTTCGATGCCCCACTTGGCCTTGATTTCTTCTACGCCGAGAATGTCGATGCCGTTGCCCATCCGGCTGGGTTTGTACATATAGATGTTCTCTTCTACGAGTTGCCCGTAGTCTTTGTCTGGGGTTACCATGTACACTTCAAAACCTTCGCGCGCCGCTTGCTTCGCCAGCGTACCGATCACGTCGTCGGCCTCGTAGTTATCAATGATGATGATCGGGATGTTGAAGCCTTGCAGGATTTGATGCACGTAGGGGAAGGCAACAATAATGTCGTCTGGCGTTTCCTCACGATTGGCTTTATAGTCTGGGGCGATTTCGTTACGGAAGGTTCCTCCTTTGGGGTCAAACACCACGGCCAGGTGGCTGGGTTGTTGTTTTTTCATCAGGTCCCAAAGCGTCCGTGTGAAACCGAACATGGCCGAGGTATTGATTCCTTTACCGTTAATCATTGGCCGGTTGATGAACGCAAAGTGAGCGCGGTACACCAGCGCGTGGCCGTCGAGGAGAAAGAGTTTTTTCGTGTTGGTTTCAGACATGGGGCTAAGGTACGGTAAGCGACGAAGATTTTGAGCGGTCGTAAGGCAGGACTCCGCAATCAGCGTTCAGGATTCAGGCTCCCGCCGTTACATTCGGCCGCTTGAACCCTGATCGCTAAGATTTTGGCCCTTTGACGACTTAGCTAAACCGTCGGAGAACCTATAAACTGTTGTCCACACAAAAAACTACATTACTCCAAAACTACACTACTACATTACCATAAAGCCGTACCTTCGCGTACGTTTTCGCGGACGATCACCGGAATACTCCGACACTTCCGCATAAAGCCTATACATAATGGCCGTAGACGTACTTTTAGGTCTCCAGTGGGGAGACGAAGGCAAAGGAAAGATAGTTGACGTTCTTGCCCCTCAATACGACATCATTGCCCGTTTTCAGGGCGGCCCCAACGCTGGGCACACCCTTATTTTCGATGGTAAAAAGTTCGTGCTCCATACGGTGCCGTCGGGCATTTTTCGCCCGGGGCTGAAGAACATCATCGGCAACGGAGTAGTCATTGACCCCATCACGCTGAGTAAGGAACTCGACCAGCTCGACGCCGCTGGCGTCGACTATGCCGGCCGCCTCTTCGTAGCCCGCAAGGCCCACCTCATCCTGCCCAGCCACCGGCTGCTAGACGCAGCTCGCGAAAACGCCAAGGGCGACCGCAAGATCGGCTCCACCCTCAAAGGTATCGGCCCAACGTACATGGACAAAACCGGCCGCAACGGCCTCCGCGTTGGCAACATCGAAGCCCCAGACTTCAAAGAACGCTACGAAGAGCTGAAGGAAAAGCACAAGCAACTCGTTGGCCTCTACCCCTTCATCCAGTTTGACCTCGATGCCGAGGAGGAAGCTTGGTTCAAAGCCGTTGAACGCCTCCAGCAGCTTGAGTTCGTAGACGGAGAGTACTGGATCAACGATGCGATGAAGCGCGGCGAAAAAATCCTAGCCGAAGGCGCGCAGGGCTCCATGCTAGACATCGACTTCGGTACCTACCCCTTCGTTACCAGTTCCAATACCATTACCGCTGGCGTATGTACTGGTTTAGGCATTGCACCGCAGCATATCGGTGAGGTGATCGGCATCACGAAGGCGTACTGTACCCGCGTTGGCGGCGGTCCCTTCCCTACCGAGTTGCTGGGCGAAACCGGCGAATTTCTCCGCAAGGAAGGCCACGAGTTTGGCGCTACCACCGGCCGGCCCCGCCGCTGTGGTTGGATCGACCTGGTGCAACTCCGCTACACCATCATGCTCAGCGGCGTAACCCAACTGGTCGTCACCAAGGTAGACGTACTCAACAACTTCGAGACCCTTCAGGTAGCCGATGCCTATAATGTAGATGGTACCGTAAGCCACTCCTTGCCCTTCGATCTCGTACATGAGAACTACAAACCCGTCTACACCGGCGTCCCCGGCTGGAATACCAACCTCACCAGCGTTAAGGAAGAAAGCAAACTGCCTGCGGCCTGCATCGACTATGTAAAGTTCCTAGAAGAAAAACTTGGAACGCGGGTGAGCATGGTCTCTACTGGCCCTGATCGGGAGGAGCTTGTGGTTAGAAGTTAAGCCCCTACCTACCATGAAGAACATCACCATCCAGGGCATCAACTGGGACGAAAAGTCGTCTTTCCAGCGCGGCCCCGCCCAAGCCCCTAAGCTCATCCGCGAAGCCCTGCACTCCGGTTCGATGAACCTCTATTCCGAACTCGGTGCCTCCGCCGACGAAGAAGGCATCCTTGATGCCGGAGACTTCGACATCAAAGACTACTTCTCCATCGAGGGCATCACCGCAAAGCACCTCGCGGCGGGCGGCAAAGTCTTCACCCTCGGCGGAGACCACTCCATCGCCTACCAAGTAATCAAGGCCCACGCAAAGCACTACCCCAAACTGGACATCCTCCAGATCGACGCCCACGCAGACCTCTACGACGACTTCGAAGGGGATAAGTTCTCCCACGCCTGCCCCTTCGCCCGCATCATGGAGGAAGGCTTGGCCGTGCGGCTCGTGCAGGTCGGCATCCGAACCCTGAACCCGCACCAAGCTGAGCAGGCCGAACGCTTCGGCGTTGAAATCCACGAAATGAGGAACCTAGACCTTAATACTATAGGCCCGTTTGAAAACCCACTGTACCTCAGCCTCGACCTGGATGGCCTTGACCCAGCCTTCGCCCCCGGTGTCTCCCACCACGAACCCGGAGGACTGACCTCCCGGCAAGTCATCAACCTCATCCAAAACCTAGACGCCAACATCGTTGGTGCCGACATTGTGGAGTACAACCCCGATCGAGACCATAAAGGGATGACGGCCTTTCTGGCGGCTAAGCTGATGAAGGAGGTTTTGGGGCGGATGTAGGAGTTGTAAGGATGCTACTAAACTCGACAGGCGAACTTTTTCGCGCCGTAATGAAACGGTTTGTTAGTGGATATAAGGACGTTCAATAGATCAAATTATTCCTTGGCCCAGTAAGCGAAAAAGGATTCGACTGGCGAGTTGCCGCAACTCGCCAGTCGAATCCTTTTTTGTCCTTGCTCCAAAGGAGGAAGGTTGTTGACAGAATCAGTGTTATCTCTTGATAAGCACACCGCAAATACTACAACAAAAAAGTTCGCCTGTCGAGTTTGGAGATGTATGCCTACCTATTCTCCAACTGCTCCAACAACCACTTCTTCTCCGTCAGCGGGCTAGTCGTTTCAATTTGCGTTTTCAGCTCGGCCTTTTTCTTTCGGTCTCCGGGCGCGAGGCGGCTCATTCTACGGACCAAGCGGACGATATTGCCAAAGTTGTCTTTGTGTAGGTCAGACAAATTTTTCCGGCGCAGGTAGGTAGTCATGCTGTCCAGTTGGCTGTCCATCGCATCGTACTCATCTATTTCATAGTAGATTTTTAGCTGTAAGGTCTTCGCCATGATATTGTAAACGGGGTGCTTGAAATCTACTTGGGCCAACAGCGGCATGCCAGTATCGTAGTCCTTCTGCTCATAGGCGAGGCGGGCGCGGGCGAAGCTTTCGGTGTTTTCGCGGATGTCTTCTTCTAGTTGGGTGGTGTGTGTATCGATGAAACTAGTAGCCCATTCATACTCTTCCAGTCTGATCGCATGTGTTACGATATTGAGGTAGGTAGCGCGGGTAAGCTGTCCATTTTCGGCAATAACATCACGGGTGATACCTAACCGATACCATTCAAAGGCTTCTCGGACAAAGTTCTCCCGACCACGGTTAGCGTTTGAAATACAAAGGTTGATAGCCATTAAAAAGACATACCGTAAGTCATGGGGGTTGAGTAAGTCACCGTGAGCATTGATGGTGTCTCGGAGGAGAAGAATATTGTTTCCCTGCTCGTCGTCTTCGGTAAATCCGAGGTAGACATAATAGTAAACCGCTAGAACGGGGTAGTCCATAAGGTCTAACTTATTAACAAAGGAGATAATTTCGGTAAGAAAACGGATGTCATAAGATGTTTTGTAGACCCGCGAGTGAAACAGCATGTTGCAACTCACCTTAAACTTCTCAATCAGGTAAGCGACATCAAGCGCATTGGCAATTTCCTGAAAGTTGGGCTTCTCCATTAGTTTGTGGTAGACGCGGTATTCGTCATACTCCAACCCAAGAACGTACTGGCGGCGATAGAACGTCTCATTCCGAACTTCGGAGTGTTCTTGTAGTTGACGAGCTTTTTTTATGCTACGAAGGGTGTTAGAGGAAAGACCTCTGCGGCGCAGTCCTGTTGTTAGGGCTAGTTCGGCCTCAATTTCATTACTAGACCATTGCTCGTAAGCAATAAAGGCTTCCGCTGCTTTCAGTGCCCAATGAAAAGTCTGCCTCAAACGCGCATCATCAAAAGGTGTTTTAAGAAAAATACGCTGCCAGATGCGCATTTTGCTTAGCGAAGACGTTTTAAGCAGGCGGTCTTTGCCTCCCGTTAGGTAAGCATGCAGTGCCCTAACGTCCTCCCGTTGGTTGTGTGCGGGGCTGTCTAGCCATTTCCCCAAACGTCGGGTTTCCGACTTGTCAAGTGCTTTGTACAAAGAAATGAGTGGATTTTTTTCAACGGTAGCTTCCATTTTTTTCAACATTGTTATTTGAAGGCGAAAGTGCTTAAAAGCAAGTAAAAACAAGGGTTTTGCTCATAAAAAAGCCAGTATGATTAGTTCAAAATTAGCTATTTTTTTCAACAAAGTAGGGATTGTGTTTTTTGGCTGGACTGAATCTGCCCTCATATTTGCATTGCAATCAACGGATAGCGACCTTCAAACACGACCAATGAAAAAGCGACTTACGGTATTGGCCTTCGGTCGTCAGTGTCAACGTATGACCCTGATGCTGGCTATGCTTTGCCTCTCTTTCACGGCAACAGCCCAAGGGTTTGAAAAAAAGATCGGCGGCCCTAAAGATGACTTCGGTCAGGCCATCCTCCAAACTAAAGACCACGGTTACATCGAGGTTGGCAGTACTAGAGGAATCACGGGCGACGATAACGACTTTGACATTTTCGTAGTTCGTACCGACGTAGACGGTACAACAATCTGGACACGCCAGCACGACGAAGGCTTCATTGAGCAAGCCGAAGACGTACTGGCTACCAACGATGACAGTTACTTAGTACTCGGTTTCCGGCAGGAAACTACTACTAGTGCGGAGCAAACCTACTTGGTTAAGCTCGACGAGCTGGGCCAGATCGTATTCAGCCGCTCCTACGGCGACGCCATCAACGACGAGCGTGGCCGCGAGATCATTTCCCTTCCCAACGAAGAGTTCCTGATCACCGGTTACCGCAAGCAAGCAGGCAGTAGCCGCCGCGATATCCTTATTACTAAGGTAGACGCCGACGGAGAGCAACTCTTTCGTACCGTTATCAACGAAGACTTCACGAGTGAAGGCTTCGGCACAATTGCTAACCCAGACGGAACGCTCATCGTAGCAGGAACGGCCCAGGCAAGCAACACTGCCGCCAAAGACATCGTACTGCATGGCCTCAACGCCGACGGTTCGGTACAATGGACCAAGACCTACGGCACTACGGAGGGCAACGAACAACTCGAAAGCATCATCCGCACCAACGACAACCACTTGGTTTTTGTCGGTTCTGCGGACAACACGAATAAAGCATTAATTGCAAAAGCGGATCTCAACGGAGATACGCTGTGGTACCACGAAATTGACGCAGGACCACTGGATGATATTCTGTACAGCGTAATCGAAGACGACAACGGCGAAAGCCTCGTCGCCGTCGGCCAAACCGTACCGACCCCATCCAACCTTGACGTACTAATGGTGAAAGTCCGGTCAGATGACGGTCTGGTCTTATGGCAGCGCCGCCTCGGAGACGAGGAAACGCTCGATGTAGGCGAAGACCTCGCACAGACTTTAGACGGTGGCTACGCTCTGGCTGGTTTCAGTGCTCGTTTCGACGGTGTACTTGGCAACGAGATGGTTCTCTATAAAACGGACGACCTCGGCGCACTACAAACCAACTACCTACAGGGCAAGGTTTACTACCCCGCCGCAAACGACTGCGGTCCCTTCACGGAAGGCGACCTCGGGCTGAGCGGATGGTTGGTGAAGGCAGAAAGCACAACGGCAACCTTCTTCGGAAGTACCGACTCGGTCGGAAACTACGAGTTGCGCGTCGATGCTGGTGTCTACCAAGTGAGCCTCTTGCAGAAGAACGACCGCTGGAACATTTGTGATCCCGACCAACTAACGGTTGACCTCACGGTTCCTTACGATTCGAGCTTCCACAACTTCGCCTTGCAACCTGCCATCGACTGTCCTTTACTGGAAGTTACGGCAAGCGCAACTCCGGCGATCCAGTGCGACACCCAACGCATCACGGTCCATTACGGCAACTCCGGAACGGATACCGCAAACGACGCCAGCGTTGAATTGGCACTGGATGCCAACCTCACCTACCTCTCTTCCGACCTCGCGCCGGTAGAGCAAAACGAAAACACGCTGGTGTTCAACATCGGCGACTTGGCTCCTTCAACGGAAGGAACCATCGACATCACGGTCCGCGTAGCTTGCAACAACATCGTTGCTGGCCAAGCGATCAGCTCACAGGCGACGATCTTTCCCCAGATCGAATGTGCGCCAGCGAGCGACGACTGGGATGGCTCTAGCATTGTGGTAACCAGCCGCTGTGACCGGGTAGAAGGCTTGTCCTTCACGATCACCAACATCGGTGATAACCCAATGACACAGACCAATAGCTATGTTGTTGTTGAAGACATTCTTCTTCGTACCCAAGGCAACTTCATGCTGGAAAGTATGAGTTCTGAAGTAGTCGGTATCGACATTCCCGCAGGGGAAGAAGTTGGTACTTACCGCCTCATCGCTGAGCAGTCTGAAGGCCACCCCGGCAGTTTATTCCCTACGGCGGTAGCCGAAGGATGCCAAACTACTAACAACGACAACACTGGTTTTACGACCGGTTACGTCGCGCAGTTTCCCGATAACGACGGGAACCTTAATATTGACATTTTAACACAGGAAGTCGTTGCACTGGATGAAGGCGCAGCTTTACAATTGATGGCTTATCCCCGAGGCTATCAAGACTCTATCATTATCCCAAAAACAGACATTGAATATACGGTATTCTTCGCGCTGCCGGGCAACGACTCCTACGAACGCGTGGTCATCCGTGACACCCTCCCCGAACAGTTGGATTTCAACAGCTTGGAAATGGGTGCTGCGAGTCATCCCTATGATTTTGTCCTTTACCAGGGCGGAATCCTGAAGATCACGTTTGATTCAATCCGAATTTTTTCAGGCGGCGGCACGGGGGAAGCTGGTGCGGGTACCCAACGGGGCTATGTCTCATACCGACTATCCCAAGAACCGAATACTACAACGGGTTCCGTTATCAGAAATCGTGCTGCCGTTTATTTCGACTACGCATCGCCAATGTTCTCCGAAGAGGTAAGACATGTGGTTGGCTGCAACAACCTCTACGATGAGGCTGGTTGTTTGCTTACTTCGCTTGATCGCAACCTACCAAGAGCCACAGGTGTTAACATAAAAACGAGCCCCAACCCAACGAGTGATCGTACAACGGTACAGATCACGGGCTGGAAAGCGCTCAATACGGAATTCAACTTCCGCCTTTTCGACGCTGCCGGGCGCACAGTCTTCCGGGAAACGTTCAGAGGTGAAGAGTTCGAGTTCTTTCGTCCTAAGCTTGCCGCTGGCAACTACTTCTACGAGGTTCATACCAATGAATTTATCGTCGGGAGCGGACAAATAACGTTTCAATAACAAAATAGCCTAACCCAAATAATCGTTAGGTTGTTATAAAGATAAAGTGGTTAATACACCACATTAAGAATTTTTAGGTCGTCTTTTTTTTCATGAGATTATGATTGTTTGTGCCTGATCGCTTCGCGATCAGGCTTTTTTTTTGCGTTGACTTGAGACGGCACAATTTCTCCACTCATTCCAAAGATTGTACCTTCACCTTCGGAATCCATTTACCTTTCTTTTGCGCTACCTCATTTGTTTGCTGTGCTTGTTGTTCCTTACGGCGTCTCCTTTTGCCCAGGGGGAAAGGAACCCCTTTGAGTTGACGGCACGGCTGCCGGTGCAAAGTTCGGTTACCGAGCAAGACGCTTTGCCTGAAGGGAGGGTAAGTGATAATCCGTTTGATCTGCGGCCAACAGGCACTGCGCTTTTAACCTCCAATGCACCTGCGCTCGCGCCTGAAAACGGACTGCGGAAGGACCAGCAAAACGGCCCTCTTGTCATCCAAACCGCCGACCCCGACAAAGGGAAAGGCACGCTGTTGATCATTCACGTATCCCTGATGATTGTCTTAGCTGGCCTGTGGCTCCTCTTTGGTGGCTTACTGCGGCAGTGCCTGAGGGCAACCATAAACGACGGTATCATGAACCAGCTCTACACCCGCCGATCTGGCGGAGAGCTGGGCGCGCTGTGGGCTTGTTACATCTTTTTCTTCCTCGCAACGGGCTTCTATATTTACCTCCTCACTACGGACTTCGACATTGGCCTCAGCTACGGAATCTGGGGGAGTTGGCTTACCTATGCCCTTGTGGTCGCGGCGGTTTTAGGCGTTAAAAATATGATCTTGGTGCTCTTTTCTTTTCTTTTTCCCGTGCGTAAGGAAGTGAGCCGCTATGTATTTGCGTTGATGGTTTTTGCCATTCTTGGTGGGGTGCTTATTGCTCCCGTTAACCTTCTCATTAGTTATGCACCCGAAGCTTGGCGATCTACCTTTCTTTATACGGGGGGAGCCGTATTGGTAGGCGTTTATTGCCTCCACTTATTGCGAGGTGTTTTCATTGCTAATCGCTTCTTTTTCAGCAGGCCCGTGCATTTTTTGTTGTATATTTGCGCCGTCGAATTGGCACCTCTAATGCTGATTTACTATTACGTAGATGGCTTACTGCCCCAGACGTAGGGACACACACCCAACCCCAAGCGACGACATCCAAGGACGAAAACAATGAGTATGGCACCGAAGGCATTGAAACCAGTTCGTACCATTTTGGTATCTCAACGCGAGCCCGAACGCAACCCGTTTGCACGGCTGGAAAAAAAATACGACCTCCAAATAGACTGGCGGCCGTTCATTGAGGTAAAAGGCCTGACCGAGAAAGATTTCCGAAAAGAACGCATCCGCCCCGATGAGTTCTCCGCCATCATCTTCACCTCCAAACTCGCCATCGAGCACTTTTTCCGCATCTGCAAAGCGATGCGCATCGAGATGAGCCAAGACACGAAGTACTACTGCATGACGGAGGCGATTGCCAACTACTTGCAGAAGTTCATCATCTACCGCAAACGCAAGGTGTTCTTCGGCCAACGGACCATCCAAGACTTGGCGCCTACCCTCAAGAAGCACCGCAGCAAGGAAAAGTTTTTGCTCCCTACCGGCAACCTCGGCTCGGAGTTCGTATCCGCTTACCTCGATGAGAATAAGTTTGATTGGACGCCAGCCATCATGTACCAAACCGTTTCTGCGGACCTGAGCGACCTCGAAAACGTCTTCTACGACGTCCTCATCTTCTACTCGCCACTAGGGATAAATTCGCTCTACGAAAACTTCCCCACCTTTGAGCAGAAAGCGACCCGCTTAGCGGTCGCGGGCCGAAAAACAACCAAAGCCTGCGAAGAACACGGCTTGGTGGTAGATATTTCTCCCCTGCCGCCAAAGGTGCCGAGCATGGAAATGGCACTCGACAACTACCTGAAAGAAAGCAACGCTTGACCCCCAAAGACCAACAACTACTGCGCCGCCTACGGGAAAAACTAAGCACAGAAAAGTTGCCCGGTTTTGCCGCACAGAAACGCATGGCTCCTGCCATGCGTGGCACACCCATTACTCCCCTCAAAACCGCGCGACAGGCTTCCGTTCTGGCCCTGCTCTATCCTGTCGGAGGTGAGTTGCACTTGCTCTATATTCAACGGACTAGCCCCAAAAGCGACCGCCACGCAGGGCAAATATCCTTCCCCGGCGGCTCCGTTGACCCCGAAGACCAAAACGCTGCCCATACCGCCCTGCGCGAACTGGAGGAAGAAGTTGGCATACCAGAATCATCCGTAGAAATCATTGGCCGGTTAAGCCCTCTGTACATCCCGATAAGCAACTTCATGGTGGACCCCTTCGTAGGGTGGATGGCCGAACGCCCAACCTTTGTACTGCAAGAAAGCGAAGTTGCGCGGATACTTGAGTTGCCTTTTGCCGACTTCTTCGCCCCCGCCGCGCAGCGCAGCGGGCCGCGCAAATTGGTGAACGGGATGACCCTGCCAGACACGCCCTACTGGTTCGTCGGCGGAGAAGAAATTTGGGGCGCAACAGCGATGATGACTGCTGAACTGGTGGAGGTGGCCGCAGAACACTGAATTATTCTCGCGGCATCCCTAATCCACCCTCCGCTCAAGCCAAAGCAAGACAAGGCAAAGCACACCATAAACCACCAGCACGCCCAACCAAGTCTCCAGCCCCAGCCTGAAGCCATAGCTGAACACGATCGGCGCCGCCGCCGAGGCCAGCACCACCAGCAAGCGAACCGTACTCTTGATGCTGCCCAGAAAGCGCGGCCCGTAACGCTCGGCCCACAAAGCCGGCATCAAGACCGACTCCACCCCCGCCGTCATGCCGCCCAGCGCGAAGAAAATCGGTACCGCCCAAGTGCCTTTGATGAGCAGCAAACACACCAACCCCACCAGCAACGGACCGTAGGCCAGCGGCAATAGGTTGGCAGGGCCGTACTTGTCCGACAATCCTCCGGCCCCCAACAAAAAGACGACGCGAGACGCGCCGTAGGTACTCAGCCCAATCGCCATCAACTCCGCCGAATAGCCGCGCAGCTCCGCAATGACCGACTGGTTGAAGACCAAGCCGGTGAACACAAAGGGTAGAAAAACGAAGACCGGCATCAGTAGTTGGAAGCGGCGATCTCGCAGTACCTCGCCCCGCGTCCAAGACGCAAGGCCAGCTTGACTGGGGTCCGTTTGGGCTTGCTCTTCCGCTACGGTGTCTCCCCGCTGAAAATTGTCGTAACGACCAACCAGTAGCCACACGGCAGGGATGAAAACCACCAACAGCAACGCCGCCATCCCCGTCCACACCGGCCCGTAGCCGTACTGCCCCATCACGTAAACCGCCAACGAGGGGATCGTGACCTCCGCCAACGAAATACCCAGAATGACGGCGGAAAGCGCCTTGCCCCGCCCTTCGTTGAAGTACCGCCCCGTCACGGTAGACCCAATCAGCGTCATCACCCCCTGCCCGCCCAACCGAACGAAAAACAAGGCCACCACGAAGAGGTAAACATTGGCCGTATACGCAATGGCCAAACACGCCAATACCAGCAGCGCCGCAACGGTCGTGCTCACATACCGAATCCGTAGCCGATCTACCAGTGTGCCGATGTACGGCAAAGAGAACGCCGCCACCAGGGTCGCGCCGGAGTAGAGCGCCGCAAAGGTGCCTTCTTGCCAGCCCATCCGCGCCGTTACGCTGACCACGAAAAGGCTGATGAAAAACGTCTGCCCTACGGAGCTAAAAAAGAAATGTAGAAAACCATAGGTCAGGTAGCGCGGGTGGGTGCGGATAAGTTGGAGCATCGTCATGTGTGCTCTAACACACTAAAGCAGCGGAAGTGGCGACGAAACGTTAAAACTTTACGGCCGCACACGATAATGGTGTATTTTCCGGTCCCTCTACTAAATCCATGAACGATGAAATACCTAATTGGCTGCTTTTTATTCTTACCCGCTTTCCTTGCTGCGCAGTGCTATGGGTCTTTTGAGGTGTTTGGGGCGGCGGGCCTGTCTAATGTGCAGCGGGTCGGAGAATTTGCCTTGCAAGACGACCCCGTATTCGTGAACCGCTTCGGTTTTGGGGCCAGCTTTCGTATTGGGGAGCGGACTTATTTGCGCACGAGTGCCCAATTCTCGGAGTATGGCAGCCAGCTTACTTCCTCTAACCTGCGTTGGGGGACCCAGCACAACGGCAATGGTGGTTTTGACCCCGAAATTACCCCCCCAGAGGACTTGCCGGTCAGCCTACAGTTTCAGGACTACCACCTTTACGTAGAGGGTATGCTTGCGCTCCGGTACCAATTTAAAACGTGGAGCAACTGGCAGCCCTTCGTGGAAGGCGGCTTCGCGGTTGGCAAATACGGTACTACCACTAGCGTACACAGAGAGACCGATCTTGCTGGCCAAACCACCGAAAGCCGAACTTCGTGGGCCGACAACAACTACCGGCCTGTTGCGCTGATTGGCCGCTTTGGCGCGGGCACCAACTACAACTTCAACGAGCGCGTTGGGCTTTACGCCATGGTGGTTGGGCAGCGTCACCTCAACGACTTTGCCCGGCCAAACACCATCAAACTGTTCCCGTGGCAAGCTACCTTGGAGGTTGGCGTGCGGGTGTTTGTTGATCCTAGGTAGTTTTGGGGCGCGGCCGCAGGATGCAAAGAGAGGTTTAAAAGGCAAGGGCTCCGAAGGTAATAAAGGACGCTGCACAAGGTGGCAGGAGTTGTAACGCTCGCAATTTGGCGAAGAGAACGGAACTTTCTAGCGGTCTCTCTACATTGCATTCGTATGCTTACCTCCACCTTCATCACGAATCGCTCCGGCGCCGATGCCCTTTTCCGAGAACTGATCGGTCACCCCCAGTCGCGTAGCGACATCCCCCTCGGATGACCTCGGACGTAGTCCGAGAACCCCACAAACGCATGAACCTCCTCCTAAACGCCCAATCCGGCTCCCACGCCTACGGCCTCGCCACCGAAACCTCGGACGAAGACTTCCGGGGCGTCTTCTTCGCCAGCAAGACCGACTTCTACGCGGGCAACGCCCGCGAACAAATCGCCGACGCCACCAACGACCGCGTCTACTACGAGCTCGGCCGCTTCGTGGAGCTACTCACCAAGGCCAACCCCACCGCCCTAGAGCTGCTCGCTACGCCAACCGAATCCGTCCTTTACCGCCATCCGATCATGGACCACCTCCGCATCGAGGACTTCCTGACCAAGGCTTGCAAAAACACCTTCGCGGGCTACGCCACGACGCAAATTCGGAAGGCGCGCGGGCTGAACAAGAAAGTCCACAACCCCATGCCGAAGGAGCGGAAGACGGTAGAGGATTTCTGCTATGTCCTCGTCGGAGGGAAGAGCACCTTGCTCCAAGACTGGCGCTCGAAAACAGGCCTTGTATCCCGCGACCTCGCCCTCGTAAACATCGACCATACACGGGGTATCTACGCCATTTACCACGACCCGACCGGCACTTGGGCCCAAGGCATCAGCAGCGGCTCCGCCGCCAACGATGTGCGCCTGAGCAGCGTGCCGAAGGGCCAAAACTGCCTCGCCTACCTGTCGTTTAACCACGACGGCTACTCGGTCTACTGCCGCAAGCACCGCGAATATTGGCAGTGGGTAGCCGACCGCAACGACGCCCGCTACCAATCTACCCTGAACCACGGACAAGGCTACGACGCCAAAAACATGATGCACACCATCCGCCTGCTAGACATGGCAACCGAGATTTTCCGCGACGGCCAGCTCAACGTCCGCCGCCCCGACCGCGACTTCCTCTTGCGCGTAAAAGCCGGAGAATTCCCCCTAGATACCGTGCTGGACATGGCGGAAACCCGGCTGGCCACGCTAGAGGAATACGCGGCAGCCAGCAGCCTGCCTGCGGCCGTGGATAAGGAATCGGTGGCGGCTATGCTGGTGGGGATGCGGGGGGAGTTGTATGGGTGAGTTGTTGCCCGGCCTTCAGGCCGAGTAGGTTCGTCAGCCTTCAGGCTGAACCTGCTGCGAAGCAGCGCGTAAGGGCAAGGGGGCTTACTAGTACAGTTTGATGTCACCATAAATCACCAACCGGACGCCCGCAGGTCTAGTAAATCCTTGCGCTTCGCTTCAGGATTCACTGGACGCTACGGGGTCCTTATCGCCCTCGTAGAAGGGCCCCGTAGCGTCCCTTGCCCCGAGCAGCGAAGCAGCGAATAAGGGCAAGGAATCTGCGGGCGTCCGGACAGGTCAAACGCACCGCAGGGCCACATCTTGCTTAAGCATCCCTTAAACAAACACGTCGTATCTTACCCTCCATGCCTACCCAAGACAAATACACCCATTGGCAAAATCTCCTCAGCCAAAACCGGTTCGAGAAACTACTCCCCGAACTGCGCGAAGTATTCGCCCAGAGCGAGCACCTCATGAGCATCATCCAGCAGGAGGGCCGCTACGCTTCCTTGGTAGGTGAAATCATAGACGGCACCATCAGCCCAGAAGACAAAACCCGTACGGAAAACCAGATTCGTAAGAGCATCGGCCTGCTGCTAGCGCAGATGAAAACATGGGAAGAAACAGACAAGCAGGTGGCGCGGGAGATAGCGGCCGCAATAACCATTACGGGCAACGTAACCAACTCGGCCATCAACAGCAATATTACTGCGGAGAAGGTCCATTTTGGTGATGTTCATTACCACGGGGAAGCTATACCGCACTTCCTGACTCCTAGACCCCAACGCCCCGAAATATTTGTAGGCCGCAAAGGCCAACTGAAAGACTTACACGAACAACTTTTCACCCCCGGCACAGATCATTTTCTCCTATTGGTAAATGGGGAGGGCGGTATTGGTAAAACCTCCTTGGCCGCCACCTACTTTCACCGCTACCACAAGGAGTACGCCCACGCCGCTTGGATGCTGGGCGATACAAGCATCGCTGGTGCGTTACTGACCCTAGCTATTGGCTTGAAACTGGAATTTGGGCCTACCGAAGATACCAACCAACGCCTGCATCGGCTAATGACGCGCCTAGCCAACCTGAACGAGTACTGCCTCCTCGTTATCGACAACGCCAACAACCTTACGGACCTTGATGCGAACTACGACACACTATATCGCTGCGATAATTTTCACCTGCTGCTTACCTCTCGCTTAAGTAAATATAGCCGTGCCCGACTTGTCGCTGTAAACCCACTCGATACGGACACGGCCCAGAACCTCTTCGCCACCCACTACCGGCCGCTAACGCAGGACGAAGCCACGCTCTTTCCAGAGATATACCACGCAGTAGGAGGCAATACGCTAGTGCTAGAAATCCTGTCTAAAAACTTACAACGGGTCAATACCCTACGTGAACGCTACACCCTTGCTGACCTATTGGCGGACCTTCAGAAGAAAGGCCTACTACAACTGGCAGAAAACCGCGACGTAGAAACCAGCTACGGTAAACTGCGCCGAGCCAAACCGGCGGAGATCATTGGGGTGATGTATGAGCTGGAAGAACTAAATGAAATAGAATTGGTACTTCTATCCGTTTTCGCGGCCTTGCCCCCCGATAAGATCCCTACTGAACACCTTGAGGTTTTACTCGGAGATCTGACCAATTTAGAAGAGCCTCTGCTGAGTCTTGCCCAGCGTGGCTGGTTGGAGTTTGAGGCGACGGAGGGGAGTTTTCGGTGTAGTCAGGTGGTGCAGGAGGTGGTGCGGGCTAAGAATTCGGAATGGCGGGAAGTTTTGCCTTTATTGCGATCCAATATTGAAGACCACTTAGCAACTGACCAAGGCTACATCAAAATTGGTATTGCTGCCGCTCGGCCCTACGTTATGTACGGCGAGGCGATAGCCCCTTTCCTCCCCCGCGAAGAGGCCAATTTATTCTTCTATCAGCAGCTTGCGATTTTCCACAATTCCAGCGGAGACTTGCGCGCCAATATGGAATGGGTGGAGCAGATGGCATCCCTATCCCAAGAACTCCTAACAAAAAACGAGGAAGACCCTGATTTGAAAAACGGGCTGGCCATCAGCTACGAAAAGCTCGGCAAAACGCATAGCGCGCTGGGCAACCTGAGCAAGGCACTCGAATACTTTGAAATCGAAACGACGCTGTTTAAGGAGCTTCACGCCGCTCACCCCGCCCAGGTGGGCTTCAAAAACGGGCTGGCGATTTCCTACACTAATTTGGCCAGCGTTGTAGACGATGTAGCTCAACAAAAAGGATATTACCAAGACGCGGAAAAACTCTGGTCTGAATTAAATAGTGATTTCCCTGACTACAAAGAATTTGAAAATAATTTAGGGTGGGTGCGGGAGCGGCTAAGGGACTTGTAGCAGATTCGCGAATCGGGCAAAAGGGCGAGCGCTTGCAGCGCGACTACCTCATCAACAACAATGGCACTATAAGTCTACGGAATATACATAAGTTTACGAAGGTTCGTTGAGTGCCGAAACCCCACCCCGGCCCTCCCCGTGGGGGAGGGAGATTGTGAAAACGCAATGCGTTTTTGAGGCAAAGCTGGTCGTAACTACCCAAGTTCGTCTCTAAATGATAAAAATAGCAGTTGCCAACGATTTAGCGAAGGCGGTAGCCGCAGCGGTTTTGCTCCCCTCCCCGATGGGGTAGGGGTTGGGGGTGGGGTTTTGTGGCCATGTCAACTTATGTATATTCCGTAGACTATAAGTGCTCAACCCAATGAAATTTATGCCCAACTTGAGAGGCATCAAGCACCCGAGCGAGCAAAATTTGCTCCGTAGCGAGTTCTACTTCGTAAAGCGCATCGATTATTTCCCTCCAGTAAGTGATAGAACTTGTCCTTTTAGGGACTACGGCGATCTCCCAATCCGCTGTATCCTGAACCACCGAACGCCTGATGTATACCTCCGCCTCCGGGTCCACAAAATGGACGGCGTAGCGGATCAGCATAGCCAGCGGGCGTTGGGCAGCGGTTAGCATGGATTGTTTTTCTTTTAATAACGAGGAAACTGGGAGAAAAGTTACGGGGGCGTCTCTGCTGGCTTAAAGATTTAGGCTGAAAACGAACGCCGTTTCACACCTCGGATGTAGGATGTGATAAAAATGTTGGTATTACTGGCCAGACGCTCAAAGGATCGCATGGGCTTACCTGAATAAACTCCGCTTCGCTACGTTCATTCAGGTAAGCCCA
>CALEDI010000011.1 GCA_937949535.1 uncultured Lewinella sp. | reverse complement strand
GCCTTCCTACTAGGGCTAGCCGTCTTCTGGGGCTTCTCCAACGCATCCGCCAACGAGACGCGCACCGAGGCGACCGTCCTCTTGGAGCAAATCCGGAAAGTCACTAAGCTTGTAACCGTAGAAGGAGACGTGAGCGAACTCTACAACTCTACCAAAACCCGTAACGTAACCCTGTACCTGCCGCTTCCGGCCCGCTTACGCTTTGACAAAACGGCTACGGTAGAAGTCCGAGGCAAAGTCCTCGTAGGCTACAACCTCGAACAGCTCGACGTCAAAGTCGACGATGCCACCCGCACCGTCCAAATCTCCAACCTCCCCAACCCCGAAATCCTAGCCATCGACCACGAGCTGATCTACCGCAACCTCGAAGAAAGCTGGTTCAACAGCTTCACCGCCGAAGACTACAGCGCCCTCAACAAAGAAGCCAAAGAACGCCTCCACAACGAAGCCCTCAAAAGCAAACTAACCGAAGCGGCCCGCCTAGAAGGCAACGGCCTGCTCGAAACCATCCGCTTCCTAGTGGAAGCCTCCGGTTACAGCTTAAAAATAGAAGGGGAGGCGCTTGTTAACCCAAAAGCACGGGCAACTCAATAGAGTTACCCGTACTGTTCCTAAGCGTTGTCCTGTAGCGCAAAAGCTCCTCAGGTTATTGCAACAAACGAACCCGAACCAAACCTGCAGCCACCCGACCAAACCTCTTATTGATCCGCTTCAAGTCTGCCTTTTCTACATCCGTGAGCTGTTCAGCGTTTTCCTTCTGGAAATCGTCGTAGATGTCCTTGTTGAACAACCCAAGCACACGCCCGAAGTCCTTGATGGTAACCGAACCAATCTTGCTCAGTACGTTTTCTAAGCGGTTTTCGGTGACGTACGTTAAGGCAGTATCGGTCAGGGCTTGTAGTTCAGGGGATAGCAACTCGTCGGGCTTGTCGGAAGCCTTGCGCTGCTTCTTCTCGGCCCACTTTGCGTTCTTGTTCTTCAAGATGATGCGGCTACCGCTGTAGATGAACTTCGTCTCTACCGGACGAATAACCGTTCCTTCTACAACATTCTCCCCAATATCTGGCAAACCGAGTTCGGCAGGAATCGTGGAATTGAAATCGTTGGGGTAAGCCAAGGCTTCATCCGCAGAGCCCCGATCGGGTATTGTTTTGTTAATAAGACGCGATGGTAATGAAGCGGCAGGCAGTATAAGTTGCGAAACAGAAAAATTTACCGGCGCGCACGCAGGTGCTAAGCAAGCTTTCCTAAAGACGCTGCCCAAGGAACCTGAAAGCCCTCTCCTCCTCTTTCGGCCTCCCCTCTTTCTCACATACTATCTGACTACTTGACTATCTGACTCTTTGACTCTACCTTCGCCCCCATGGCAAATAACTCCTCCCCCAGAATAGGCATCCTAGGCGGCGGCCAACTAGGCAAAATGCTCTGCCAAGCAGGCGCAGACTGGCACCTCCCCATCCACGTCCTAGACCGCAACCACAGCTTCCCCGCAGCCAACTACGCAACCGTATTCCACTCCGGAGACTTCAGCCGAAAGGAGGACGTACTTGAGTTTGGCCGCAAGATGGACATCGTCACCATCGAGATCGAACACATCGATACCAGCGCCCTTCACCAGCTCGTAGCCGAAGGCATCAAGGTCTACCCCCAACCAGACAAAATTGACCTGATCAAAGACAAGGGCCTACAAAAACAATTCTACGCCGAAGAAGGCATCGCCACCTCAGATTTTAGCCTCTACCCCAACGCCGCAGACGTCCGAGAAGCCATCTCCTCTGGAACAATAACGCTGCCCTTCGTCCAAAAAGCCCGCACGGGTGGCTACGATGGCCAGGGCGTTGCCGTAATCCGCAACGAACAAGACATCGCTACGAAATTGCTCGACTGTCCCTGCGTCATTGAGTCCTTGGTAGACATCGCCAAAGAACTTGCCGTCATCGTTACCCGAACACCCTCTGGCGCCATCTCCGTCTTCCCAACGGTAGAGATGGAGTTTCACCCCACCGCCAACCTCGTCGAGTTCCTAATCTGCCCCGCCGCCATCGACTCCGATACCGATACCCGCGCCGCAAAACTAGCCATGGAGGTAGCCGAAAAAATGGGCATCGTTGGCCTACTAGCCGTCGAGCTTTTCCTGACCCCAACCGGAGAAATCCTCGTCAACGAAGTAGCCCCCCGCCCCCACAACAGCGGCCACCACACCATCGAGGCCTGCATGACCAGCCAGTACGACCAACACCTGCGCGCCATCATGGACCTACCCCTCGGCCCTACCGATCTCCTCCGCCCCGGAGCGATGGTCAACCTCCTCGGCGCCGAAGGGCATACCGGCCCTGCGGTCTATGATGGTTGGGCCAACCTCCTCGCCATCCCCGAAGTCTATCCCCACCTATACGGCAAAGCCGAAACCCGACCGTTTCGCAAAATGGGCCACATCACCGCCCTAGGCGATACCGTACAGATTGCGCGCGAACGGGCCGCAAGGTCGCGGGATGTTGTTACGGTTGTTAGCCGGTAAGGCGCAACAGCGGCAGCCTGAATCCTATCCAAACTCGCCAGTCGAATTCTTTTTCGCTCATAGAACTAGGTACATGTTTAGTTCCACATGAATATCTTGCACCCTAGGAACTACGAATTCTTTACGTGGCGAAAAAGTTCGCCTGTCGAGTTTGGTGGCAACTTTACCAACATTCTTATCACCCCAGTTCCCAATACCCAAACCCAACTTCCGCCCAACTACTCCACCTCCATCCCCCGTAGCTTCCGCTTGGTGTTAAACGCCTCGATGTCTTCCAGCAAACTATCTGCCCGTTCGATCTCGCGCAGGGTGTAGAAGTTGAGGGCAAAAGACACCCCCCAAATCACGAACAGCAGGCCGAAGAGAAAGAAATAGAGGATGGATTGCAGCACCACGTTAGCGTTGTCAATCGTGACGGCATCAGCGTAAAACACCCAGTCTAAAAAAGCGAACAATAGCCCGCCAATGGCCGTGTCTACCAACCACATCGTCGGGACAGCCATAATGAGAATCAGGATGAAACTATCGTAGCTCTTCACCAAATTGGTATACACAAACCGGAAAGTTTCCTTGATGCTGGCCAAGCCTGCGTAGCCCGCGTAGGCGAACGTAAACGCAAAGGGCAACGCCAGAAACGCAATGAGCCCGGCAATGGTGCCGCTGAAGGCCATCGCAAGAGCAATACCCAAACACACCAAATATAAAAAAGCCTCCGAACGCCAGTTGGCAGGCAGCAGTTCAATGTCTGCCGCTCGCCAGAAGACCTCGAAAGACAGCCGTAGGAAACCGTAAAGCCCACCCGCTACCAACAGCAAATACAGTAGGCCCCGATCTCGGGAGAAAGAGGTCGTCAGTTCATGCGCGTTATGGAAATCTCCCCAAAATTCTCCGTCGAAAACATAGCGCGTAGCGGGTTCGGAATTGTAGAACAGGAAAGACAACAGCACGAACAGCAACGTTATACCTCCCAGCCCTCCGAACAATAGCCCAGTGTTGCGGCGCAAGATGCTGAACACGTCTGTCATGTTTTCCCCCGCGTTACGGATCAGGCGTAGGCTGATCTTTTCTTCGGTCGTATCCCGCGTCCGGAGCGCATCGGCGCGTTCGCGCCGAGGGCGAGCAGCTACTATCCGAGGGTACACGACGTAGTACCACAGGATGAAGGCAAAACATAGCAGAATGAATACGCCCCGAATGGCGTCGGGCAGTTCGGTGTGCCGGGTCAAATACCCCTCCAAGAACCCCGCGATGATGAACAGCGGCACAGTGCCGAGCATAATCTTGAGCCCGTCGCGGGCAGATTCCTTGAAGGCCTCCAAGCGCGAAAGCGTACCCGGAAACAACAAGCCGCTGCCCATTGCCAATCCGGCCCCTCCGGCAATCACGATGCTGCTGATCTCCAACGCACCATGAATCCAGATCGTCAGAAAACTCTCCTGAAAAATCCCTTGGTCGTAAAAGAAGTATTGGAAAACCCCCAGCATCACCCCGTTCCGAATCAGTTGCACGATGGCCCCAACGGCAAAGAACGCACCAGAAACAAAAGTCACCAGCGCGACCATGATGTTGTTGAGCGTGATGCGCAACGACATAGAAAGCGGCGAAGTCTGTTTATAGACCGCCATCGGGTCTCCGCTAGCGATGTTCTCTTGCGTCATGTTCATGTACGCCTCCCCCATGATCGTTTCCGCAAAACCGGGGTCGATTCGGTAGCTGATGATACCGATCAGCATCGCCAACACGAAGGTGAGCAACGAAATCAGCAGCGGCCGCCGCTGGGCAAAAACCACCCTCGGCAACTCGTCGGTCCAGAAGGTAAAGAAACGGCTAGCCTCCCCCCTGCGCCCACGGTAGATTTGCAGGAAAGTGCGTTGCGCCAACGCATTCAGGTACACCCGCACAGAGCGGTTGGGGTAGAACGTCCGAGAGTAAGACAGGTCATCCGTTGTATGGATGTAAAGCTGTTTCAACAGCTCCGGGTCTTGCTCGTCGCGCTCCAGGGCACGCTCGTAGCGTTTCCACTTGTCTTTGTTCTTGTCTATGAAGTCGGTTTCCCGCATGTTGCAAGATACTGTATTGATGTGGTTTTTTTTGGCAAAGGCTGGGGCTGTGGGTACAGCACCACAGACAAAACTCCTGAAAAATAGCTAATTTCACTTCCCTACACCTCCGCATACTGGTGGTTTGTCAAGTTTGATGCTAACACAAACCGCCAACCGGACGCCCGCAGGTCCAGTAAATCCTTGCGCTTCGCTTCAGGATTCACTGGACGCTACGGGGTCCTGCTACGAGGGCGGTAAAGGACCCCGTAGCGTCCCTTGCCCCGAGCTGCGAAGCAGCGAATAAGGGCAAGGGACCTGCGGGCGTCCGGACAGGTAAACCTCGTTGGTGCTGGTATCAAACTTCCCCGACCACTAGGCAACAAGAGCAATTCGGATATCCAGCCCCACCCACCACACATACAACATGACAAGAGTCTTAACAATTTCCCTCGTAACTATTCAGGGTGTCGAGCCAGTCTCATATAGTCGGTATTTCTCGGCGTGAACAAGTTGACGAGTTCTTCCACTGGGTCCGCGCGCCGCTTAATGGCGGTAGCGACAAACGAACGGATATCCATAAATTCCTGAGCTGCGACCGCTGATCGGAAGCCTCCCGATACCTTTTGACGATCCTTATTCATACGCAAATCCCTTTCCGCCTGATTATTGTCGAACTGAGCCAGTGTATGCCTCATAAAGCGGAGTACTTCATCTTCTTTATCCCTCAAGCGAAGCAGTAAGCGAACCGTAGTTGCGATCATTCATCAAATCCGAAGACACTCCCCCAAACCTCCCCTAGCTCCCGCTCAGCGAACACCGCACGGCACCTGCGCCCGCGCCCCCAAAACCACCTAAACCCAAGCCAATGAACTTTTAGCGAAAACTTTAAGGTTTTCAGCACAATAGCGAGGCCACAATAGCGGTTTAACCTTTCGTGGGCGGCAAAATTGATTGACATCGTTTCATCCCGACGTATATTTGCCGCCGCAAATTTTGGAAACAACTCGGTTTACCTCAGCTTTATGAATTACTGGAAAAAAGCGCTACCCCTTCTCTGTATGGTAGCCATCTTCGCCTCTTGTGGCAAAAACGATCG
The DNA here is from genome assembly GCA_937949535.1 of uncultured Lewinella sp. Classification (GTDB taxonomy): domain Bacteria; phylum Bacteroidota; class Bacteroidia; order Chitinophagales; family Saprospiraceae; genus Neolewinella. The sequence goes on along the minus strand of CALEDI010000011.1, from coordinate 6,051 downwards.
CTCTTCCACTACTGGTTGGAAGATGAATGACACCAAGTGGGGCGGTTTTGAAACCAAGGCCGATTACGAAGGCCAAGAAACGCCACCCAATATGGTGTTGATCCCCGGAGGAAACTTCGTGATGGGCTACACCGAAGAGGATGTACCCTACGACTGGGACAACATCCCCCGCCGGGTAACGGTCTCTACCTTCTACATGGACCAGACCGAAATGAGCAACGAAGATTACCTCTTCTACCTCGATTGGACGAACCTCTCTTACGGAGACAGCTACCGCGAAGTTTACCTCAAGGCCCTGCCTGATACTTTGGTATGGCGTGATGAGCTTTCGGCCAACGAGCCCTACGTACAGAACTACCTGCGCCACCCCGCTACCGCAAAGCACCCCGTAGTAGGGGTGAGCTGGCGCCAAGCCCGTGAGTATGCCCGCTGGCGTACAGATCGCACCAACGAGGCCATCCTCATTGATAAAGGCATCCTGAACCCAAGCCCCGACGCAAAAGACGATCAAGTCTTCGTAACCGACTCCTACTTCGCTGGCCAGTACGACGGTACGCCGCGCAAGGGAATCAAAGACCTCCGCACCGGTGGAGAACGCGGAGTGAAACTGGAAGACGGTATGCTCCAGCCAGAGTTCCGCCTCCCAACCGAGGCTGAGTGGGAATACGCCGCCCTGGCCCTCCCCGGCCTACAAGCCAACGAGAAAGACGAAAACTACACCGACCGCCGCATCTACCCCTGGAGCGGAACAAGCGTACGCTACCAGCGCCACGACAAGTTCCAAGGCCAGATGTACGCCAACTTCAAGCGCCGTGGTGGAGACTACATGGGTATTGCTGGTAAGCCAAATGATGGCTCTTCCATCACTACGCCCGTACTTGAGAACTACCCCAACGATTTTGGCCTCTACAACATGGCTGGTAACGTAAACGAATGGGTAGAAGATCTTTACCGCCCACTTACTACTACGGACCTGAGCGATGTAGAAAGCCACGAACTCAACCCGTTCCGTGGTAACAACTTCGAGGACGTTGCCCGCGACCCCGTTGACGGTACCATTTTGCCCAAAGACAGCCTCGGCCGCCTGCAATACGAGTACGTAACGGATGAGGACGCAGCGCAGCGCGACAACTACAAAGTTGGCCGCCCCTATGATTACCTCGATGGTGATGAGCAGAGCCTTGCGAGCTACCAAACCAACAAATACACCCTCATCTCCAACACCGCCCGCGTATACAAAGGTGGTAGCTGGGCAGACCGTGCTTACTGGCTTAGCCCCGGTACGCGCCGCTTCATGGAAGAGGAAAAATCTAGCCGCACCGTCGGTTTCCGTTGTGCTATGATCAGCATGGGCGGAGACAATGCTGGTGGAGCATCAACAAAAGGACGCGGAGAGAGCAACCGCTTCGGTGCCTCCCCCAAGAAGCGCCGCCGCTCTCGCCGGTAAACGCTTGCCTTCGGGCAGAATATGAGTCATCCTCGGGTACACTGTACTAGTTATTAGGCTAGGTGACCATGTTTTTTTGCAGCGCGTAAAATTTTAGCGATCAGCGGACAGTATTAAGGCCAAACGGCTCTGAATGCTGTCCGCTGATCGCTTTTTTGTGCTACTCAAGCTCCCGGGGATGACTTGTGTTTTACTGCCCACCTTTCGTATTTTCCTGAAATCGGAGAAGGCTGAAAACAATATCAATGATTGGAAAAGGTACACATAATGCCCCTGCTAGCTTATCTTCGTTGTATTATTGTAATTTCTACACTATCCCCCCGTTCGCCAGATGAAAATTATAGACCACCAGAATACCAAGATTGTAGCTACTGTAGGCCCCGCCTGTAGCTCTTACGAAGGCCTCAAGTCGCTCGTCATTGCAGGTGTCAATGTCTTCCGGCTCAACTTTAGCCACGGCAGCCACGACGTTCACGGTGGCACCATTGAAAAAATAGTAAAACTCAACGAAGAACTCGGGACGCACGTGAGCATCTTGGCTGACCTCCAAGGGCCCAAGCTCCGCGTTGGGAAGATGGAAGGCGAAGGCCTGCCGGTAGCGGAAGGCCAAGTTGTTACGTTCACCAACACAGAGTGCGTCGGCAACGCCGAGCGCGTTTACATGAGCTACCCCCAGTTTGCCCAAGACGTAACGGTAGGCGAGCGCGTACTGGTAGACGACGGAACGCTCGTCTTTGAAGTTGTAGAAACCAACGGTACCGATACGGTCAAGCTAAAAACCCTCTTCGGCGGTGTACTGAAGTCCAACAAAGGCGTCAACCTGCCCAACACGAAGATCAGCCTGCCTAGCCTGACGGAGAAGGACTTGATTGACCTAGAGTACATCCTCACCCAACCAGCCGTAAACTGGATTGCGCTGAGTTTTGTGCGTTACGCCAAAGACCTCAAGAACCTCAAGAAATACATCGACGCGGCTGGCCACCCAGCCAAGATCATCTCCAAGATCGAGAAGCCAGAGGCGATTGAGAACCTCGACAAGATCATCAAGCACTCCAACGCGATCATGGTTGCCCGAGGAGACCTCGGTATTGAGGTGCCGATGGAGCGCCTGCCGATCATCCAGAAGGAAATCATCCGTAAGTGCATCCAGCGGGCGCGCCCCGTCATCGTAGCCACCCAGATGATGGACTCGATGATCAATAACCCCGGCCCGACACGGGCCGAGGTGACCGACGTCGCCAACGCCGTACTAGACGGCACCGACGCAGTGATGCTCTCCGGCGAAACATCCGTCGGTCGTCACCCTGCGCTAGTGGTGCAGGCGATGAACAACATCATCGCGGAGGCAGAGAAGATTTACGAAATCGGGCAGAAGCGGCCAAAGTCCAACAACAAATCGGGAACCTTCATCAGCGATGTAGTTTGTTCTGCTGCTGCTTGGACGGCGCAAAACGTAGGCGCGCGAGGCATCGTGGGGATGACCCGCTCGGGTTACACGGCCTTCAAGCTGTCTAGCTTTCGGCCAAACGCTAAAATATACATATTCAGCGACCTCAAGCACATGCTCAACACGCTCAGCCTATGCTGGGGCGTGCGCTGCTACCACTACGATAACTTCACGAGTACCGACCAGACGGTAGAAGACGTGACCAACATCCTCAAGGACAACAACCACGTTGAAGTGGGTGACATGATCGTTAATACAGGCTCTATGCCGTTGGAAAAACAACGGCGCACCAACATGATGAAGATCACCCTCGTAGAGTAGAGGCGTTGGTTGGTTCTTGTTTAAACATGAGTCATCCCGGAGTTTGAACCGTATCTCTAGCGTTTTCTCAGATGTCTCCAATATAGCTGGCATAAAAAAGCGATCAGCGGACAGCATTCAGAGCCGTTTTGCCTGAATGCTGTCCGCTGATCGCTAAAAATTTTGTCAAATACTGCCAAACATGGTCATCTTAATCAAAAATTAGGGATGACTCATGTTTATACAAGAACCAACCAACCCGCCCCGTTGTGCAACACTAGTGCGGGGGAGGCGTTAGAGTAAGGAACTTATTCTATTTTATGCGAACCGCACTGCTACTCTGCCTTTATTTTCTATCGACAACAATGTTTGCCCAGGGGGAAGCCCCGACGGAAAAAGGCATCAAACAACAGACCTACTTCATTGAGGCGAAGCGCGAAGCGCTGCTGGGGAAGACGGAAAAGGCGATCAGTATGTTCAAGCAGTTGGTAGAGGCCGTGCCGGAGATGGATGCGGCTCAGTTTGAGCTAGGCCGGCTGCAATACGCAGCTGGGAATACGGACGACGCGATTGACCATTTAAAACTGGCGTACGAAAAGCGGCCCAGTGAGGTGTATGCTTCTTTTTTGGCGGAGCTTTACCAGTCGAGCGGTCAGCATAGGGAAGGAGCGGAACTCTACGGAGAGCTGATCAAAAAGAACCCTAGCGAGGCAGATTATTACCTTGAGCGCGCGGCGTTTCTTGTGCGTGCGCAAGACATCAAAGGCGCCATCGGGGCGTACAACCAACTGGAAGCCCGGATTGGGACCAACGCCGAATTGGCCCGCCTCAAACATGCGCTTTACCTAGGCCAAGGAGACCGTAAGCGGGCGGAGAAAGAACTTACGGCCTTGGTAGAGTCTGCGCCCCAAAACCTACGCTTTCGGCACATGCTGGCGGGGTACTTCGTTAGCCAAAAGGAAGAGGCTAAGGCCCGAAAGGCCTACGAAGAAATCTTGCGTTTGCAACCGGCCGATGTGCGGGCGCAGTTGGCGCTGCAAGACGTTGCGCCCGCAAAGGCTTCCGGTGGAGACGCGGAGTTGATGGCCTTACTCGGCCGGGCAGATGTGGACATCGACCTGAAGGTGGGCAAACTGCTCCCGCTAGTGAACGAGGTGGCGCGCACGCAGGATGCAATGAAAGGTAAAAGAGCAATGGAGCTAGCCACCGAACTCCGCCGTGTACACCCCGACGAAGCCAAAGCCGCCGCCCTACAAGGAGACATCCTCTTCCACACCGGCCGCCTAACGGAAGCCGCCGACGCCTACAAGGCCACCATCGAGCTAGACGATACCGTCTACCCCGTATGGGAACAACTGCTCGCTGCGCTCTACCTCAGCAACCAAACGGTCGCCCTGCGCAAGTACGCCGAAGAAGCACTGGATGTGTTCCCCAACCGCCCGGCGGTCTACGTACACTACGCCCTCGGCGAAGCCTTCCGCGCCAACTTCTCCGAAGCCAACTCCCTGCTAGAGCAAGCCCAACTCATGACCTCCGGCCAGCCCGAAGGCAAAGCCGCGCTAGAGCAACTAGCCCTAGCCCTCTCCGGCCTCGAAGCCGGAGACGCAACGGCCAAGATTGAGCTGGCCAAGCTCCCCGGCGGTAAAGAAGGCCCGCTGGCGTTCCTGCTCAGCAAGGGCGGCAACGCGACGGCCCTAGCCGCCTACAACTCCGCCGAGAACACCAACGCCCTATTCCTAGAAATGCTGGGCGACGCCCAAGCAAAAGCCGGAGACAAAGCCGCCGCCGCCAAAGCCTACGCCCGCGCTAAGGCCGCAGGCAGCAAATCGGCCAACCTCCGCGCTAAGCTGACTAAAGTACAGTAACCGCAGCCCCAGAAAACCTCCCCTTGCATCCTGCGGCCGCGCCCTAAAATTGACTACTCTCTACCGATTCAAACTTACCATGCGTACACTACTCCTGACTGCCTTCGCAGTCCTTACCCTCGCCTCCGCTTGCAATAAAAAAGTTGTTGGCGGCACTTCTGGCCGAGATGGCCTGACCACAACCAGCAAGGCCGAAAAGATCGTTAAAGGCCTCGAAGACAACCGCTTCGATACCGAATACCTAGAAGGCTCCGCCCGCATCAAACTGGAGAGCAAGCAACTCAACGTAGGCGGCACGGCCACCATCCGGCTACACAAAGACAAGGCGATCTGGATGAGCGTCAAGAAGTTTGGCTTCGAGGGTGCCCGCGCCCTGATTCGGCCAGATTCGTTCTTTGTCATCAACCGCCTCAACGGAGATTACACGGCCGAACCACTGAGTTACATCGAGCAGAAGTACAAAATCCCCGCCCGTTTCGACCTGCTGCAAGAAATCGTACTCGGCAACGCCGTCTTCTTCACCCGCGACCTAGAGATGGACCAAACGGGAGACCTCTACACCCTCTCCGGCCAAGATGGCCGCTTCGCCACCAAGCACGTCGTAGACGGCCGGGGCTTCAAACTGATGGAGATGACCCTCAACGAACTGGCCCAAGACCGCACCCTGAGCATCAATAACGCCGACTTCCGCAAAGCCCCCGGCAAAGAAGACGAACCGGATTTCGCTTTCGCGCGCACCGTTCGCATCGACGCCGAGGCCACCGGCCCCGCTAAGCTGGATTTGGCGTTCAGCAAGCTTAAGTTCTCTGGGCCGCTGGCGATGCCGTTTCAGCGGCGGTAGGGGAGATCTGTGCGATTGATTATTTCTGCATAAGCCATTTAGCTTACCCTTATTATCCATGAAAAGACTTACCCTACAAACCCTCTGGCAACACTTCAGCTTCACCCCCAACGACGGCCAACGCCAGGCCATAGAGCACACGGAAGGTCCA
>CALEDI010000010.1 GCA_937949535.1 uncultured Lewinella sp. | reverse complement strand
GGGGTACACAAAACGCGAAGCGTTTTTCCTTTTAAAGCCTCTCTCCGCCGAGCCGGAGGCGAGGCTTGCCGGAGAAGGGTTGGGGTGAGGTTATACATGAGAATGCCTCACCCCAACCGCAGTACCCTAAGCTCAACTGGTAGGTAATTACCGCCCCTTAAAGAACTTCAACAGCGCCTTAGTATAATCTTCGGTAGTTTCCACGCTCATGCTGTCTGCGCCCGATTTTTGGAAAGCGCTTTTGTGGTAGTTCATATTTTTGGTGTACCAGTCGGCGTAGTGTTTCCGAACGCGGCGGCTGTTGGTATCTACCCATTGCATTTGGCCGGTTTCGGCGTCTCGGGCGTGGATGAGGCCAACGGCGGGGAGTTCTCGTTCGCGGGGGTCGTAGAGGTGCATCCCGATGAGGTCGTGGCGGCGGGCGGCTAGGCGGAGAGGTTTTTCGTAGCCGTCGGCCAGGAAATCGGAGAGGAGGAAGCAGATGCTTCGTTTTTTCACCATGTTGGTGAAGTAGGTGAGGGCCATGGAGATGTCGGTTCCCGTTCCGGTGGGGCGGGTATCGAGCAATTCTCGGATGATGCGGAGGATGTGGCCTCGGCCTTTCTTGGGGGGGAGGAACTTCTCTACTTTGTCGCTAAAGAGCAATAGGCCGACCTTGTCGTTGTTGTTGGTAGCGGAGAAGGCGAGTACGGCGCAGATCTCGGTAATCAGTTCGTTTTTTAGTTGTTTGGTGGTACCGAAGAAGCTGGATTTGCTGATGTCTACAAGGAGCATCACGGTAAGTTCGCGTTCTTCTTCGAAGACCTTCACGTAGGGTTCGTTGCTGCGGGCGGTTACGTTCCAGTCGATGTTGCGCACATCGTCTCCGTACTGGTAGCCCCGGACTTCGCTGAACGACATGCCCCGGCCTTTGAAGGCGCTCTGGTATTCGCCGCTGAAAATTTGGCGGCTCAGGCCTTTGGTCTTTATTTCTATGCGGCGGACGCGCTTGAGGAGTTCGGTGGTTTCCATTGGAGTGATTTGGCGGGGCAAAATACGGATTAGGGCTGGGTTGAGTACCTCTAGCATGATCTTTAATCGAACCAGAGGCACTCAACCCAGCCCCAAAACCTCCTCCTCGCACCTGCGGCCGCGCCCTGATGGCCTTACTTCATTAACGAAACGCCGCCTTCCATATCAATATGAATCACCCGCTCAGTCTCTGCCCGGTCGTAGATGTCTTCGGAAGAGTTCTCTAGGCGCAGCACGCCCCGTGGGCAAACCGCCGAACAAACACCACAACCAACGCAACTAGAACGGACGATGTCTTGCCCCTTCTGCGCGTAGGCACGCACGTCGATCCCCATTTCGCAGTGGGTAGAGCAGTTGCCACAACTGATGCACTGGCTGCCGTTGGTCGTGATGCGGAAGCGGCTCTGGAACTTCTGCACCAAACCCAAATACGCCGCCAGCGGGCACCCGAAACGGCACCAAACCCGGTTGCCCATAACCGGATAGAAGCCCGTACCGACCACGCCCGCAAAGCCCGCACCAATCAGGAAACCGTACCACTCCTGTACCTTGCCGGTACTGGCGAAGAGGTAGTTGTCTCCGCCGGTAGCCATGTAGTAAACATTAAGACCGATCATGCCGACGCCGAAGGCGACGCCCAAGCCGAGGCCCAGTTTAGAGATCGTGAGGCGGCTCTTGCTGTAAGCCACCAACGCCACCGCCATCGCGCCAGCCAATAAGGCGGAGAAGATGATCAAGAAGCTCGTTCGGTTGAGCCAGTAATCGCCGTTGGGCAAAAAGGAGTAGATCGTTGCCGCCGTCATCAGGATGGCGAAGATGAGCACGCCGTGGATGATGTAACGCTCAAACTTCCAAGCGCGAAGGCTTTTGTCTGACAATTGCCGCCACGGGTCGCCCATCGTCTCGGCCAAGCCGCCGCAGCCGCAGACCCAACTACAGTACCAACGCTTGCCCACCAAATGGACCATCAGCGGTACGCCAACAACGATAAGGATGATGCCCCAAAAGAGCATGAACATCCCCAACGAACCGGGGTTGTTGATGAAGCCATCAACGGACCAACTATGAAAGAAGTCGTAATCTAGCGGCCAGATGTTCTTCATGTCCTGAAAGGGTAAGACCGCTTCGTCTTTGTACCAGCCCTTATTGAGTGCCAGCAGAATTTCAGGAATCATGAAGGCGAAAGCCAACTGAAAGAACATTACGGAAATGGTCCGGATGATCTGGTATTTATTGTGGCGGTATTTAGCAATCATGCGCACGCCCATAACAACCATGATGAAACTGTACATGAGTCCGTAGAGAAACCACTTGCCCGCTTCGCCACCGCTATCGTTGCCACTGAAGTACTGGAAAATACCCTCGCTTATGGGGCTTACCATATGAACCCAAGCTACCACATGCTGATCTGCCCAGTAGAGCAAAACATAGAAGGCAATGAAGTAGGTTCCCGCCAGAATCCCCAACCATCCGCTGTAGTCTTCCGGCCCTGCATCCCGCGCGTCGCGCCCCCAGCTGTTGTGTACGAAGAGTACCAGCCCGATGATGACCAGCCCGATTACAGTCGTGACGACCGGCCAAACCCAACTCTCGTTCATGTAGTAAAAACCGTACACGATGATGCCCAACACGGTTAGGGTCAGGAAGACGCTCCGCCAGCTAAGGTCTAGCCCGCGCGTGAGTGGGTTGTGGAAGATGTGGTCGTTCTTAATGCCGGGTTTTGCGGCAAATTTCGGTAAGATGTAAAGCAATCCGCCCAGCGCACCCAGCCCGAAGGTGAGCAAGAAAAACAGCCAAGGATTGCTTTCTACCGGCCCAGTGGCGGCGTTCTTGATCCAACCGGCCTTATTGTTTTTCAGCTTCCAGTCTGGCAACTCTACTTGCCACATTTGGGTGGTTATTGGTTCGCCTTTTTCGTTTACTTTGGGCTTGCCTTCGCTGTCTACGTCTTGCGGCAAGCCTTCGGTTTTGTAGTGTGTTTTCACCCGCGCTTGGGCGAGGGCGTAGGTTTGCTTCAGGGCTTTCTCGGAAGCGAAAGTGCTCCCGAAGGTTTCGGTAAGTAGGCCGGTTTCTTCGCCTGCAATTTTGAGGTGCGCCTGCTGGAAGGCCGCCGCGTCTTGTTGCCAATAGTTGGCGCCATCTCCTGCGGAGAACGACTCCAAGATGGCGTCTTCGCTAAATTCGTAATCGTCTAGCCCCAGCATAGTGGTAAAAACCAGCAGCGAGGCGGCGAAAAGCCCAAGACCAAGGTATTGAAGGGCAGATTTTTTGGTGGATACGGTTGGCATGTCCGAATGAGTTGAGCGCCTCTGGCGCGATTTTTTTGATTGGGGTTACTTGTATTGAATCGTGCCGGAGGCACTCAGCCCAATCAAGTAGAAACTGCTTTGCGCAAGAACCGAATCGCCGCCGAAAGCCCGCGCTTCGTTTTCAGTTGTAGCTTCGTGCCTTCCTGTTTGTTGTAGAGGTTCACGACGTCCTGCTCGTACTGTTTGTAAAACTCGGGGTCGAAGTTGGCTAGGCCGAGGTTTTGGAGTACGTCCTCGATGTGCGTCTTGGTAGCGATCCATTTTTCGCAGACTTCGTGGCGGTAACGGATGCCCATCAGGTTGAAACCGCGCACGGCTTTGGTGCTGGCTTCGTAGTTGATCCGGACGGCGTGTTCGCCGTCTTCGTGTTCCCAGTAGAGGGTGGCGAGGCCGTCTCGGCCGTGGGCGGGTACTTCGCCGTAGACCTGGTATTCGAGGTCGAGGAATTTGGCGGAGTTGAACCAGATACCGGGGTCGTATTCCACTGCTTTACCGAGGATGTTGTAGGCGACCGTTTCGCCCATCATGCGGCCGGTGTACCAGATGGCTTCGATGGCGCGGCGGCCTTCTTGGGGTGTGCGCAGCTCGGCGCAGTCGCCGATGGCGTAGATGTTGGAGACGGAGGTGCGGAGGTGGTTGTCTACCTTAATTCCTCGGCCGAGTTCGATGGTTTCTTCGCTTTTCAGGAAGCTCACGTTGGGGCTTACGCCGGCGGTTAGGCCTACGAATTGGCATTCAATTTTTTCGCCGTCTTTGGTGGTGATGGAGCCTGCGGCTCCTTGTCCGTCGTCGTGGATGGTATCGAGTTCTGTATTCTCCCGCAGGTCGATGTGGTGGCTCTTGATGTGGCGGCTCACCATCCGGCTTTCTTCGGGAGGTAGGGCGTTGCTCCAGTACGAGCCTTCGCGGATGAGTAGGGATACGGGTATTTGCCGGCTGTGCAGCATTTCGGCGAGTTCGATCCCGATCAGTCCGCCGCCTACTATTACGGCTTTTTTGATCTCGGGCGTTATTTCTTCGAGGTACTGCAGGTCTTGGGCGGAGACCATTCCGCCCACCCGTTCGAGGTCTTGCCCCGGCCAGCCGAATTTGTTCCACCGGCTTCCGCAGGCGATCACGAGGTGATCGTATAGCATCGTTGTGCCGTCGGCAAATTCCAGTTTATTGTCTGCTGCATGGACGCGCTCAACGTAGTTTTTCTCTAGGTCGATGCGGTTTTTCTCCCAGAAAAACGGTTCGTAGGGCATCAGGTCTTCCCAGCGCATATGGCCCATGTAGGCGTACATGAGGGCGGTACGGGAGAAATGGAACTCGGTTTCGGCGGAGATAAGCGTGATGCGAACGTCATCGTTGAGTTTGCGCAGCCAACGGGCCGCGCTCACTCCGGCGATGCCGTTGCCGATGATGGCGACGTGCATAAGAAGATGGGTTACTCAAATTTAAGGTGCCGTAAACTACGCCTTTACCGCCTCTTTAGCCGCACACCAAGGCAGTATGATTTAACAAATAGCCGTTTGCGGACACTTAGCGCGTTTTTTTTGAGGTGCCTCCCTTCGGCGTGCAATCTTTGTTTGGGCGCGGCCGCAGGTGCAGGGGAGCGCTTTAGTCTCGGTTGAGGCTTTCCAAGTCGAAGGAGCTCGGCCTGGGCCAAAACCTGCAACAACTCCAGCATCCCCACCTTCCATGCCGAAGGAGCTCGGCTTGGAAGGCCTCGACCGGAGCCAAAACCTTTCCCAGCACCCTTCAGGATTCAGGCTACCTGAATCCTGAACGCTGAGTGCTGGTTACTAAAATCCTACCTTAGCGCAGATGCCGTCCTCGATCACGACAAGACTTCCCCTATGGCAATGGTTCTTAATCGGAGCCATCGCCTTGGCCTATACTTGGTTTTATTATCGGGAGATGCTGGCTGGCCCTTATGTGCTCAACGACGACGTGGTACAGCACTACCTCTGGTTGTTTGTTGACCATTTTGACCTGGCCTGGAAAGATACCTTCTACGCCAACGCTTCGGCGGCCATCCAGCCCCGGGGCTTCTACTGGTTATTGTGGGGGGTGGGGCGGGTGTTTGAGCCGCTCACGATTTCGCGGGGTGGGCCGTTTTTTATTGCGTTGCTTACGGTGGGCTACGGGGTGGCATTATTGCGGCGCTATACCCATGTTTTTATTGCCGTGGCGGGGAGTTTGCTGGTGGTTCACCTCAGCCTTCATGTTAGCGTGGGGTTCTTGGCGCGGTCGTTCATGACGCCGTTGTTGTTGGCCTTTGGGTACTACCTTTTGCGCGGAAATCGCCCTTGGGGCGTAGCGGCAGTTGCTTTGGCTTCGGCTTTGTTTTACCCGCCGGCCTTACTAATCAACGGCCTTGTTTTTGGCTTGTGGAAAGCGGGCGAACTAGCGCAATGGTTTTTGGGGCGCGGCCGCAGGATGCAGGGGGAGGTTGAAGGAGCAAAGCCGCCCGTTTCGCCCTTTCACCGTTGGTACGTCTACCTTTTGGGTTTTGCTTTGGCGTTGGTGGTAGTTTTGTCTCATGCCGAAAGGGTAGATGCGCACCCTAGTTTGGGCGGTTACTTGCCCAACGAAGCTTTGCTGAGCTTACCAGAGTTTGGGGCCGATGGGCGAGTTGATATTCAGAACGCACTCACAACCTCCCCGAAAAACTTGCTTGGGTACTTCCTAACCAACAACCTGAAAACACCGCTGGGGAGATGGTTTGGGTACTGCGCCTTGGGTTTGGTGTTGCTTTTTACTGGCCTTAAGGTGCGCTCGTTGGGCAAACTTGGCGGCTGGCTGATCGTGTTGGGAGGCGCAACCTTGCTCCTGTACTTTGCGGCGCGGGAGTGGTTCCCGCTCTTGTTCTTACCAGACCGTTATGTTGCTTACCCTTGGCGGATGTGGGCTGCGGTTTTGTTCGTCTTCCTTTCCGCTGCGGTATGGAGCTATTACCCCAAGACTTGGTCGGCGGCCGCAATGGCTGCGTTATTATTAGGCTTGGGCTACTACCGCCAACCGCCAGAGCGGTTGCCGGTATCGGTGGTAGACGAGCGCAAAGAATTGTTCGTTGCTATCTCTGCTTTGCCGGAAGATGCCCTCATCGTACTCCCTCCCCACATCGCTGAGCAGGTGCCGGTCTTTGCGCACCGCAACGTATTCTTGAGCCAAGAGTCTGCCCATGCGCTGTACTTCCGGGAGTACCACCGCTACATCATGCCCCGCTACCACGACTTTGTAGCAGCCTACACCACCACCGGGGAAAGCCTAACTCCCGTATTGGCCTTTCTGGATAAGTGGGACATTGACTACCTCGTCGTAGACCGCAACCAGTTGCGCGAGGGTTGGCTGATGGGCGGCTTCGCGCCCTTCCAGCGCGAGTTTAAGGACCGACTGAAGGGGAGCGAACACTCGGAGCGCACACTGCTCAACTTGCCGGACACTGTTGGTACGTTGATCGAGGAGCGGTTTCATGTTGTTGCTCGGGAGGAGTTGGGGGGGTGACAGAATGAACTCGTTCAATAATCAACCTTTGGTGCCGCTTTAGAGGCCACATGATAACTACCTTCGTCGGTATGTCGCCATCTCCCTCAACAAGGGTTTTTCCTCCTTTACCGCTTCGCCACTGGCTTGCCATCGCTGCTGCAACCTTGGCCTATACTTGGTTTTATTATCGGGAAATGTTGGCTGGGCCTTACGTGCTGAACGAGGACGTGGTACAGCATTATTTGTGGCTGTTCGTTGATCATTTTAACCTGAACTGGAAAGATACTTTCTACGCTGATGCTTCGGCGGCGATCCAACCCAGAGGGTTCTATTGGTTGGTGTGGTTGCTAGGCAGGGTATTTGAGCCACTTACGATTTCGCGGGGAGGCCCGTTTTTGATATCATTACTTACCGTGGGCTACGGCGTTGCGTTGTTGCGGCCATACACGCATGTTTTCATTGCTTTAGCGGGCACTTTATTTGCTGTGCAGCTGGGGTTTCATACCAGCGCGGGTTTTCTGGCGCGGTCGTTTTTGATGCCGCTAGTATTGGCTTTTAGCTACTATTTATTGCGAGGAGATCGCCCCTGGGGGGTGGCGGGGGCAGCCGTAGCGTCAGCGTTGTTCTATCCACCTGCGCTGCTGCTGAACGGCACAATTTTTGGGTTATGGAAGACTGGAGAACTAATCCAGTGGTTTCTTGGGCGCGGCCGCAGGATGCAAGGAAAGGATGAAGGAGCAAGACCAGTAGCCTCTCCGCTTCACCGTTGGTACGTTTATCTTCTGGGCTTTGGTGTTGCCCTTCTGGTTGTGCTTTCTCATGCTCATCGGATAGACACACACCCAGCCTTGGGCGGCTACCTGCCGAATACAGAACTGACAAGCTTGCCGGAATTTGGAAAGGGAGGACGGGTAGATATAAATAGTGCGCTCAGCGAACCTGGAACCCAAAGGATGGCCTACTTCTTTTACGACGACGCACGAACACCGTTTGGCCGTTGGTTTGCCAACCTAGCGCTCGTGCTGGTGGTCGTTTTTACCGGCTTGCGCTACCAACAACTTGGTAAACTGGGTGGCTGGCTGATTGCCTTCGGCCTATCCTCTGTAGTGCTGTATTATTTCGCCAGGAGCGAGTTTCCCTTGCTGTTCCTCCCGAACCGGTACTTGGTGTATCCGTGGCGGTTGTGGGTGCCACTGCTTTTTACTTTTCTGCTGGCAGCGGCTTGGTCTTATCATTCCAAAACGTGGTTGGCCGTAGCGCTGACTGGCTTGCTCGTTGGACAAGGCTACTACCGGCAACCTCCGGAGAAAATGCCTCGTTTCAATGACTCCGGACGAGAGTACCTCTTCGGCGCCATCGCGAAACTGCCAGAAGATGCTGTCGTTGCAGTTCCTCCTCACATGGCGAACCAAGTACCCATATTTACGCATCGGAACGTTTTTATCAGCATCGAATCTGCCCACGCCCTTTACTTCCGCAACTACCACAACTACGTCATCCCTCGTTACACCGATTACGTAAACGCAATGACGATCACCGACGGAGACCTAAACAAAGTGGTAGCTTTTATGGAAAAATGGAACATCGACTACCTAATGATAGACCGGGAACAACTGCGCCAGGCCAGCCTGAGTTCTTTTGTCCCTTTCCCCAAACAATTCAAGGAGCGTTTGCAAGGCACAGACCTTGCCGACCGCACCCTTCTGCACCTCCCCGATTCAATTGGGACGCTGTTGAGGGACCGCTTGCACCTCGTTTCGCGGGAGGATTTGGAGAGGCAATGACGTTGAGGGGTGGGTTGAGTGCCTCTGGCCTACGGGATATACATAAGTTTACGAAAACAGTTAAGCCCGTAATTTTACACCTCCGATGAACTCTGCTGCCCAACTCGACAGGCGAACTTTTTCGCCACGTAAAGAACTCGTAATTCCTAGGGTGTAAGATGGTTTGT
>CALEDI010000009.1 GCA_937949535.1 uncultured Lewinella sp. | reverse complement strand
ATTCAGTTCCTCACCGAAAATTTTCTTAAAACCGAAATCCGTTAAAGGATTCACGTATGTTCCACCAAACTCAGCCATAGTTTTTGTTTAGACCTGTCTAAAGATAAACAGATAGTGACGTACGTAGTTCAAAGGCGTACGGTCAGATAATTTAGCGGTTCGCGCCTTACTTGTGGCGGAAACCACGTCTGGCTCCCCCTTTACTCCCTTAACCCCTTACTCCCTTCACCCCTTACTACCCAACTACCTCAACCGAACTAAACCCATCCCCCACCGGCTCCAGCCGGATTTGGCAGTAAATGCGCTCGCGCAGCGAAGCGACATGGCTGATGAGGCCGATGGTTTTGCCCTGATCGCGAAGTTGCTCCAGCGTCGTCATGGCTTTTTCGAGGGTTTTGCCGTCTAGCGTGCCGAAGCCCTCGTCGATGAAGAGCGACTGGATGAGGTTTTTGCCGCTGGCCAAATCACTCAGGCCGAGGGCGAGGGCGAGGCTGATGAGGAAGGTTTCACCGCCGGAGAGCGTCGCCATCGTGCGTTTGTTATCGTCGTGGTAGGTGTCGTTGATGATGATTTCGAGGTTTTCGCCCGCGCCCGCGCTTGGCGCGGCGTACTCCATCCGGTAGCGGGGGCTGATGCTGCCGAGGTGGCCGTTGCCGACATCAATGAGGCGTTGCAGCGTGATCGCTTGAGCGTAGGAGCGGAACTTTTTACCGTCGGCGGAGCCGATCAGCTTGCTCATCACCGTCCAGCGGTCCATCTCTTTGCGGAGACCTTCCAGTTGTTTTCGTTTTTCGGCGGTGGCGGCAATGCGTTCATCGTCTTGCTTGATCTGCAGCTCAATGGCACCAACGAGGCGGTCTGCTTCGGAGGCTTTGAATTCGTTTTGGGCGCGGTCTTTTTCTAGCACATCACGGTCGGGCAGTTCCGCGACGGCTTTTGCGGCGGTGGCGACTTCCTCCCCTAAGCTTTTTCGTACCGATGTGGCGGTGGCGCGTTCGGTATTCAGTTTGTTGAGGCGCGCACGCAGGTGCAAAGCATCGCTTTCCGAGAGCAAAGCCTGGCGGGCCGAAACTGGCGTTAGCTCTTGCTCTGCCAGCCCCTCCAACAACCGGCCCCGGACGGCCGCCAGTTCCTTTGTCAGTTTTTCGCGTTGCTCTCCCAGCACCGTTTGGCGAGACACTAAGGCGGCAAACTGCCCTTTGCTGTCTACCTCCGCTTTTTCGGCAGCCGCGACGCTGGCGGTCAGGCTATCCTTTTTCTGGCGCGTCATCTCTCGGCACTGTTCTGCGGTGCGCTCCCCGATCTCCGCTTTGATCTTTGCCCGCTTTTTCGCAACGGATTTATTGGCCGCCTCCAGTACCCCCAAAACGGTTTTCAACTCTGCCTCCAGCTCCCCTACCCTAACCGCAACGGTTCCGAGTTCGGTTTCGAGGGCCGTCAGGCGGGGCAGTTTGGTTTGTAAGCCCCGAAGCTGGGCCTGTGCAGCAATGTCTTTTTTCAGTTGTGCGTCCAGCTCAGCACGCTGCGCTTGTAGCGCAGCCAATGCTTCGGGTTCCGTCGTACTTCCTGCACCGAGTTGTGCGGTCAGTTCCGCAATCAATGCTTGCTGGCTTTCGTGACGGCTTCGTAGGCTGGCTTCGTTTTGGCGGGTAGTCCTCAGTGTTTGCCGCAGGTTTTCTACTTCGCCGAGGGCTTTGTTCACGTCGGCGTTCATCCGAGCGATGACCGAGTCGGTCACGGGCTCGAAGTCCTTCAGGGCGGGGTGTTCCGTTGCGCCACAGACGGGGCATTCTTCGCCCGGCTCAAGGTTCGTTTTGTGCTCCGTCAGGCTCGCGCTGAGGCGGAGATTGTTGAGCACCAGCCGCCGATCAGAGAGGTTGGCCTCGGCTTCGGCGAAGGTTTTTTCGGTGGTGGTTAGTGCGCCAGCAGCCGTTTTCAGCTCCTCGGCGGTATTGCCCAAGGCCGTCGTTTCTGCCGTCAATCGATCTGCCAGTTTTCGCCGTTCGATGCGCTGTTCGAGTGTTCGCAGCCTAGCTCCGTCGGCAGGAACCGATGATTCGAGCTTGTCTAACTGCTTTCGGATTTCAGCCGGTTCCATCCCGTCCAGTGCTTGTTGGATGGCAGTAATTTCTTGTTGCAAAACAGACTGATGCGCACGCCGTTCTTTCAGGCTTTGGGCGGTGCTCAAGCGTCGTTTTTCATCCAGTTCCACGTCGCGGATGAGGGTAGCGATTTCCCGCTCCAGCTCTGCTACGGCGGCAAACTTTTTCTCGCGTGCGGGCAGCTTTTCGTAGAAGCTGTTGAGTTGGTCTTGGGCTTCAGCAGTGGCCTTGGTGGCGGCGGTCACGGCGGCAGCGAGCGTTTTTTGCGCTTGCTCGGTAGCGGCCAAGTTGGTGGCCAATTGCTTCGTTTCTTGGTCGAGGCGGGTCTCGGCTGCTAGGTCAGTCCGCAAAGGCTGGAGGGCGTCGCTTTTGGCGAGTCTGTCGCGGTCGGCGGCAGCGTCGGCGAAGGTTTTTTCTAGCCGTTCGGTGGCTGTTTTTGCGGCGGAGAGCTTAGCCTCTAGCGTCCGGAGCTGGTCATAGCTGCCGAGCTGGGCCGTCGCTGCGGCTAGTTGTTTGCGGAGGGCTTCCACGTCTGTTTTGCGCGCCACGATCTGTTCATCGAGCCGTTGCCGGTCTTCGGTGGCGAGGGGCGGCATGGTTGCTAGTGCTTCGGTAGCGCGCTCATGGGCATCCCGAGCCAGTTTGGCGCGGGTGAAGGCGGCTACGCTCAGGTCGCGGTAGATTTCTGTACCGGTGATCTTCTCCAAGATCTCCGCCTTATTGCCCGCGTCGGACTTCAAGAAACGAGCAAAGTCTCCCTGCGTCAGCATCACGGACCGGACGAAGCGCTCGTAGTCTAACCCAACTACTTCTCTTGTTTTTTCGGCTACTTCGCGCTTTTTGGTGGCGAGGATTTTCCACTGGTTCTCATCTGGCGCATCGGGGTCGAACTGGCTGATGGAGTGCTTCGATGCCGTCAGTTTGCCGTCGGGCTTTTTATGGGCGCGCTGGCGGGTCCAGGCGCTGCGGAAGCGCGCCAGTTTGCCGTTTACGACGACCTCGTATTCGAGTTCGGCCATGCACTCGCCTTCGCCGTAGGTGAGTACGGTCCCTTGGCTGCTGTCTACTTCTTTTTTGTTGCGTTCCGTTTGGCCGTAGAGGGCGAGGGTGATGGCGTCTAGGATGGTTGTTTTACCGGCCCCGGTGGGGCCTACGATGGCGTAGAGGCTGTGATCGGTCAGCGGCGGGGCCGTGAAGTCGATCCAGTGGTCTCCGCGCAGGGAGTTGAGGTTTCGGATGTGGACGCGCAGTATTTTCATTCGGCAGAGTCGTTCATCCAGTTTTGGAGGTTGCGGAAATCGGCCAGCAGTTCGGTGGCGCGTTCGGGGGTGTAACCCTCGTTGGTCACGATGCCCGTAAAGACTTCTTCGGGGTCTAGTTCGTCCAGTTGTTTCTTGTTTTCGGGCGCGGACGCGGGTGCAGGGGTGAGGCGTTCTTGGCTTATCCTCAGGAGTTCTACCGGCGGGCCGGAGCTACTCGCTTCGGTTACTTCGGCGAGGACGTCGAACAGGGTTTGGCGGAGGTTGGGGAGGTGCTCGTCGGTTTTTATTCGGACTTCTGCCCAGGGAGGGAGAACCTCTACTCCGGACCCTCTCCGGGGGAGAGGGGAAACCCCGGACTCCGCTGCGCTGCGTCCCGAGATACTCGGGAGGGCTGTACTACACGGAACCCCGGACTCCGCTGCGCTACGTCCGGGGGCATCCGAGGGGGATCCGCTACGCGGAAGCGTGGTGGAGGAGGGGGGAAGGCCCCCAGACTCCGCTGCGCTACGTCCGGGGGCATCCGAGGGGGATCCGCTACGCGGAAGCACGGTGGAGGAGGTATCGGAGGGAGGGAGAGTACTCTGTGCTTGGTGGGCTACTGCGGCGGTGCGGAGGGCCTGCTTCACTTCGTCGAGTTCGGCGTTGAGGCGGAGGAGGGTACGGAAGTAGGGGACGTTTAGCGGGCGGCTAGAGGTGGGCTCGCCGGCCTTGCCGATGTCTACGATACGGACGGAGCGGACTTGTTGGCCTTCCACAAAGGTGAGCGGCACTAAGCTGCCGCAGTAGCGGATGTGCTCTTGCCCCCCGACGCGCTGCGCGCGGTGTATGTGGCCGAGGGCGACGTAGTCGAAGACTTCGGGGAACTGTCCGCCTTCGATGTTGTGTTCATCGGCTTGGTAGATGTAGGAGTTTTTCTCGGGGTGGTCGCTTGCTCCTCCGGCGAAGAGGTGGCCGGTAGCGATGATGGGGGTCTCTGGGTTTTGGCGCTGCGCGATGGCTGCTTCGGCTACGGCGCGGTAGTGGCCGCTGATGCCCTCTTGCAAACCGGTTAGGCGCTCCGCCGAGGTTTCGCCGAACTTAGCCTTCCGGATGTCCCGTTCGCGGAGGTAGGGGACGGCGGCGATGATTAGGCCCGGCCCGTCGCCACCGGGGTGAGCGATCTTGATGACCTGTTCTTGCACCTGCGTTCGCGCCGCACCTACTACATGAAGGTTGAGCGAACGCAACACCTCGCGGGGCGCGTCTAGCATCGCCGGAGAGTCGTGGTTGCCCCCAACAATGACAGCCGCCAAGCACCGCGTCTGCGCCAATTGGCCCAAAAACTCATAGTACAACTCCCGCGCCTGATTAGACGGATTGGTGACGTCGAACACATCACCCGCCACGATCAAGACGTCGATCTGTTCCTCCTCAATCGTGTCCAACAACCATGCCAAAGCCGCGCGGTGCTCGGGGGTACGGTCGCGGTCGTAGAGGCGGTGGCCCAGGTGCCAGTCTGCTGTGTGGAGGATGCGCAAGAGAAGGGGGGGAATTTGTTATAAATATGAAAGCCTTACATCTATTGTTATTTCAATCTTTTATACATGACATCGCTTCGCAATACATATTTCAGTCCCTTTGTAACCTCTGCTCCTTCATGGTATAATTGGTGCCGAAAAATAAGAAGTGTTCCTATTCTGGGGCTTATACTGATCGTTTTGGGGCCTATAAAACGAGTTTCGCCACCTTCCATCTCATCGTTGAGGTAAATCATATAAGTAAACTTACTGTATTCATCAGGAGTCCTGATGTAAGGACCATCATAGTGTGGTCGGAAACGATGCCCAGGTTGGTATTTGTAAAAACGAAAACGCTCGTTAAGGCCAATAGCATTGGTAGGGCCATCTTCTATTTCCACAAAAGGCTTGCTCTTTTCCCATAAAGATTTAGCAAAATCTTGATCGTCTAGTATAAAACGCTCGTTGTTACGGACTGACTTATTAATCACCTGTCGTCCTCCAACATTTATCGCTGCGTCTTCAAAACCAGCATCTTCACAGTGATTGATCCAAAACTGGCAATCTCCCGGCGTAAAAAAGTTATCGACGGTAAAAATATCTTCGCCTAATTGCTTGCGTACCAACATTATCAATAGATTTTCAAGGTTTGAGTTTCACACCTAAGACTTCCGCCCTACCCCCCATTCACAAACCGTTCATGATCCGAATTCCCCTCATAATACGCTGGGTAATCCCCTCTAGGAATCAGCGTTTTATCCCCAACATCGCCCCGAAAAATGTAGGTCTCTGCCTTGAACGTACCGCCATCGCCTACCTGAACGATTACCTCCCCACGAAGGTATTCATCCTCTGGTTCTCCGGTGACGGATTCGTAGGCATCCAACATTTCGAGCGTTTGCGCTTCGTTTTCAGGCTTGAGGAGGTACAGTTCGCCCTTCACTAAATCATCACCGCCAGCTACGAAGCCGGGGTACATACCGAGGTCGTAAAGTTTCCCTGGCGTAGTCGATTTGCTCACCAGCGTGGCGCGCCGACGCAGGTATTTGCTCATTGAGCTAGGGATGTTGCTTAGTAAAGAACCGTAAACGAAAAGATACATAGCTAAAGAAGTAAGAAAGGGAATAAAGAGATTAAAGCAGCCTTGTTTATGAAATCCTAAAGGGCTACTCTTTCATCAACTCCAAAATAGCCCGTTCTAGTTGCTCATCGCGGCCTTTATCCACAACACCGGGCATATTTTTGACTTTAATCATCGGTTCGGTCTGGCTGTTCTCCATCCATTTGCCGTTGATGTCTTTGGCGGAGACCGGTACGACGCCCCAGACCGAGCCGTCTGGTAGGCGTTCCCAACCGGCGAAGGAACAAGTTCCGGGCGTTGGCATACCGACGGTTTTCCCGATCTTGAGGTCGGAGTAACCACAAGCGAAGCAGTGCCCATCAGAGTATTGGGCTTCGTTGATGAGGGCGAGCGTCGGCTTCGTCCAGCGGGAAGTTGGCTCTCCGCCAACGACTTTAGCTTCGGTCTCGTAGGAGATGAAGGGCGTCCCGGTGAAGAACATCGCTAGGTCGGCCACCAGGTCTCCGCCGCCGTTGAAGCGGGTATCAACGATCATTGCCTTGCGGTTGAAGTATTTGCCCATCATGTCTTGGTAAATGCTCCGGTACGGCCCGTCGCTCATGCCGGGGATGTGGACGTAGCCGAGGGTTCCGCCGCTCTTCTCGTCCACTTCTTTCTCGTTCATCTTCACCCAGCGCTTGTAAAGCAGGCGGTTTTCTGCGCCGAGGGAGATGGGCTTTACGGTGATCGTCTCCCGCTTTTGGGTGGCGGGGTCTAGGATTTCGAGGAGGGTGAACTGGCCGTCAATTCGGTTGAGGTAGGCGGCTACGTCTCGGCTCGGCAAGATGGCTTCGCCGTTGATGGACTCGATGATCATACCGGCCTTGACTTCGAAGGCGGCTTTGTCTAGCGGGCCGCCGGCCAGCACTTCATCGATCAAGATGCCGTTGCCGGTATGAGCGTAGCTCATGAGTATGCCGAGCGAGGCCGTTCGGTCTGGGTTGGAGAAACCGCTGCTGCGGTAACGCGCTCCGGCATGGGAGACGTTGAGTTCGCCGAGCATCTCGGAGAGCATTTCGGTTAGCTCGAAGGAGTTACCGATGGAGGGGAGGTACTTCTCGTATTCGGTCCTCATCTCGTTCCAGTCGATGCCGTGGAAGGTAGGCTCGTAGAAAATGTTGTTGGTCCGGATCCAGACGTGGTCAAACATCGCTTTGCGCTCTGCCTCCACGTCGTAGGCCATTTCGCCTTTGATCTTCACGGCCTCTTTCTTGCTTTTAGCAACGTCGATCTTCGAGATCCGGCCGCCGCTGAGCAGGTAGAGGTTCTTCATCTCTTTGTCCCACTGCAAACTACCGTTGGAGCCAATCTTCATCTCCATCTTGGTGGCCCTTGTGCGGAGGTTGGTACTCCAGAGGTTCGCGCCCTTCTCGAAGGTGGAGAGGTAGTAGAGTTTCTCGCCGTCTTTGGAGAGCACGGCGTCGCCAAGGCGAGAGGAGTGGATGGTGAGGCGCTTTCTCCGCTCGTCCATATTGTCCCAATCGAAGGTCAGTTTCTCCGCCTTCTTCTCGTCTTTTTTCTCTTCTTTCTTTGCGTCGTCTGTTTTTTCACCGTCTTTCTTGTCGGCTTCTTTCTTCGCTTCGTCCTTTTTGGCTTTTTCCTTTTTCTTCTTTTCTTCTGCTTCGACGGCTTTCAAGAGTTTGAATTCTTCGTCGGAGAGGTTGAATTTGTCCCAAGATGCTTGGGTGAAGAACATACTGTACACATCGCTTTCGGAGCGGCCACTGGTGGCGTAAGACTTCAGTCCGTCTCGGTTACTGAACCAGATCATCTGCTTGCCGCCGTTGACCCACTTGGGGCTAGAGTCGTAGTAGCCGCTTTCGGTCAGGTTTACGCGCTTAGAGCCGTCGGCCTTCATGAGTAGTACTTCGTTGTTGTTGAGCAGTACGCCCCAGTCAATGAGGAGCCATTCGGAGTCGGGGCTCCAGGTGAAGTACTTGTCTCCGTCGCGCATATGGAAGAGTTCGGTTTCGTCTAGCAAGGTGGTTTCGGCGCCGGAGGCGACGTCTCTGACAACGATGCTGCGGCGGCCCTTCACATAGGCCATCTTTTTGCCGTCGGGGGAGAACTTGGCGAGGTAGTTGTCGGTATCGTTTTCCAGCAGTGGGCTTTCTTTGGTCAGCGTTGCGGCGTAGAAGAAGGGTTCGGCATCGCGGACTTTCTTGCTCTCGAAGAGGCTCCATTTTCCGTTGCGTTCGGAGCTGTAGACGACGGATTTGCCCTCTGGGCCCCAGGTCACGAAGCGTTCCTGTTCGGGCGTATTGGTGAGGCGCTTGGTGAAGCTCTCCCCTACGGAGGTGACGAATACTTCACCCCGAGCGATGAAGGCGATTTCTTTGCCGCTGGGCGAGACGGCCATTTCGCTAACGCCGCCGTTGATGGAGATGAATTTGTCGCTGTTGGCCTTGTCTTGGGTGATGATCGTGACGGGCACTTTCTGTGGTTCGCCGCCGTCTTTCATGGTGTACAGCTCGCCGTCGTAACTGAAGCATAACGTTCCGGCCCCCATGCTTAGGAAGCGGACGGGGTGCTTGGAAAACTTACTTAGCTGCTCCGCCCGCGCCGCATCGTTTGCTGGCATTTTATGGACGTTGAAAGAGCCGCTGCGCTCGCTCAGGAAGTAGATCGTTTGCTCGTCTGCGCTCAAGATCGGTTGGCGGTCTTCGGCCGTGTTGGTAGTGAGTTGGGTGTGCTTTCCGCTCTTCATGTCGTAGCGCCAGATGTCGCGCGTGATGGAAGAGGTATGGTGTTTGCGGTACTCATCTTCGCCGCCTTTTTTGTCGTGGTAGAAGATGGTGTTGCCGTCTTTGCTCATCTGTACGTACTCGGCCGGCACGGTTAGGAGTTGGCTAACGCGGCCGCCGTCGGTGGGTACGCTGTAGAGCTCAGACTGCGAGCGGTGGGGGTATTGGCGGTGCTGCGCGTCGTCTTGGCGCAGCGCGCCAAAGATGACGGATTTGCCGTCGGCGGCGAAGCTGTAGGGCACTTCTTTGTTGGAGTGGAAAGTGAGGCGGCGCGCTTGCCCGCCGGTGGCGGGCATGGTGAATACATCGAAGTTGCCGTAGCGCTCGGAGGCGAAGGCGAGCTGTTTGCCGTCTTTGCTCCAGGTGGCCATGTAGTCGTGGCCGTCGTGGAAGGTAAGCTGGGTTGCGGTGCCGCCGGCGGCGGGCACTTTGTACAGGTCGCCTTTATAGGTGAAGGCGATCTGGCTCCCGTCCGGAGAAATGGCGGCGTGGCGCAGCCAGTTTGGCGCAGTTTGGGCAGTAAGGGCCGCAGCGAAGACGGCACAGAACAGAAGCAAAAAGAGGTTTTTCATTTGTAGTTGGTTTGGGTGGGTTGAAGGTAGGAAGAAAAGTGGTTACTACAAATGTCTTTTTGGGCGCGGCCGCAGGTGCAGGGAAAGGTTAAAACGCTCTACGCACCAACGTGCAGCTTTCCAACCGCGTCTAAACAAGTATAACAAACGGCCACAGCGCCGGACACCAAACCAATTAGACCATGTTCCGCAAATTCCTCCCCTTAGTTGCTCTACTGTTTTTGCTCGCCTGCGAAAAATCCGACAACGCCCCCAAAGAAGGCTGCGACGAAGCCATCCTCGCCCAACTCGGCTACGTTAGGCCCGAAGGCGAGGTAGATTTCTCCGGCCCCGACTGCATAGGCTTCCTCAACAAACTCCGCTTCGCCGACGGCGAAATCTACTACATGCCCGACTGCAACTGCTGCGACATGGCCCTACGCATCTACAACTGCGACGGCGAAGACATCTGCGACGAAGACGGCCTTTGCCCTGGGTTTGCGGATTCGGAGGTTGTTGAAATTGTGGGGGTTTTATAGTTCGC
>CALEDI010000008.1 GCA_937949535.1 uncultured Lewinella sp. | reverse complement strand
ATTGCGCCAGAAAGTCTTTTCCTTGATGTTGTTGGCATATGCGTTCACACCGAGGGTTAGCGTGGAGGAAGCGCTGTTGCGGTTAGCGTTGGCTTGCCAGTTATTAGAGCTACCGAAGTTTAGGCCGAGTAGCCCGCTGAGGCCAGTCTGCCAACCAGAGAGCAGGTCTATTTCCTTGTCGAGATCGGCGAGTTGGGTGGTAAAAGCATCAAGCTCGGCTTGCTTAGCACCTTGATCAGCCTCTAACTGGGCCTTCTTGGCTTTAAGTTCTTCAAGCGTTTGTGCTTGTAGCCCACCGGTGGTCAGTACAAGCAATAGGATGAAACAGAATAAATTCTTCATTAAACAATGTGTTTTTTTGATAAAATAATTTGAAATGTTAGGGATAGGGGTAGGAATAAGATTACCTACCCATTTGTTATGACGGGATGCTTCAATAAGGTCACTAACTTTATTGATGTCTATACACTATATCGTTCTAAATCTGCTACGTTCCTTCGTGTGGGGGGAGTGCGGGCCCTTTGTCTCGCCGGATGTGAATCTGTACGCCTGCGGATGTAACCTTACTGAACGGAACAACATACTCGCTTGCCTCCGAACGAAGGATGATATTGTTGTTGTTGATCGTGATGACTTCTCCGCGTTTGCCGTCAATGGTAACCTCGTCTCCGATATGGAACTTGTCTCGGCTGTAAAAGCCAGCAATAATACTGGACATGATGTCTTTACTAGCAAAACCATAACCGATAGCAAAAGCGGCAGCAATGCCTGCGAGAATGATCGTGATGTTGTCTTCCATGAACTGGGTTTGCAACTTAGCCTGACGAAGTGCAATCAGTACAATATTGACCAAGATGAAGTAGAAAACGACGTTGGCAATGAGGGTGCCGGAAGAAACACCTAAAGACCGGCAAGCAGAGTCGATCAATTTCTTAACAGCGTCTGAAATGAAAAGGCCCGCTACTAAAATAATGAACGCCGTAACAGCATTCGGAATATAGTCGATCAAGTCTTTCAATAGGTCCGAAATAACCGTCAACCCCATCACTTCTACGGCTGCCATCACAAAAACAATGACAAGGAAGTAGTACACAGTAGCGGCGGCAACGGTACTTGGAACAAAGTTAATCTTCGACTTCTCGAACATTTCGATGCTCATCAGCCGGTCAGCAAGTTTGTCAATACCGACCAATTGAAGCGTGTTTTTTATAAGTCGGCGGACTAATCTAGCCAAGATGATTCCGACGACGAGAATAATTATTCCCGTCATCAACGAAGGAATAACGTCAAACATACGACGGACCTGGTTTCCCAAGGTGTCAAGAATGGTTTTGCTTTTTTCTAGTTCAGGTAACTGCATAGGTTCTTTTAACGAATGAGGCCATCTTCTTTGGGGGCTCCGGGAAGAGGAGGCCTATTCCGTGAAGATTCATCTTCACGGATTGTAAGGTAAGCATCTTCAGGGTCAGGTACATCACCACCGGCCAAAACTGCTAGGGTGTCAGAGAATCTGGGTATAAAATGTTCTAGTATATCGCTGATGAAATGCACTAGCTTAAGCCGAGACTCTATGTGCTCGCGGACTTCGTTCTCGTAGGTGGCTACGAAAAAATTCTGATCCTCTTCTTGTAGTGCTAGAAAGCTGCTCATCAATCTTTATTGGTATATGAAAAAAGCTCTTCGTGTTTTCGTTTTGCTTTTTCTTTAGCTCGTTTAAGTTGCATTTTAATCGCCGACTCGTTCTTGCCGTGCATCTTGGCGATCTCTTTTATTTTGATACCATCTTTGTATTTCAAGAGTAAAAGCCTTCGGTCGTTGTCACTGATACTTCGGAGAACGTGTCGGAGTTCGTTTACTTTCATGTTCGTGAGTTCGGCATCAGGAACTTCTTCTATTTCAAGGTCTGGAGGGTTTTCTACTTCCTCGGCAAAAAGATCGCGGCTTCGTTTTTCTTTTCGGATCAAGTCTATGCAATAGTTGTAAGTTACAGAGTAGACCCAAGTAGAGAATTTGGACTGCCCCTGAAACTTGCCAAGACTAAGAAAAATTTTGGTGAAAATCTCTTGTGTAGCATCCTTTGCAGATGCTTCTTTTTTTAACATCGTAAGCGCTTTGCCATAAATCTTAGAAGCATAGCGATCATGCAACAAGCGAAAACAAGTTGCGTTCCGACGTTCCCGGTAAGCAATAATTATGGCGAGATCTTCCATTTCTGGCCGACATAAACCATGGGCTTTGGCACGAGACATTCAAGTAAGAATTTCAAAGAATTATCAACCAAGATAAAGGGTTAACAATCGTTATGTAGACGTTAAAAAGTAGGTTTGGTCACACAATATAGAGATGAAATCCCGACTAAGCCAATATTTGTAGCCCAAGTATTACTATTAGTGCCTAAGTTGGCCAGAAAGGAGGTTTAAGCGTTGTTGTAGGTTTGTTTATTCCACGGTTCGCTCAGCCCTCGCTGTTGCAGCAACGTTAAAGAATCCAAGAATGGGTTCTTGGTTTTCTACCTCAAAGATATTGCCGGGGGCATTGGCTACCGGAAGATCGAAAAGGCCACTCCCTCCGTTGTTGACCTGCTCCGCAATGATGCGTAGGAAAAGGTAGGCCTCGTCGCTAAGCGAAATAACTTCTACGGCAATGTGGTCTCCTTGCTCTAGCGGGACAACGCCGCCGTCTTCGTCTAGTTTGTTGATACCAAAGCGGATAGGGAAGATGAACGTAATGCCATCCGTTTCCGTACCGGGGCTGAAAGTAGCGTCATAGGCGAGGTTGAATTCCTCAGGGTTGAGCAGCAGTGTGTCGTTGAAGGTCGTCCGGATGAGGTACGCATCGCCCGTACCAACGGGGTCGCGGGCGTAGAGCTGTGCATAGAGCCCTTCTTCGAGGCCCAAAGACTCTTCCTCGAACTGGAAGCTGATCGAGTCTATCGTAGCTGTTCGGTTCATGGTGGATAGGGAAGCATATTGCTTCTCTCCGCGCTGAATACCGAGGCCAAACTCCATGTCTACCTCCCCAATGGTCTGGCCGGGGGCGGGTTCCCAGACGTAGCGGCCCTCTCCTTGGTGGTCAAAGACGAAGCAGTTGGCGGTCGGTTGTTGGTTTATCGTTTGGCATACAACTACTTGGGCGTCGGTGACGGGCGTTGGTAGGCGGTTGGCATAGTAGTCTTGGGTTTCAGTGAGCAGAATGGTCTGCGGCTCGGAGATGTTGTTGAGCCAAGCTTCTACCACCAGTTCGGGCTCCTGAAAACGAGACTCCAGCGTGACGGGGTCTTCGCAGGCGTAAAGGAATAAGGCGGTAAGCGGGAAGAGGAGGAGGCGAAATGAAGACTTGAGCATAGTTTTGGTTTTTTGGGAGGTTTTTAAGCGTTTTTGCGTACGTAAACGAGGTTGACAAATCCGCTGGGGAAGGATTGGGCAGATTTCAGTTCGAGGTGGGTCTCTGGGGTACTGGGCGGAAAGAGCGGGATACCCGCGCCGAGGATACGAGGAATGACCGTCAGGGTCAGTTCATCCACCAGCCCGGCGGCTAGGAAGGCGGAGATGATCTCCCCACCCCCTACTACCCAGACGTAGCCCTTGGTTGATTTGGCTATTTGCCGAATGGCGTCGGTGTCAATGCTGTGCAGTAGCGAGGTGTTTGGCGTTGGGGTTTCCAACTCTCCGTCAGAGGTAATGACGTAGGTGCTGGCGTTGGCGTAGGGCCAGGGAACGTCGAAACCAAGGATTTCGGCGTAAGTTTTACGCCCCATCACTACCGCCCCAACTCCGGCGTAGAACTTACCGTAGCCGTAGTCTTCGCCGTCTGGGTTGGGGTATTCTTCCAACCAAGATACGCTGCCGTCTGGGCGGGCGATCTTGCCGTCTAGCGAAGCAGCGATGAAGAGTTTTAGCTGGCTCATGTTAAACAGTTTTTGCACCTGCGACCGCGCCTTATTTTTATTTGAGGGCCGGTGAAGAAGGCGCGAACGCAGGTGAAAGGAAGGTTGAAGAAGGCCGGTGTAACCCTTTACTTCCTTACACCTTTACGCCCTTACTTAAACTTGAAGTTGTAGCTGATACTCGGGATGATGCTGCCTACCACACTGAGCTGGTTGGCTTCCGTCATGATGGGTTGCCCCAGCACAACGCGCCCTTCGCTCTGCGTGCCGGATACCGTGAAGGCGTTGCGGCGGGCATAGAGATTGTAGACCCCAAATACCCATTGCCCTCGCCAGCGGCGGTTGGCTTTTTCCTTCTTGGGGTCAAGCGTAACCGACACATCGAGGCGATGATAATCGGGGATGCGGAAGTTGTTGCGCCCGCCCTCTTCGTTGTGAGGCACGAAGTAACCAAGCTGGTAATAGCCCGCGCTGGCCAGCGTAACCGGCGTGCCCGTATTGTACACAAAGGTCGCGCTCAGCGTCGCCCGCTCAGAGAGGTCGTAGAAGCCGGTGATGTTGAAGTTGTGCGTCTGGTCAAAGCGGTTGTCGTAGTATTCGTTGTTGTTCACGCCGGGGGTGAGGCGTTCGCTTTTTGCCAACGTATAGCTGATCCAGCCGTTGAGGCGGCCTTTGACCTTCTTGAGTTGAAACTCCGTACCGTAGGCGCGGCCTTCGCCCGCGAGCGTCTGGCCCTCTACGAATTCGTTCAGCACCAGATCCGCCCCGTCTACGTAGTCAATCAGGTTCTTGAAGTCCTTATAGTATAGCTCCAGGCTGGCTTCGTAGGTGTTGTCTTTGAAGTTACGGAAGTAACCTACCGCAAGTTGGTCTGCCAAAGATGGGTCAATATTGTTGGTGCTGGGCGTCCAGATGTCTAGCGGGATAGAGGCGGTGGTATTGCTAAGCAGGTGGATGTACTGGGCCGTGCGCTGGTAGCTCGCTTTCAGCGAGCTGGCAGGGTTGAGTTGGTACTGCACCGCTGCGCGGGGCTCTAGGTTGAACCAGTCTTTGACGGTTTCTCCTTTTTCCGTTTGGGTCACGCCGGTCAGTGGTCGGGCAAAACCTTCGCGCGGTGCCTCGCCGAATTCGTACACCGGCCTACCGCCGAGGTAGGCAAAATGACTGAGGCGAACGCCGTAGTTGAGCTTCAATTTGTTCTGCAATAGGCTCAGTTCGTGCTCCGCAAAGACCGCGCTCTCGATGGCCCATTGGTTGTTGATGCTGATGTCGATTTCCGTACCGTCGCTTACTGCAATGGCGTTGGCTGGCTCAAAACGGTAGTAAATGCCCTGACCGCCAAAGCGGACCACATTGTCGGGGTTGATGAAGTAGCTAAACTCTGGCTTGGCGCTGAAGTTGACGATGCTCGCGTCCCAATCAAAAGCGTCTTCTTCGGGGTCGTCGCCGAAGTTGATGGCGTAGTCGTAGTCGGAGTAGTAGAACGTCAGGTTGCTGAACAAGCGGTCGTTGAAGAGGTGGTTCCAGCGGAGGGTGCCGGTGGTGTTGCCCCAGCTGAAACCCGCCTGGTCGCCGGGGGCGAAGACGTCGCGGCCGAAGTAGCCAGAAAGGAACACCTGGTCTTTGTCGCTGAATTTGTAGTTCGTCTTCAGCGTCAGGTCGTAGAAGTTGAGCTTGGTTCCGGCGAGGTCGTCGCCGAGGAAAGGTGCCGCCAACACATCAATGTAAGACCGCCGCCCTGCCAGCAGGAAGGAGGATTTGTCTTTCACAATCGGAGCCTCTACGCTTAGGCGACTGAAAATGGTGCCGATGCCACCTTGCATCTCGAACTGTTTGTTGTTGCCCTCCTTCATCCGCACGTCGAGGATGGATGAGAGGCGCCCGCCGTAGCGGGCGGGGATGCCGCCTTTGTAGAGCTTGACGCCCTTCACCGCGTCGGGGTTGAAGACGGAAAAGAAACCGAATAGGTGACTGGAGTTGAAGACCGGAGCCTCGTCCAAGATCACCAAGTTCTGGTCAATAGAACCGCCACGGACGTTGAAGCCCGCCGCGCCTTCACCCACCGAGGTTACCCCCGGTAGGAGTTGGATGCTACGCAATACGTCTACCTCGCCCAATAGCGCGGGTAAACGCTCAATGGTGCTCATCTGGAGATTCTCGACCGACATCTGCACGGCGCTCACGTTGTTGTCTTCTTCCTTTGCCGTAACGACCACTTCCGCTAGGGAGGTGCCAGCTTCGCCGAGTTCGAAGTCTTCGGTCGAGTTCCCTATCAGTTCTACTTCGCGCCGAAGATCCTCATACCCCAGGTAACTAACAATCAGGGTATACGTGCCGGGGTCTACGGTAAGGGAGTAAAAGCCGTATTCGTTGGTGGTCGTTCCCTTAGTCGTTCCGCCCAGCAGCACGGTTGCACCGATGAGGGTTTCGCCGTTGCCCGCGTCTTTGACATAGCCTTTCACGGTAACGCGGTCTTGGGCATTGGCGGAGGTGAGTAAGCTGAAAAGCAGAAAGCTTATAAAATACAGTTTCTTCATTTGGTTGACTTCTTGTTGTTAGGGGCACTAAGGCTGACAAGGTGTACTTAGCAAACACTCACATGAAAATGACTTAAACTTTAGTTGAGCTTAACCATGGAGGGGCACTTAAGAACGAATGCTCTTGACGACAGTAATACGCCTCCAACTCCTGAATGGATGGTTGGGTTGTGTTAAAACGTAAGTTATTTGTACGACACCCCTAAGCAAAGCCACGAAAACATATGCAACCAAAAGCTTTAATCATTTCCGTCCCAAGGGAAGGTACCGCAGTCGACGAGCAAGATGTTAATCGTTGTCATTGCTGATACTGCTTCACAAGGCCCCGGAGGATTCGCAGAGGTAAGTACAAACGTTATGGACCCACGCTTGGCATCCTCTTCACTAAGAACATAGGTTGTAGCGGTGCCGAAAGGATGGGGCGCAGTCGTCATTGTAGTGCCGTCAGCCTCGAAAAAATTCCCACTACCATCCGGTGTGCTCCAAAACCCACCGAGGCTCAATGGGGAGATACCTGTTCCTTGCGTCAGGTCAATAGACTGGGTGCTACATATAGTCGAGGGTTCTGCAACAGTTACTACTGGTAAGGAATTAATGGTCACGGTTACATCTACATCGGCGATACAACTTCCCGTGGTCGTTGTCACTCTTGCGAATAGATCGGTGACGTCGTTGAGGTTGACGGCCGTTGCGGGATTGATGAGCGTGCCCGTGGTTGCTGGATCGCCATCGTACCAAGTCACTGCACCTGCGTCCCCGTCTAAAACAGTCGCATCGTTGGCGGTGAGGTCGGTTGCGGTTTCATCAGCACAGAGGGTGAAGGGCGCGTCCGCAGGTGTTGGCAAGGGGTTGATGGTTACGGTTACATCTACGTCGGCGACACAACTTCCCGTGGTCGTCGTCACCCTGGCGAATAGGTCGGTAACGTTGTTGAGGTTGACGGCCGTTGCGGGGTTGATGAGCGTGCCCGTGGTTGCGGGATCGCCGTCGTACCAAGTCACTGCACCTGCGTCCCCGTCCAAAATGGTATTGTCGTTAGCGGTGAGGTCGGTGGCGGTTTCATCAGCACAGAGGGTGAAGGGCGCGTCCGCAGGTGTCGGCAGCGGGTTGATGGTCACGGTTACATCTACATCGGCGATACAGCTTCCTGTGGTCGTTGTCACCCTGGCGAATAGATCGGTGACGTTGTTGAGGTTGACGGCCGTTGCGGGATTGATGAGCGTGCCCGTAGTTGCTGGATCGCCATCGTACCAAGTCACTGCACCTGCGTCTCCGTCTAAAACAGTCGCGTCGTTAGCAGTTAGATCGGTGGCAGTTTCGTCGGCACAGAGGGTGAAGGGCGCGTCCGCAGGTGTTGGCATTGGGTAAATAATAACGCTGGCCATAGCCTCGGAACATACACAGTTTTGTTCATTATCAATCTGAGCTACGATACCATTGGTCGTACTGCAACTACTCGGAAGTGTCACGTCGAACGGAACAGATGCACCAGCCGTAATAGGGCCAGATAAAGTATAAGAACCAATTGCCACGCCTGTGGGCAATCCTGCTGCGTCGGCACAAAAGAATTCTACTAGGACATTATCAGTTGCCGATAAGTCTTGACTACTTACCTCTAAAGTTCCAGTAACACTTACTTCTGTAAGAGAAGTAACACAAGCACTTGTAGAGGCACCAAAAGTCACCCTAGGTTTGAGGAGTAGCGCATCCGTTGAGGCGTCTCCCAAAATGATCCTCGTTTCTTCACATACGCCACCGGGTTCCGAAGCACAAGCAAGCCCCGTAATGGTATTAACCAGTTCTGCCGATATCCGTTTTGTTAAGTCGCAACCAGAGTCCTCTGTCGCGTTGATCCCGAATCCCATCATTATTTCCACGGCTCCTCCAGATAGATCGATCGGGGGAGTAGGCATAGCGATGAACAGCAAGGTCTCACCACTGGCGTTCATGGTACTACGGACAAACACAAGTCCTGCATTGTTGGTGAAGGTGCCTGGCTCGTATTTTAAACCTTCATCTAGGGTGAATATTAATGTGTCTTTGTCTGAAGTCATTGTTGAGATCAAGCTGACGAGTGTCATGTCAATATCAACGGTTACGGCCGTGCAGTTGAGGATTGGCGAAATGTCTGCACCGAACTCAATGTTCGCCAAGTAAGCGGGCTCTGCTCCTTGAACAATGATATCTTCGGCAACTACTCGAACTCCATTGTTACTGGCTGCTCCTCCACAGGGACGGTCTCCATAACCTAATATTTCTAGACTTCCACCCGAATTGAACGCACAATCGGTTAGTATAGAGAATAAAATCAATGCTTCACGCTCGGATGCGGTGAGCGCATTAACCGTTCCTAATATACCGTCTGACCCGATGCCGGAGTGGCTTTCTAAATCAACAAAAACGGTGTCTCCGTTAGTAGTGGTACTAACGGTTTCTATCATTCCAGAACCATTGGGATATTCAACCATGATGTTTCCATCTATTTGCAATCCATTGGGCAAAACCAAGGCCGCTACGGGGTTGTCCAAATCAGCAGATTGGGCACTATTCAAGAGCACTTCATAGTCAAGAGAAGCACATAATGTAAATGGTGGAGTAGGCTCTTGAATCAGTTGTATTTGTACTTCCGAATCCAAGCCCGTAGTAGAAAGTGTTAGGTTGTTCGTTTGACAAACGTAGGTTGTGGGGTCAGTAGGGTATTCCGAACAGTCCCAGCCAGAGATGACCTCTATTTCTTGTAGTTCACAAGCCGTTGTGCTGTAAAATATTCGATACTCCGCTTCTTCGGCCCCGATAATTGCGTCGCCGTTAGTACCACCCAGTTGGTACCAATTACCATCCGCGTAAGGGACAGGCGTAATCACGGAGTTGTTAGACAAGTCAACGACTTGTAAGATGGTCACATCAGGATTATCCTCTAAGGCAAACCAAGGATAGGGAGCATCTAGGGTCGTATTGTTGAACAACTGAAGGTCCCAAGACTCTTGTACCGAATTGGCCTGTATTTCCCCCGTTAGGTCCGAAGTTACCAGGTTGGGCCGGCCATTAAGCGTAACTGCTTGGTTCCTTGTATAGGTCAGGGCATCTGCACAATCAGAATCTTCTCCGAGATAGAAGTTGTCGACGTATTCCACTCGCGTAGATATATTACCTGAGACCGAGGCACAGCTAGTGATCAGCCCGTAATTGAAAAAGTACTCTTCGTAAGGGTCCGCAGAGATATCGGCAAAAGGCCAAGTACCGTCATTTTCCCAACGCAATACATTGCCAACAATAGTTGGTGGAGGTAAATTAATGGTAACGTTACCTCCGGTACCAACGCCCCCGTTGGCGCGCATGGTAGGGGTAACAGAGGCGTCATAAACATCTCCGGTATTAATCGTTACTTCGAAGGCGTCAATACGCGCCCAGGGCCGGAACTCGTTTTCAAAGTTGTCGGTTCCCAACGGACTGTTGCCTAGGCGGAAGGCACCTCCTGCTCCGTATTCAGTACAGCCATTGTTGAATTTATCCGCAAAATTATGGCTGGTTGATACTCTGAAAAGGTACATCTCTGTGCTGTAGTCGTCGCAAAATAAGCGGGTATTACCGTCGGCATCTAAGTTGTAAAAAACAGCTAGAGTGTTGGGGATTTGCGTCGCGGTCGTCGTCGTGCCAGCATTGTCCACCACAACGTAATTCGAGGTAAAAACATAGGTGTCTCCATCGTCAAATACAAAACCAGGGGGCAGGCAGGTGCCAATCAAACTTGAAAATTCCCATTGGTAGGTCGTGAGACCCACAGAAGTACTCACGGTTGGTGCTGGCGTCTGGCATGTATACATTTGGCCATTGCTAGCGTCATTAATTTCAATGCTTCCAGATCCACTCAGAAAATTAAGCGCAGGTAGGTTACTCGCAATGGTGCCAAACTCGTAACTCAGGTTTAGGTTGTTGTGGCTGCCTCCTTGACTTCCGTTTACGGTAAAGAGTAGGGTGTCGCAGGGTAAAGCCCGTCTGCTATTGATGGAAGGTAAAGTAGTAGGGTCTACAGGAGTAGATAGGTCTTGGCTCGTCCAGCCAAAATTGATCCGCTCCAGTGTGGTATTGCTGTTAAATACGCCGGGGCAAGGTTCTGTTCCGGGGCAGTGGGCATTGGTTGTAAAGTCTCCACAGACCCAGCTTTCGGTACAACAGCTTTCGTCACAAGAGTACGTCAGTTCGTAAGGAATACTAATATCTCCGCTAACTCCCTCGGAACAATCGTAGATTAATTCTAGTTCCCAGCAGTTTACCCGACTATAACTTACCACAAAGGAAGCCGTATCTCCTGCCGCATTGATAGTTAGCGTCGCCGGATTCCCGTTCCGCATACCGGATAAGGCTGTTATGCCCGGAGGGAGTTCGAAACTCATCACCATCTCATTGGTAGGGCAGGAGAACCCACCGTACTGGTGTTCCGTACAAACCTCTAGCGTAAAGGATTCTTGATTTTGTATATCGGGAGGGCCAGTGTTGGTGCCTGAACTTGACCCATGATTTGTGATGCCAGCAGCACCGGCATTATTCTGAGCAGTAACCTCACACTGGTCTTCGTAGTCAACAACAGCATCAAGCGTAGAGAACCGGGTTACACCACAGCTCGTTGGGCAGATGTATTCCGCCGATAAAGTGATGGTTACCGACTGGCCGACCGCTAGGTCATTGAATTGGCCATCACCATCAAGGTCGTCTAGCCCTCCAGCGCCATCTAGGTCGGTGGCAAGGAAGTTGCTTGCATCAATAGCGTAAGGGTCGCTCCCCGTCTGAGTAACGCCAAGGGCATTGCCATTGAGCATAAAGTCATATAAATTACGGAAACTCAACGTATTGAAAGGAGCACCTGAATACCGATCCGTAGCAAACCGGAAGTCGAGGTCAAAAGCAGTACCTCCCACCCCGCCGGAGCCATTATTGGTGTACGTTACGGAGTATTCCCCGTCGGTACAAGTCCCTTGTTGAACTTGCGTACTCCAACTAATTGCAATGTTGGGCACACCATTGGCGATATTTGTTTGCTGGGGTAAATCAGACGTTAGCATACAGGCATCTGGGCAACCCCAAGAAGCTTTGTAAGAAGATGCATTATCGCAGTTCAAGACCGTATAGGTGCGCCGGAAGGTAATCTGCTCGGAGTTGTCAAAAATGTTGTCATTGTTACCGTATTCCGCAATGATGGCGGCGGGAATGCTATAGGTCAGTTCTGTTCCGCTGCTACTCATTGGAGTAATGACGGTGCCTCCGGGCACCGTAACCAAAGAAGTAGTGCTGGTGCCGCTACCGTTTTCGATGCTGAAGTAGTAGTCTGCTAAGCCACCCAAGCCACCGTTGGTAATAATCACATCGCGGCTAACCGTACTACCAACGATGGTAGTGATGGGGTTGGCCCCCGCTAGGCTAAGAGAAGCAAACAGAAGGTTGTAGGTATTTACTGTAGGGTCAACCTCCTGAGTAACACCAAGCGGGGTGCTGACAGTGATCCCGTCTTTAAATGTTCCGCCAGCGATGGCCAGGTCATAAGCATCACAGGTCATGCCGTTGCTCCGGCTCCACTGCAAGGTGATAGAGTTGCCCGGTGCTAAGTCCGTGGGGGTGATGGCAAAAACAGGCGCATTGAGGTCACTGATGTCACTCTCCGCTACCGTCAGGCCGCCTAAGCTAGTTACTGCCGTAATCGTTCCCGCATCGTAAAAGATGCCCGGAGGGAGGTTGAGGGTTACCGTCATATTGTCGGCATCTTCGTCGGTCACGATGAAACGTGCCTGGTTGAGCGACATACCGTCACAGGCCGTGACGTCCTGTTTTATCAGCGGCCCGCCAGAAGAATTGGTATAAGCAATGAGTACCCCAGCCATTAGGCTGGATGCTTCTCTTCTAGGGCCTTGATAAGAGGATTTATAGGACCGTGATTCTTTTTGGGTAGGCACCGTAGAAGGTGCTGTACTCGTGATAAGGGTCCACACCTGTTGTTCGAACTGGTTCACTTTCCACTTAATGTTTGACGCCCCAAAAGGCAGTGGGGTGTCAGCATATCGTTCACAACCAAGCACTCCACTACCGTAGAGCGAATTTGCTGTAGAGAGTAGCACCAATAATGGAAGTAAAAGAAGAAAACCTTTAAATAAATTCGTGTTTTTCATCAAAACTAGGGATTGAATAACAC
Source organism: uncultured Lewinella sp. (assembly GCA_937949535.1). GTDB lineage: Bacteria > Bacteroidota > Bacteroidia > Chitinophagales > Saprospiraceae > Neolewinella. Next base: position 2,963 of record CALEDI010000008.1, on the reverse strand, counting down.
AGATGATAAAACATAAAACACTTCGTTTTAACCAACACCTAGGTAAAAAAACATTACTTGTTCGGCATTGCTATGCGAATACCCCTAAGCCATGATTAGCTCAGTCGAATTACTGGACAATCTATCCTTGTAACGAAGTCGTGTCTGTTCATTGCGTGTCTATATAGTATAAAAATATATGTATAAAGGTGGGGGCGCAAATGGCGTGCATAACAAATTGCAGACTTAAGCACTTTTTTGCCCTCCTAATACGCATCCCTTTTCCGTAGAAAAGGGGGACAACAGAATCTGCAATCTGCTGTAAACCATTACAAATGTACTTGTTTTTTAGCGTTACGTAAGTTTTTTAAATGCGTGTATACACATCTAAGCATGTGCCCGACAGGCAATTTATCCCCTACTAAACCCGTGGATGCCTCAGCCCCCCGTCTCTTGCCGCAGCATCTCTACTACGGCATTGATCCAGCGCGGGTCTCCGTTGAGGGAAGGCACGAGTTGGATGTGCTCGCCGCCCCACTCCTCGAATTCTTCTTGGTATTCCAGTCCGATCTCGATGGTGGTCTCTAGGCAGTCTGCCACAAAGGCGGGGCTGAAACAGAGGAGTTTCTTGGCACCTTTGTTTTTGGCGAGGTCTTCCAGTACGTCGATGGTGTAGGGTTTGGCCCAGTCGTCGAAGCCAAGGCGGCTCTGGAAGGAGGTGGTGTAGCTGCCTTCCGAGAGGCCGAGCTCGGCAACGATGGCGCGCGTAGTGGCGGCGCACTGCGCCGAGTAGCAAAACTGGTTTACTTTGCTGATGGAGCTACAACAACTGTTGGTGCCGTCGGCATAGCAGTGGCAGTTGGTGGGGTCGCCTTTTTTGAGCTGGCGCTGCGGCAGGCCGTGGTAGCTGAAGATGATGTGGTCCCACTGGTCTAGCGGCCCGAGGTCGCGGGCGTTGTCGGCAAAGACCTTGATGAGGTCGGGGTGTTCGTAGTAGCTATTGACGAGGTTGAGGTTGGGGATGCCTTGCTCTTTCATCAAAATCCGCATTACTTCCTCGTGTACGGAGCCGGTGGTGGCGCTGGCGTATTGCGGGAAGAGGGGGAAAATGGTGATGCTGCTCACGCCCTCGTCCATCAGTTCTTTTACGGCAGATTTGATGCTCGGGTTTTGGTAGCGCATGGCTAGGCGGACGATGTAGTCGTCGCCCATTTCTTTGGCGACGGCCTCGGTGAGCACTTCGCCGTAGTATTTTAGTGGGCTGCCGTTTTCGGTCCAGAGTTCTTGGTACAGCTTCGTTGATCCGCCCGCCTTGAAGGGGTTCACGATGCCGGAGCGGACAGGCGCGATGATGCCTCGGACGAGGAGTTGCTGGGCGGGGTAGGGGAGGTTATCGATCACCCTTGGGTCGGTGAGGAATTCCCCGAGGTAACGGTTGACTGCCTTGGGGGTGGGGGCGTCTGGGGTGCCGAGGTTGACCAGTAAGATCCCTTGTTTGCCGAAGTGCTTTTGTACGTGCATGTGGTAGTAACGATGTTGGCAGAGGTTGGTTTAGTTGAGTAAGGGAATAAAGGGTAAGGGGGTAAAGGAGTAAGGGGGTAAAAAAATCACTTCTTGAGCGTCCGTAGTTGTTTTAGGTCAATCAGCCCAAGCAGTACCGCGAGGAGGAGGCCTAAAATACCGAGCAAGACGCACGAAAATAGCCAAGGCAGCGGCTGGAGGTACACGAGGGCGAGGCCGCAGGATGCAAGGATGGTTGAAAAGAGCAGGGCCCGCAACCAAGCAATGGTATTGCCCGGCAGGCCGTGCCATCGGTGGGCCAAAACGGCCTGCGTCACCGCCACGAACCCTTGCGTTACCAACGTAACCGCCGCCGCGCCCGCCGCGCCGTAGCGCGGCAACGCCCAGAAGTTGCCGCCCAGATTGAGCACGATGCCGAGCGCATAAATCTTGTTCATCCGCCCAATGAAGCCCGTCGCGCTCAGCAGCGCACCGTAGGTATAGTTGAGGCTCTGCGCCACAAAACTGAACGCCAAGAAAAACAGGATGTGCCCCGTGCGGACGTCCGCAAAAGCAGGGTACAACAACTGCGTGATCTCCGGGCTATACAACGCCAACGGTACGGCCGCGCAAACCGACCCCGCCAGCAGCAACTGCCCGCTGAACTTGAGCAACGGCCGCAGGCTTTCTTTTTGTTTGTGTAGCCGAGCGTACATCGGTATCAGGAGGCCAGCCATGAGCCACCCGATCATGTTTAGCGCATCCAGCAGGCGGTAGCCTGCCGCGTAATGGTCTGCCGCCGCCGCACCATCGGTTAGCAAACGCTCAATCATGATCGCATCGGTGCGGGTGTAGGCCGTGGCCAAAAACACGACTAGGGCGTAGGGCGCACCGCCCCGCAGCAAGAGGCCGAAGGTGGCGCGCTTAAACTTAGGCAACTTCCGAGGCAGCCGGTCTTTGATGACCAATACCAGCGCCACGGCCGTAATAACCCAACTCGCTAACTGCAAACCCGCAAACCGCAGCACGCTAAGCTCCTGCGGAGCGAACAACAGTATACTCCCTACGGAAGCAATCATCAGGCTCTTGTCCATAATGCTGAACCACCCATCGGTGGCGTACTTGCCCAAACCGGATAGGTTGGACCGCAAGTAGAGCACGATGCTGTTGAAAAACTGAATCCCGCCCGCCAGCAAGAGCAGGTAGATGGCCTCGCCCCGGTAGCCGAGCAAAATGCCCACTGCTAGCAAAACAACGATGAACAACGACCCAAGCAGCAGCTTTAGTCCCACGAAATACGGGAAGTACTTGGCCAGCAAGTGCCGATAACCGGCCAGCACCCGGCTGTTGTAGAGCTGGAGGCCAAAGTCGGCCACCACCTGCAACAGCATCCCGAGCCCCAGCAGGGCGAAGTATAGACCGTATTCGCCTTCGGGCAGTACGTTCTGCACCGTTCGCTCTATGGCGAAGAGGTAGATGCCCTT
>CALEDI010000007.1 GCA_937949535.1 uncultured Lewinella sp. | reverse complement strand
CCTCCAAACGGAGGTAAGCAAAGCCTACCACACCGCAGAATGGTTTGGCCGAGGCCCCGGCGAAGCCTACGCCGACCGCTTCCGAGGGATGCGCTTCGGCAACTGGGCAGCATCTACCGATAAAATGACCGAGCCCTACATCAAGCCCATCGAGAACGGTAACCGGATGGACGTTAGTCAGCTGTCTTTGAACGCAGACGACCTGCTCGGTTTAGACATCAAAGGCCGTTTCAACTTCTCCCTCTGGCCCTACACCCAAGCCACCCTCGAAGCCGCAGAGCATACCAACGACCTCACCGCTGCTAAAAACTTCACCCTCAACATCGATTACGGCCAGATCGGGGTGGGCGGAGACAACAGTTGGTTGCCAAACGCTGGCCCTTACGAGGCGCACTTACTCTCTTTGGATGAGCCGTTGATTTATTCCTTTACGCTTGGGCTGAAGTAGCCGAGGAGTGAGGGGTAGGGGGTGTAATCTGTCTATAAATTAGTCCGCCGAATATCATCAAAACGCGCAGCGTTTTTATAAGCCCCTCCCCCGTGGGGAGGGGTTTGGGGAGGGGGTTTTTGCGCGGAGAGAATACATTACAGATTATACACCCTAGAGTTAAGGGAGGGGGTAAGATTCAGCGTTCAGCGTTCAGACGGCCTGAATGCTAACGCCTATATTTGTTAAACCACGCAACCACAACACAGCCTCTCCTTGTGTCTTAACTTTCAACCATGCCAACACATTCCTCCGACTCTGCGGCCGAACGGAGTACCGTTCGTTTCTTCCACGACAACTGGCTTTTCATTGGTGGCACCTTGCTACTGATGGCTTGCAGTATGGTTTTATTGTCTCGTTATGCTCAGGGTGATGCGCTGGTGGCGATCAATCAGCTTCGGACGCCGTTTTGGGATGTTTTCTTTAAGGTTGGGACCCGCTTTGCGGAGCCGGTGGCTTACGGTACGGTTATCCTGATGGTTACGGCCTTCAGTTATCGTAAAGGTCTTTTTGTGGTGGTTACCGGAGCGTCGGCAGGCATCATTGCTGGTTTGCTCAAGCTTCTTTTTGCCCAACCTCGGCCCATGCGTTGGTTCTTTGACAACTACGAAGAGGTTTGGCATTCGTTGAACATCTTTGAAGAAGAGTGGCGCAGTTGGGACGTAGCGAGCAGCTTCCCTAGCGGCCACGCTACCTCGGCGTTTGCGTTGTTCAGTTTCTTAGCGTTTAATGCGCGGCGGGGGAAGCGCTCCCTCAGCGCGCTTTGTTTTCTGCTTGCGGTGATGGTTGCTTTTAGTAGGATGTATTTGTTGTACCATTTTCTGCGAGACGTGACTGCGGGGGCGGGGCTTGGGCTTTGCATCGGTGCGTTGGTGTATTGCCTACAAGAAAACTCTTTCAAGAGCTACCGTTGGCTAGATGGAGGATGGTGGGGGAAGTAGGAGGAGTAGTAGCTTCAAGACTGTGTAAAAACCGTGCTTCTAACTTACCTTGCATCCTGCGTTCGCGCCCTACTGCTATGCTGGGGTCGTGCCCCAAAAAGCCACCACCAAGTTCTAACCAAACCACCACCAGATGTCTTTCCCTACTATTGCTGTAATCCGCGAGGAGAAAAACCCACCCGATGCTCGGGTTCCCCTGACGCCGCCGCAGGTGGCCGAGCTGCGTAACCGAGGCATCGACATTGTAGTGCAGCCCAGCACAGGCCGGACGTTTAAAGACCACGAATACGCCGACCTCGGCGTGCCCGTAGTGGAAGACATCTCCGACCGCGAACTTCTACTAGGCGTGAAAGAAGTACCAGTAGACAAACTGATCTCCAACAAAACCTACTGCTTCTTCGCCCACGTTGCGAAAGAACAACCCTACAACCAGAAACTGATGCGGGCTTTCCTTGAAAAAGGCATCACCCACATCGACTATGAATACCTGACCGATGATAAGGGCAAGCGCCTCATCGCCTTCGGCTATTGGGCCGGAATGGTAGGTGCCCACAACGCCATTTGGACCTACGCGCAGCGTACCGGCCTCTTCAAACTGCCCCGCCTGAACACCCTACACGACTACGCCGCAGCAAAAGAAGTTTATGCCAAACTTGACCTTCCGCCCCTCCGCATAGTACTCACCGGCACCGGCCGCGTAGGCAAAGGTGCCGCCCGCGTACTGGAAGACATCGGCCTAGAAATGGTAAGTCCAGCAGACTTCCTGGCGGGCAAAGGAAAGGCCGTCTTTACCCAACTTAGGGTTCAGGACTACGCCAAGCACCCCAACGGGCAACCGGTCAATAAGCAACATTTCTACCAGCACAGCGAAGAATACCAGTCTGCCTTCGGCCCCTACGCCAAGGTCGCCGACGTTTTCGTGAACGGTATTTTTTGGGACGGTAAAGCCCCAGCCTTCTTCACCAAGGCCGAGATGAACACAGAAGACTTCAACATCAAGGTGATCGGTGATGTGACCTGCGACATTGCGCCAGCAGCCAGCGTACCCTCTACCCTCTTCGCCTCCACGATTGCCAACCCCGTATTCGGCTACGACCCCGAAACAGGAGACATCGTAGCGCCCCACAGCGACCACGCCGTAGACGTAATGTCGATCGACAACCTCCCCAGCGAACTGCCCCGAGACGCCAGCGCGGCCTTCGGCGCAACCTTCATTGAGCAAATCTTGCCCGAATTTGAGTCCGAAAGCTCAGACATCTTACGCCGTGCTTCCGTAACGGAAGCGGGGCAGCTTGGGCCAGACTTTCAGTACCTCCGCGAATATGCTGGCTTGAAATAATGCCAAGCGTACTTACAGGCAAGGCACGCTTTGCCTCAATCCGCAACAAATAAGACAACACGAAATGAAAAAAATACTCCTTTCTACCTTTACCCTTCTCCTTCCCTTACTCCTTTCCGCTGGCGGAGGAATGTGGTTGCCGCTCCTTCTCGAAAACCTCAACGAAGAGGAAATGAAAGGTATGGGGATGAAGATCACTGCCGAAGACATTTACAGCATCAATAAGGGAAGTCTTAAAGATGCAATCGTTCATTTCGGTGGGTTTTGTACCGGAGAAGTGATCTCCGACCAAGGGCTGGTACTGACCAACTACCACTGTGGGCGAGGAGCCATCCAGAGCCATTCCTCTCTGGAAGACAACCTGTTTAAGAACGGCTTCTACGCCCAGTCTAAAGCAGACGAGAAAAACAACCCCGGCCTCTTTGTGACGTTCATCGAACGCATAGAAGACGTAACCAATAAGGTGCTCAACAAAGTCTACGACGACGTGAGCGAAGAAGAGCGCGCCAAGATGGTAGCCGCCAACCTGAAAATGGTTAAGGAGGAGTTTGCCCTCAACGCACACGAAGAACTCGTCATTAAGCCCTTCTTCAATGGCAACCAGTACTTTGCCTTCGTGACGAAGAAGTACACCGATGTTCGTCTGGTAGGCACCCCGCCCGCCTCCATCGGTGAGTTCGGTGCCGACACCGACAACTGGGAATGGCCTCGGCACACCGGAGACTTCAGCCTCTTCCGCATCTACACCGCCCCCGACGGCAGCCCTGCGGAGTACAGCCCAGACAACATACCGATGAAGCCCAAGCAGCACCTAGAGATAAGCCTGAAAGGCGTAAAGCCTGGTGATTTCTCCATGATCTTCGGATTCCCCGGCCGGACGGACCAGTACCTCTCGGCCGAGGCAATTAAGCAGCGTACCGAAACCATCAACCCCATCCGCATCGGGATGCGAGACTTGAGCTTAGCCGTGATTGACTCAGCCATGCGCGCCAACCCTCAGGTACGGATAGACTACGCCAGCAAGCAGTCGCGGATCGCTAACGCCTGGAAGAAGTGGCGCGGCGAAAGTGAAGGCGTAGCCGCCGTTGGCGGCATCAAGAAACGCCTCGCCATGGAGCGGGAGTTCATGAACCGCCTAGAAGCAAAGCCCGGCGAAGCGAAGACCTACCGCCCCCTGATTGGTAAGATCAATAAACTGGTAGAACGGCAAGAAGAAGTCGCCAAAACGAACGCCTACGCCGGCGAACTGAACTACAATATCGATTTGTTCCGCATCGCCAACATCCTGCGCCGTCAGGTTAAAATTGCGGACAATAACGGGGTTGAAGCTTTCAAGAAGCGGCTTCCGGGCCTTATTGGTTACCTAGAAGGCTTCTACAAAGGATACAACGAAGACATTGACATGGAGGTAGCAAAAGCACTCCTGCCCGCCTACTATGCTAACGTGCAGAAGAAGCACTTGAGTTTCTACATCCAAGACCAAGTAGAATTTGCCGGAAGCATGGACCAGATGGTAACCGATCTTTTTCAGCGCAGCTACCTCACCAAAGGCAAACGGCTCATTTCTCTGCTGAAAGGCGACCCTGAGACTGCGTTAGACTTGCTGCGTGGAGACCAAGGCTACGTCTTCGCCGCTCAGCTGAACCAGCACAACGAAAAGCGCGTAACCAACGTGTACAACGAAATACGGCAGCGGGCCGAGCCGCTGCAACGCCAATACATGAAGGGCTTGCTCCTGTTCTTTCCCGAAAAACGCCTCTACCCAGACGCCAACAGCACCATGCGCGTGAGCTACGGCAAAATAGAAGGCTTCAAGGGCTTGGATGGTAAGCAGTTTGGCCACGTCACTAACCTCGACGGCGTAATCGCTAAGTACCAGCCCGGAGACTATGAGTTTGACCTTCCCCTCGGCTTGGTCGACCTCCACAAGAAGAAAGACTACGGCAACTACGCCATGAAAAACGGCAAGCTACCCGTCTGTATCCTAGGCTCCAACCATACTACCGGAGGGAACTCCGGCAGCCCAGCCATAGACGCCAACGGCCGCTTAGTTGGCCTCAACTTCGACCGTACTTGGCAAAGCACGATGAGCGACGTCAACTACGACCCCAGCATCTGCCGCAACATCATGGTAGACATCCGCTACGTACTATTCCTGATTGATAAGTTGGGCGGTGCGCCACACTTGGTGGAGGAGATGACTTTGGTGAAGTGAGTGTAAAGGGTGTGTATAACCGATTGGAGGTCTACTATTATTTGCCCTGCTACATTCGGTTGAATTACTCAGTATCCAGCAATCAGCGTTCAGACGTCTGCATGTAACAGCGGTAGCCTGAATACTGATTGCTGGACGCTGATTGCTAACTCTTTTCTCCCTTACTAATCAGCCAAGCGTAATCTCGGGCAACGTCTTTGATGGAATCGAAGCGGCCGGAGGCGCCGCCGTGGCCGACTTTCATGTCGGTATGGAGGAGGAGTTCGTTGTTATCGGTTTTTAGTTCTCGGAGTTTGGCGACCCATTTTGCGGGCTCCCAGTACTGGACTTGACTGTCGTGGAGGCCGGTAGTGACGAGCATGTTGGGGTAGTCTTTGGCTTCTACTTGGTCGTAGGGGCTGTAGCTGAGGATGTAGTCGTAGTACTCTTTTTCGTTGGGGTTTCCCCATTCGTCGTACTCGCCGGTGGTGAGGGGGATGGAGTCGTCTAACATGGTGGTGACAACGTCTACGAAGGGTACCTGGGCTACTACGCCAGCCCAGAGGTCGGGGCGCATATTGGCGACTGCGCCCATCAGCAATCCGCCTGCGCTTCCACCCATTGCGAAGAGGTTTTCTTTGGCGGTGTAGTTGTTGGCTAGGAGCCACTCTCCGGCGTCGATGAAGTCGGTGAAGGTGTTCTTTTTGTTCAGCAGTTTGCCGTCTTCGTACCAAGAGCGGCCCATTTCTTCACCACCGCGAATATGGGCGATGACGTAGATGAAATGACGGTTTAACAGGCTGAGTCGGGCTACGCTGAAGTAGGGGTCCATGCTGTAACCATAGCTTCCGTAGGCATAGAGCAAGAGCGGTGCGGTGCCGTCTTTGGGGGTGTCTTTATGGTAGACGATGCTGAGGGGGACTTTGGTTCCGTCTCGGCTTTCGGAGAAGCGGCGCTCGCTGATGTAGTCTTCCGGAGCGAACTCGCCTAGCACGGGTTGCTGTTTTAAGAGTGTTTTTTGGCGGGTTACTACGTTGTAGTCGTAGGTGCTGGCCGGCGTCGTCATGCTTTGGTAGCCGAAGCGAAGTACTTCGGTATCAAACTCGGGGTTTACGGAGGTGTAGGCCATGTAGGCTTCGTCGGGGAAGTCTAGGTAGTGGGGCGCGAACCCCTCCCCCAGCCCCTCCCCGTTGGGGAGGGGAGACGTGGCAGGAGCGACAGACCCCGGACTACGCTGCGCTCCGTCTGGGGAGACCGGAGGGGTATCCGCTACGCGGAAGCTTGATGCGACAGGTGTAGCAAGAGAGTCTGCGCCAATTATGCGGAGTTGGGTTAGGCCGTTGGTGCGTTCGGAGAGGACGAGGAAGTGCTTGAAGAGGTCTACGTCTTCGAGGAGGGTTTCGTCTCGGTGGGGGATGACGGTTTTCCAGTTTTCTTTGCCGGTTTGGTCTTCGTGGGTGGCCATGAGTTGGAAGTTCTTCGCGTCCTTATTGGTTAAGACGTAGAAGCGATCATCGATGTGGGCGATGCTGTACTCTAGGTTGCGCTCACGGGGCTGGAAGCAGCGGAGTTCTCCGAGGGGATCATCGGCGCGGAGGAGGTGGTATTCGGTACTGACGGTCTGGGCGGAGCCGACGACGATCCATTTTTTGGACTTTGAGCGGCCTACGAAGGCGCGGAAGGTTTCGTCGGTTTCCTCGTAGATCACGGCGTCGTCTTGGGGAGCGGTACCGAGGCGGTGGCGCATGATTTTGTAGGGGCGGAGGGCTTCGTCTTTGACGGAGTAGAATAGGTACTGGCCGTCGGCACTCCAAACGGAACCTCCGGTGGTGTTGGGGATTTGGTCTGGGAGGTTTTGGCCGGTGAGGAGGTCTTTGATGTGGATGGTGTAGATGCGGCGGCTAACGGTGTCTTCGCCGTAGGCGAGGTAGCGGTTGTCGTCGGAGATGTTGAGGCCCCCGACGTTGTAGAAGTCGTAGGGCTCTGCCATTTCGTTGACGTTGAGCATCAGTTTGGCATCGGCTTCATCGAGTTTGCGGCGCAGGTAGCGGGGGTACTGGTCTCCGGTTTCAAACTTGGTTTGGTATTCGTAGCCGTCTTGGATGTAGGGAACGGAGGTATCGTCTTCTTTGATGCGGCCTTTGATTTCCTGAAAGAGCGTTTCCCTTAACTCACTTTGCACCTGCGTGCGCGCCTCAAAATACGCATTTTCTGCTTCGAGATGCGCGATCACTTCTGGGTCTTCGCGGTCGTTGAGCCAGTAGTAATTGTCTTGGCGGTCGTGTTGGTGGGCAGTGAGGGTTTTGGGGACTTTCTTGGCAATCGGTGCTTTCATGGTATAAATGGAGTAGCTAATGGTTGGTAGATGCGGTAGGCACCCGCAGGAAAACGCGAAATATAGAGCAGGGTTTAGGTGTGTCTCTATAAACTTCAAACGCCTCCCCTCCCCGCAAAGGGGAGAAGAGGCGAATGAAAAACCTATTGGATTCAGGCCGGAGCCTGAAAGAGAGGTTTAGTAACCGGGGTTCTGCTGTAGGTTCCGGTTAGCGTTCAGCTGTGGCTGCGGGATTGGGAAGATGTTCTTCGAGGCATCGGAGCCAGAGAAGAAGGCCCATCCGTCACCAAACTTACCGAAACGGATCAGGTCTTGGCGGCGCGTACCTTCGTAGAAGAACTCACGGCCGCGCTCTGCGAGCATTACGTCGGCAGTAATTTCACCGTCGGAGAGGTCACTAAGTTCAGCACGGTTGCGGATCATGTTTACGAACATGGAGTAGCCACCACGGTTTTGGCGCATCATGGCTTCTGCTTTGTTCATCAGCACCTCGGCGTAACGAATGATTGGGAAATCATTTCGCATCGTGTTCGGCGTACCGTTTTCGTAACCGTACTTCCATACACGCGCACCTGCTTGGCGGAAGGCGTTTGGCTCCAAGTTGTTGATTTCAGGCGTGAATACCACCTCAAGGCCACCCGGGTCATCGGCCGTACCGTCCGTGATTGGCGTAACGCCATCAGCAGCGTACTGCGGGCCGGCAAGGAAGTTGCCGCGTACCGTTGGATCACCGGAAACACCTTTGCGCTCATCACCGTCTTCGTAGCTCTCGTAGAATTCCTGTAGGGTACAGTAACCGTTCCAAGGCTGGTCTTGGGTGTTGAAGGTTGCTTGGCTAGAGTAGTGTAGGGTCATCTGTACGAGGTTGAAACCACCCGCTACGGCAGGTGCATCGTAAGGGACTACCCACATGTTCTCGGAAGTACCAGAAAGACCGTTGTCGTTGTCTGGGTCGAAGTTGGCGAAGTAGTTGTCTTCAAGAGAGAAGTTGTTGCTATTGATTACCTCATCAGCAGCAGCTTCAGCAGCAGCCCACTGTGCCGTACCGGTCATTACCTCAGCATTGAGCAATACGCGGCTAAGGATAGCGCGGTTGGCCCAGTAGTTGATCTTGGCGTAAGTAGCAGCACCTGTCTCGCGAGAAAGGTCAGCGGCAGAAGCGTTGAGTTCGTTCACCACGAAGTTGAAGATGTCGGCACGCGGCGTAGCCATTGGCTCGATGTCTGTAGGGTCAGACATTTCTGTTACCAGCGGTACATCACCGAAAGAGTCGGCAAGCAGGAAGTAGAAGTAAGCACGCATTGAGCGAAGCTCAGCGATAAAAGGTGCTTTCTCTGCTTCGGTAAGGGCATCGGAGCCATTGATGGCGGCAATTACGGAGTTGGCCTGAAGTGCACCTTGGTAAAGGAACGTCCATGCGCCGTTGTACTGCCCATCAGTTGGGTCAAACGTGTGGCGGTGTGTACGCAACCAGATGCCACCGTCGAACCAGTCAGAACCACGCTGCGGAATCATGATCTCATCGGAAGAAACTTCCTGAATAGACATGTAACCACCGTGGTTCATCATGCCGTAAAGGCGGGTGTAGCAAGAGAGGTAAGAGGTTACCAAGTCGGCTTTAGAAGCCGGGAAGTTGGCTGGCGTGAGGTCGGAAAAAACTTCCGGCTCCAGGTCAGTACAGGAGTTGAAGGGGATCATCAGCATGCTAAGCAGCACTACTGTGATTACCCTGAATTTAAGTAATTTTTGCATTTTATGCAGTTTTTGGCGAAGGTTAGAAGTTAGGAATATGCTCAATGAGAGCCTCCTAACTTCTACCCTTTGCTTTTTGTTTTAAATGATAGTTTGCTATTAAAATCCTACGCTGATTCCTGCCGTGAGGGTGCGCGTACGGAAGAAGGTGCTCCGGCGGTCAATACCGGGCGTAAGCGAGTTTTCACCGTTGTCTGCAAAACCGTTGCCGTTTTGGTCGTCGATGAAACGAACGTTGGGGTCAACACCAGAGTAGTTGGTGATGTAGAACAAGTTCTGGCCAGCTACATAAGCACGGATATTGTCGAAGCCGGTACCTTCTCCAAGGTCGAAGGTATAACCAAGTTGGACGTTGTCTAGGGCGAGGAAGCTTGCCTTTTCAACGAAGTAGTCAGAGAACTTAGGCGCGCTGATGATGCCCTCAAGGAACCGATCAGTAACGACAATGTTGTCTAGTGGGCGGCTGATCGCGTTACCGTGCTGGCCGTAGAAGTTGGCCGGAAGGTTGGCGATAGAGTGGCCGAAGTCTCCACGGAGGAAGAAGTTGAAATCAAGGTTGCCGTAGCTGAAGCTGTTCGCAAAACCGAGGCTAAAGTCAGGCAAGCCGTTTCCGACGAGCACTTTCTCGTTCTCATCTCCGACAAAAACGTACTGGCCAGCAGCTTGGGAAGCTTCAACGTCGAGTTGGCGGGTGTAAAGGCCACCAAACGCTTCGCCAACGATTACCTGAGAGATCGGGTCACCGTTCTGTCCAGGAGCACCAGGCGTAGAGCTATCAAAGATTTGGACCCCACCGGCACCAAAGTTGAAGTCAGGCGTTTCGCCGTTGTCTTCCAGCTTAGTGCTGAAGGTAGAGAACGTCAGGCTAGGCTCCCAGCCGAAGCCTTCGCCAGCTACGTCACCAATCTGGTAACCAAGCGACAGTTCCACACCAGTGTTGATGAGGTCAACGTTGTTGAGGTTAGCTTCTACGTTACCAAATAGGAACGGAGGGCTAGGCACCTGTACGTTCGTGATCAGGTCACGGGTAGTACGGGTGTAGAAATCAAGGGTACCGGTCAGTTTGTAGTCAAGGAAGGCAAAGTCGATACCAGCATTGAATTCTCCCTTCTTCTCAAACTTGAGGTTAGGGTTTTCGTTGGAGGTTGGGCCGATTGTGGTAACGTATCCGCCGTTGAAAGGAACCTGTCCTTGCGTACCGAAGGTCTGTAGGTAGCCGTAGTTGCCGTTAGGCAAAGAACCGGTGATACCGTAACCAACACGCAGCTTTAACTGGTTGGGGCCAGCAAGGTCAAGGGCGTCAACGAGGTCAGCACTTGCAGAGATGGCGGGGAAGATGTCCCACTTGTTTTCGGGGCCGTTACGGCTGGTTCCGTCACGACGAACGGAAGCAGTGATGTTGTAAGCAGAACCGATGCTCATGCGCGCACGACCGAAGAAACCGATCACGCGGTAAGCCTGCTGGTAACTGAAAAGACCAACTTGGCCACCAGCAATGTCTGCAAGTGTACCAAGGTTGTTGAAGCCAAATGCATCAGAAGGAAGACCACGACCACTGGCGCCAAAGCCTTGGAAGTTGTATTCCTGCCAAGAGTAACCCGCGAGAAGTTCCAAATTGTTGCTGCCTAGATCGAGATCATAAGTACCTGTGATTTCGAAAAGCTCGTTGTTGTCGCTGTTGGAGTTGCGGCTAGCAAAACCTTTCCGGTCTTGTGAACCAGCAGCTCCACCAAGGAAACGACTCGTTTGGCTAGCAAAACCACCGCTCAGGCCGTTAGACCGGTTACGAGAGTAAGCTGCCTGGATATTGAAATCGTCTGTAAGGTCAAAGCCTGCACGAAGGCTGTAGAGCAGGTCGCTCTGCTTGCGGCTAGCACTTGTAGTTGCTGCAATCGCGTAGGGGTTGTTGTAATCGAAGTTGTCGATTTCAAAGAACCCGCCGTAGATGTCGTTGCTGTTGTCAATAACTGCCTGCGGGACGTTGTAGCCCGCGTCGCTTACCCGAATGGGAGCAGTTGGGTTGTAGGTCGTCGCAAACTTGAATACGTTAGGGTCGATGAACTGCTGGTTCTTATCCGTTGCCGTAACATCTACGCTAAGCGTCAGGCGGTCGTTGATGGCCTTCTGCGTAACGCTAAGGCGGCCATTGAGCTGGTTGAAACCATCGTTCTGGAAACCAATACCTTGGATGTCGCGGTAGTTGACGGAAGCACGGTAGGTTGTTCCGCCCGAACCACCAGAGTAGCTGAGGTTGTGAACGTTGGAAATACCAGTACGGGTTACAGCGTCGATCCAGTCGGTTTCACCGCCAAAGTCGTTCTGTGCGCGTACGTCAGCAGCGGTTGGGAGATCCGCACCCGGGTTTTGCGCGCGGTTGATGTCGGCAGCAGCGCCGATGAGGCGGAGGTACTCCTCGCGGCCAGCAACCTGAGGTGCTGCGGCGATAGACTCAGCAGATACGTAAGCACGGTAGTTCAACTGGCCTTTGCCAGATGTACCTTTCTTGGTGGTTACGATGATTACACCCGCAGAAGCCTGGATGCCGTAGATGGCAGCGGCAGAACCGTCTTTGAGTACGTTCATAGACTCAATGTCGGCGGGGTCAACGGTATTAAGGTTGGCACCAACAACACCGTCAATGATGATCAGTGGGCTAGAGTTACCACCAAAGCTGGACAGACCGCGCAGACGGATGGTAGAACCACCGTTGGCGTTGCCACCTGGCTTCGAGATCGTTAGACCAGCAACCTTACCCTGAATAAGCTGGGTCGGGTCGTTGATGTTACCAGCGTTGAAATCTTCCGCTTCGATGGTCGTTACGGCAGAAGTCACCTGCTTTTGGGTTACGGTACCGTAACCAACAACAACAACTTCTTCCAGCAATTCACCAGCACCAAGCTCGATGTTGATGACAGACTGGCCGGCAACCGGCACGGTTTGGGTTGCGTAACCCGTGTAAGAAATGGTGAGTGTTTCGGCATCGGCCGGAACGTTGAGACTGTAGTTACCGTCGAAGTCGGTAACGGTACCAGTGGAAGTTCCTGTAATGAGGATGCTCGCACCGATGAGTGGGTCGCCGTTTTCTGCGTCAGTGATCGTACCGGTTACCGCTGTTTGCGCCACGAGGGCACCGGTAAACAATACAAGCATAAGAAAAAGGCAACCACGAGTGACATGGTTGAAAATAAGCTTCATACTACTACTTATAAGTTAAAAAAATATGGATGTATGCGAACGCAGGAAGCAGCACTCAATGAGCGACTACCCGCGGAAATGCCGAGGAGGAGAAGAAAATATACGCAGGTGAATCCATCAGGCCGCAGGCCAAATGGTAGTGAAATTTGCATGATCGTTACTTACTTCTTCGAGTATACTTTAAGACTAAAATCTAATCAAAATGGCTTCGAAAAACCATTAGCAAAACCTATAAATACTGGTTGTAGCAACTAAAAGGCTTCTGCTTATACAATGCAAAAGTGTGCAATCAATAACTTAGAACCAAGAAAATAAGGCAAAAATATGCTAACCGTGGTCTTTTAGGAGGCCACAACAGATACCTTTCATTTAACATTGTGGTAACGTTTAGCTCTTCAAAACGCTGTCCCTGTTTTTGTTTTTATCTTGCTGCCGTGTCAACCCAATCCTCCATCGCCGTATTTCTCGCTTATATCCCCCACAAGCTGAGGCTCGTTGCGGTAGGTCTTTTGCTTATCGTTTTTGTCGGCACAGATTTAGTGGCGCAGCGGCTAGACCTAAAAATACTAGGCCGCTACAAACGCATCGAGCTGCCTTTCAGTATTGAGAACGACTTCATCGTTATCAACATCTTATTGGACAACGTCATCCCGGTACGCTTCATCATTGATACCGGCGCGGAAAACACCATCCTGCTTGAAAAAAGCATGGCCGATATGCTGAAGGTAGACTACCGCCGCAAGTTCCAAGTTCGGGGAGCCGACGTGAACACAACCCTAACGGCCTATCTGGCTACAGGCATAGACCTTCGTTTGGCCGACCGGCTACTGGCCCGCAACCGGTCCATGCTGGTCCTTGAAGAGAACTACTTCGACTTTGAGCGACTAACTGGCACCAGCATTCAAGGCATTCTCGGGGCTGATTTCCTCATGCGTTTCACCGTAGAGTTTGACTTTCGGAAGCAACTGATGATCTTGCACGAGCCGAACAAGTGGGAGCCAACGGGTAAGTACGTCAATATGCCCGCAGAGTTCATCCGTAACCGAGCCTACCTAAGCACCCCACTAAGCGTTACCGGAAACACTTCAACAGACCGCAAGCTACTCCTAGACTCTGGTGCGGGGCTCACCTTATTAATGCACACCTTCGGAGACAGTACAGACGTTGACTTGCCCCAGCAAACCATACCCACCTACATCGCCAACGGTTTGGGCGGGAGCCTTGAAGGCAGCGTTGGTCGAGCACGTGAAATCAGACTCGGAGGCAAGAGGCTTGAAAATGTAGTGACCTATTTCCAACCCCTAGACACTGTAGGTTTACAGTTTCTCAATAGTCGGCAAGGCATCATCGGCAACCAGTTGTTACGGCGTTTCAATGTAGTACTCAATTATACCGGAAAGCAAGTCTGGTTTAGGCCCGAGGGAAAGCGATGGCGCAATAAATTCCAGTTTGATCGGTCTGGTCTAACCATACTAGCTGGCGGAGCGAACCTCCGAACCTACACTGTAGCCAACATCGTGCCCGGCAGCCCCGCCGATTTGGCTGGCCTACAAGTCAAAGATCGAGTCGTAGCCGTAAACGGAAAATCCGTTGGCTTCATGACCCTCAATGGCATCATCCGTAAACTCATCGGCAAAAAAGGCAAGAAAATCAAAATCAGGTACGCCCGTGATGGAGACTACAAAGTGGTCACTTTCAAATTGAGAGATCTTATATAGAAGACCAAACCGCTATACATTGACGCTGATTAAGTGGCCATTACGCTAAAACGCGTAGCGTTTTCACAAGTCCCTCCCCCGTGGGGAGGGATTTAGGGAGGGGGTTTTAGTCGATGTATAGCGGTTTGATAGAAGACACTTTTGGGCGCGGACGCAGGTGCAGTGTCTGTTTAACAATGGGCTGGCCTAGCGTGATAAGAATGTATTACCAGCCGGACGCTCAAAGGACCAACACCCTTATCACCCTAGGCTCGATCCCCTTATTAAGACAAATTCAAAATAACCTGCGCAAAGCTTGCACAGCTAAGGTCATTGACTTTACCTTTGCACTATTAAGATTTAGTACAGATAAGAATAAGCTAAATCGCCTCAAGCCTACAAACAACTCCAAATGAAGACTTCTACCTACCTTTTTGCAGGATTATTCCTCCTCTTCACCGCCGCAGCTTGCGACGATGACGATGATATGGGCCTCAACCTAGACATCCCGGAAACCTACGTCTTCAACCGCAACGGCAACTCCTCCGTCTCCTTCTCCGGCCAAACCACCCGCATCGCGATGGCCGAAGAGCTGACCGCCGCCATGCTCGATCTAGACCAGACCCGCGACGGGCTGATGAACATGTTCACCAACGCCGAAGGCACCCAACCCTTCGCTAACGCTGAACTCAACGCCTCCACCAAGTCCCTCCGCTCCAAAGTAGCGGCCAGCCGAGACCTATTCTCCGCCAACTCCGTTGGCGCAACGCAGGTCAAAGCTGACTTCGACACCTGGATCTTCAACCAAGTAAACGAAGTCTTCCCCAATAGCAACCAACTCGCCGCCGAAGGCCAAGCGGGGCAAATTGCTGACGGCAGCAGCGTTCGCTACGTCAGCTCGTGGGGCTTAGAGTACAACCAAGCCTTCGCCAAAGCGCTCGTCGGTGCGCTCATGTATGACCAAGTAGCCAACAACTACCTCAGCACTGCCTTACTCTTCGAGGGAACCAACCAAGCCGACAACAGTGCTTCTACTACCACCGATGGGAACAACTACACCACCCTAGAGCACTACTGGGATGAAGCTTACGGCTACCTCGCCGGAGCCTCCGCAGACCCTACCCAACTGCTTGCCGACATCGGCGAAGCCGATAACTTCCTCAACGAGTACACCGGCAAGGTTGCCGAGCAGGGCAGTTTTACTGCCCTCGCTACCATCATGGAGCGCTCCTTCCGCACCGGCCGCGCTGCCATAGTAGCCGAAGACTACGCCGAAGTAGAACGCCAAGCGATCATGATCCGTGCGGAACTCAACAAAGTCCTCGCGGCCCGAGCCAGTTACTACCTCTGCGAAGCCATCGCTGACCTAGAAGCAACGCCCCCCAACCAAGGCGGAGCTTTCCATGCCCTCAGCGAGGCCTACGGCTTCATCTACTCCTTGCGCTTCATCGCCCAGAACTCTGGCAACTTTGTACCCGCCGACTTCGAAATCATCTCCGACATCCTCCTCGAAGACCTTCGCAACGAGACGGGCTTCGGCTTTTGGGGCCTTACCCCTAGTGACATCCGAGAAATCAACCTAGAGTTACAAGCCAGTTCGGTTACAGCCGGGATTTACCCGCCGAGTGCTTTCTTCTGCAACTAAAAACTCACCTCTCCGATCTAAAGAATCACCGATGCAACGCTTACTATTCTTACCCCTTACCGCCGTCTTACTAATGGTAACGGCCTGCGGACCAACCACTGGTGGAGCAGACGATGACGGCCCAATGCTACCGTCCTTCGATCGCCAAGCCATGCTGGAAGGTTGGGCCAACAACGTCATCGTTCCGGCCTACGGCGCTACCGCGTCGGCAGCCAGTCAGTTGAGTACCACGGCCACAGACTTTGCGGCCGCGCCCACCGGAGAGAAGCTCGGTGCCCTGCGTACCGATTTCCAAACCGCCTACCTTTCTTGGCAAGCCCTCAGCCCTTTCCTG
>CALEDI010000006.1 GCA_937949535.1 uncultured Lewinella sp. | reverse complement strand
CAGCCCTCAGGTCCAGTATTTGTGATCAGCCGAGGACACAGCCAAAGGGTTTTGCTTCTTTTTCCCTAAAAAGAAGGCCCCCGGCAGGGATGTAAGACGAGATGAGTGCCTTGTAAGCCTGAAATTGTAGCGGACCATTGTATAACTGATTGCAGGTCTACTATTATTTACCCTGCTACGTTCGGTTGAATTACTCAGTATCCAGCAATCAGGCGACTGCATATAACAGCGGTAGCCTGAATACTGATTGCTGAACGCTGATGGCTAATATTTCGGAGAGGAGTTGGGATGAGGTTATACCTAATGGGCCAACCCCCGCAAAAGATCCTCCTGAATATCCACCACCGCCTCCAGCCCGACGCTCATCCGGACCAGCCCATCGGATATGCCGACCGCTGCGCGCTCCTCCGGCGACAGCTTCGAGTGCGTCGTCGTTGCGGGATGCGTCAGGATGGTCCGGGTATCACCGAGGTTCGAGCTGCGGGTGCAAAGCTCGGCGGCGTTGAGCAGGCGCTGAGCGGCGGCTGCGCCGCCCGCCAGCTCGAAGGAGACCAAGCCGCCTCCGGCAGACATTTGCCGCTTCGCCAAGCCATGCTGGGGATGGCTTTCTAGGAAAGGGTAATGCACTTTGGTTACGCTCGCCTGCGCCTCCAACCACGTGGCCAGCGCGAAGGCCGAGCGGCAGTGTGCGTCCATCCGCAGGTGTAGGGTTTCGAGGCTCTTGCTCACCGTCCAAGCGTTGAAGGGCGACATAGCGGGGCCGGTATGGCGGCAAAAAGCGGTTACCCGATCCATCACTTCCTGGGTGCCGAGCAGTAAGCCGCCCAGTACGCGCCCTTGGCCGTCCATCCATTTGGTGACGGAGTGGGTGATGAGGTCGGCCCCAAACTCGGCGGGCCGTTGGATGACGGGCGTGGCGAAGCAGTTGTCTACCACGAAGAGCAGATCATGCGCTTTGCAGAGCTTTCCGGCGGCTTCCAGATCGACCAGTTTCAGGCCGGGGTTGGAAGGGGTTTCGGTACAGAACAGCACGGTATTGTCTTGCACGGCGGCGGCCCAAGTTTCGAGCTGGTCGGGTTCGACGTAAGTGTGGGTCACGCCCCATTTGGGCAGGAAATTGGTCAGCAGTTGGTGCGTACTCCCGAAGAGGGCGCGGGTAGCGACGATGTGGTCGCCCTGCTTTACCAGCGCAGCGAGGCTGGCAAATACGGCTGCCATGCCGGAGGCGGTGGCGAAGCCCGCCTCGGTGCCTTCTAGCGCGCAGGCCTTACCGATCAGTTCGTCTACACTCGGGTTGTTGTAGCGGGAATAAATAATGCCCTCCCGCTCTCCGGCGAAGGTAGCGGCCATCTCCTCGGCGGAGTTGAAGGTGAAACTACTCGTCAGGAACAGCGGCGCGGAGTGCTCGCCGTATTGCGTTTTGTCCATCTGTCCGCGGATAGCACGGGTCTGGGGTTGCCAGTTTTTGTTCATGAGGCAAAGGTAGTAATAGGGTAACTAGACGCACCAATCGAATCCTTTTTTGTCTCCGCATTTAAAGGCAAAATTGGTTGGCAGCACCCGTATTTGTCTATTGAAGAAGATCGGCGCGAAATTGCACAAAAAAAGTTCGCCTATCGAGTTTGGAGATGTACTTCCTTCTCTGTTACTCCCCTTAGTCCCTTTACTCCTTTACCGCCCTTTACGCCCTTTCTCCCTTTACTCCCTTTCCCCCTTTACTCCTTGGGCGCGGCCGCAGGTGCAAGGTGAGGGGACAAAAACAAGGTTCACCTTAGCGTATTTACTGCTCAATCAAAACAATCAAGGAGTTCTTCGCTGGAAACGGCCGGGTCAAAGAAGCCAGCAGCGTCCACTTGGTTCGGGAAACGACATTCATCAATTCCTTCCGGGCGCGGCAAACCGGTGGGTTCGCGACAAGGTATACTGCACACAAAGCCGAAATAAGTCCGGGAAGTACCGTCCGTAGCTGTTACTTCGACGTTGTACACTACTTGCATCGGTTCAATGACGCCGCGCTCCGCCCCATCCCACCCCGTCACGGCAGCTTGCGCACGGCTGATGTCTGTGGCGAAGAAAAGAGTATCATTGTTATCAAGACTTCTAACAATAAACGTATCAATCTGCACAATTCCGGTATCAACGATCACCCGGAAAAGATCGTTGATGCCATCCCCATCTGGGGTGAACGCAGAGGGGATATATACTTGTCCCGTGTTGAACGTATCCAACAGGAAGCTATTCAAGCAACAATTTTCAATACCTGGCCCAATATTAAAACTTTCATCATCCTCACTGGTAGCGATAAACAATAGTAGCGTAAGCGGAAGAATGGCGTAACGCGCAAAAGCTGGTGGAGCCTTGTAACGAAAAGCGAAGCGCTCCGGCCTGCGCAACACCGCCCAACTCAACGGCAGCACAGCAAAAGCCAGCAGGTCAGTATAATCTACCACCCGGCTGTAATGAAATAGCCCTGTAGCGTTGATGCCCTCAATCAGCCCTTGTGAAAGCGGAGACTTCCAGTAGGTAAACAGCACAATGGTAGCAACAAGCACTCCCCTGCTGCGGGTATTGAACACAAAGGCCAGAAAAAGGGGAAGGATTAGAACGCCAGCGAAGTCCGAGAGCTTACCGGTTAGCCAATTTCCGTAGGCTTCTTTCCAAAGATGATCGTTAAGTGCCAGCACCAGCAGACCTGCAAGGAAAACATAGTTGAGGAGGAGGGAGGAGAAGGAGCGCTTGTGCATAAGGATAAGGTTTTATAGTGGTCTTGTTGTTTAAGTAAGCCAGAGAACGGAGATTCGCAGATTTCATCTACCTAAACAACTACGTTTTAGGGCGCGGAACAAGGTAATAAATACTCGTGGCTTGTCAAGCAAATCTTTGCACATCACATCCACTAGACTCGCCAGTCGAGCACGAAGTACTGCGAAGCACATCCTTTTTTGTCTCCGCATTAAAAGGCGAACTTGGTTGGCAGCCCCCGTATTTGTCTCTTGAAGAAGATCAACGCGAAATTGTACAACGTGAGGTTTGCCCATACGCACCGGACGCTCAAAGGATTATTTCTACCTCGACTTCGTCAGAGGCAGAAATAAACGCTTCGAGGTCCTGAGTACGCTTCAAGACCTCGAAGCGTTCGACATCCAAACCTCCTCTAATCCTAAATCAACGACTATGAAACCTCATCTTTTAATCCTTCT
>CALEDI010000005.1 GCA_937949535.1 uncultured Lewinella sp. | reverse complement strand
ACCGATAAACTGGTGCGCTTGCGACAAGCTTCAATAACCGATAAGTTTTAAAGCATTTCCCAAGGCTTCAGCGCGAGTTTTTTTCTTTTAGGCTTTTCCGCCTCCGCTTTCCGATCAGCCAGCAGCACAGCAAGAGGGCTTTGCTTCTTTGGCCCGTCAAAGAAGGCCCCCGGCAGGGATGCTAGACGGTATGAACGCTCGGTTTTATATTTTAGACGTGTGTGGAGCTGCCCCACACACGCCTAAAATCCGTACAGTGCTTGAAGTGCCTAGCGACTATTGGGTACGCCCCCTCTAAAACCATAGCGAACCATTGTAACCTTGGAAATAACTCCGAATAACTCCGTTGTGGCGAAGTATGCCGCCTCTCAGGCAGCGCATTGCAAGCATTTTTTTACCGTTTCCTAAACTAAGTAGACCGCTGACAGGATAATCATGGGGCAAGCAATGGTGGTCAAACAGACTTAATTAGCTTTACGCTGCACTAGTGAGCTGAACGGCTGTTTTACAGCACTTTACTGTGCGCTGAGATGATCAGCGATTTTATTTTTTGGACAACACATGATGCAACATATTTTATTTTCACTGCTCTTGCTTTGGGGCTGCGGATGCTTCGGCCAATCCGTAGTAGCGGCCGAAGCGGCCAGCAAAGCACTTGCCGCCGCCGGGGCAACCTGGCAGAGCAAAACGCCCCAATACGCCTCCTTGCGTTTTGGCAACCCGCTCACCCTGCCACCAACCGACCGCGCCGACGTGGCTGATCTTTTCCTGAAAACCTACGGCCCGGCTTTTTACCTAACCAACGAAGTAGAAGCACAACTACTCCGCGAAACTAAAGGTATAGACGGCCGCTACTACCGCCGCTACCAAATAACCAAAGACGAAGTACCCGTACTCGGTGCAGAACTGACGTTGGAACTCTCCGCCAACGGGGCCGTCCGTGGCCTCAGTGGTACCGTGGCCCCAATAGCCTTCCCAGCACCTGCGGCCGCGCCCCAAAACCCACATTCCTCAGCCGACTTCCCAACCTCCGCTCGTGCCGCACTCCTGACCGAGCACCCCCACGCACTACAATGGGCCGTAACCGAAGAAGCCCCCGCGTGGGTACGCCGAAACCCTTGGAAAAACGACGCCAACGACCCGCCACGCCTGACCCGCGCCTTCCGGGTAGAAGAACCAGCCGGAAGCCACACGGTCATGGTATACCTAGACGCCCTTACGGCCCGTCCGGTTTTTCGCCACGCCCTTTCCTGCTCCTTAAACCGCAAACTATACCACCGAAATACCGCCGGTTTCAACACCGTCTGGCAAGAAGGAGATGCCTTCCCCGGCGCGTTGGAGGCCGAAGACACGGAGCTCCTCATCACCACCTCCGAAACCTACAACCTCTTCGCCCGTACCTTCGGCCGCAGCAGCTACGACGGCGAAAACGGAGAAATGCGCGGCGTCACCAACGCCACCATCCGCGACTGCCCCAACGCCAACGCTGGCGTAGACGTTGTGCGCCACTGCGCCGGTGTAGTAGCCGATGATGTGGTTGCGCACGAATGGAGCCATAGCTACACCAACGCCATGAACGGGCTGCTGTACGCCTACGAAAGCGGCGCGATAAACGAGGCCATAGCCGACATCTTCGGCGAATGCGTAGACCTCATGAACGGCCGGGGAAACGACAACGGAACCAACACCCCCCGAACCGGCTGCAACGATGGAAATCTCCGCTGGCTCATCGGGGAAGACTTAACCGCCATCGATACTTCCCTCCGCGATCTCTGGCTGCCCGAATGCAAAAATGACCCCTCCGACCGGGCAAGCACCCTCTACGCTTGCCTAAACGAAAGCACCGACCACGGAGGCGTACATACCAACTCTGGCCTAGTGAACCGAACCTTCACCCTGCTCACCGACGGCGGAAACCTGAACGAAGACACCGTCACTGCCATCGGGATGACGCGCTCCCTTCACCTCTTCCAGCACGCCAACGCCAACTACGTGACCCGCGTTACCGACTTTTTCGCCTTCGGCGACATGCTGATCCGGTCCGCACAAGACCTCGTTGGTGTGCCCTTACCAGCACTCACCCTGCTGGACCTGCCCGCCATGACTTCCCCAGACGTGTTTACGGCCGAGCACGTAGCGGAGGTCGTTAAGGCCGTACGCGCAACCCAATTGCGCCAAGAAAGCCCCTGTTTGCAACTACCAACCCTCGCCCAACAACCACCGGAACCATGCGCCTCCGCAACGGTTAACCGTTTCGGCTTGCTGTTCAGCGAAGATTGGGAAAACGGGCTCGTAGCTTGGGACACAACCGAAACGCCCGAAAACGCTGAAACTTGGGATGCGAAGCCCTGGCAAACGATGAGCCAACTGCCCGACGGCCGCCCCGGAACGGGCGCCTACGCCCCCAACTCCCGGGCCGGAAACTGCCAAGACGATTTCGACAACGGTAGGGCAGACCTTACCAGCGAAACCATAAGCCTGCCCCTAGAAGAAAGTGAATTCATTCTTACGTTCGAGCACTACTACGCCATCCAGAAAGAATTCGATGGTGGCTTCCTTTCGGTATCCCGCAACGGTGGAAGCTTCGCGCTTGTCCAGAACAATGATTTTCTTTACAACGGCTACGATGGCCGTTTGCAAAACGTCCTCAACAACGACAACCCCTTAGCGGGCCGTTATTCCTTCAACGGAGCAGACCAAAGCGGCACGTCGGGTACTTGGGGGCGCAGCATCGTTGACCTCTCCGCCGTTGGCGTAGAGCCCGGCGACGATATTCGCTTGCGCTGGACGATGACCCACGACGGATGCGACGGCTGGTTGGGCTGGTTTCTGGACGAGGTGGAGGTCGGTTTTTGTGGCCTTTCCGCCTTGCCGGTCACGTTTTTACACTTCACCGCCCTCGGCGGCAAAGACCAAGTAAACCTGCACTGGGCAACGGCTGAGGAAACCGACAACGAAGGCTTTTACGTAGAACGAAAACAGGAAGGAAGGCGAGATTTTACGGAGCTTGGCTTCGTTGCCGCTGGCACAGATTATACGTTCACAGACTACGACGTCGTACCCAGCAAGACGTACATTTATCGCCTCCGGCAGGTAGACACCGACGGGGCGTTTGCGTACTCAGATTTGGTGGTGGCGCGCACGCAGGATGCAGGGCAGGGGTTAACGGCATGGCCCAACCCCGTACAAAATGTTCTCTTCGTAAGAGCACCTCTCTCCAGTACCCAAGCCACCCTACACGACGCCAACGGCCGCATGGTCCGGGCATTCCCCATTACCGAAGGGGTAGGGGAGACCGACCTTTCTGGGCTGAGCGCGGGGGTTTACTTTCTAAGAGTGGGGGATTTGGTTCGGCGGGTGGTGCGGTGAGTTCGCCCTTGATTTGTGTTGCTGTAAGAACAAAATTTTTCTCCACCAATTCACACAACCATAAATTTCCCCGTTCGTTAGTTAGTGAGGCCGTCGTACCTTCGGCTTCCCAATAAAGCTTATGGATACTTTAATCACCATCGGGCAGCTGGTCCTCAGTTTGTCTATTCTCATTGTTCTACACGAATTTGGTCACTTCTTACCTGCGCGTTTGTTTGGTACACGGGTAGAGAAGTTTTACCTGTTCTTCGACCCCTACTTCAGCCTCTTCAAGAAGCAGATCGGGGAGACCGAATACGGCATCGGGTGGTTGCCGCTGGGCGGCTACGTGAAGATCAGTGGTATGATCGATGAGAGCTTCGATACCGAACAGATGGAGTCTGAACCCCAAGAATGGGAGTTTCGCTCCAAACCAGCTTGGCAACGCCTCGTCATTATGCTGGGTGGCGTAACGGTCAACTTCATCCTGGGCTTTTTCATCTATGCTATGGTGCTCTTCGCCTACGGCGAAGAATACCTGCCAGCCAAGAACGCCACCGCTGGTATTGCGGTAGACAGCCTCGGCCAAGAGATGGGCTTCCTGAGCGGAGACAAAATCTTGAAGGTCGGAGATGAAGCGTTTGAACGCTTCAACGATCGTACCATCCTGCGCGCCGTAGCCATCAACAACGTCCGAGACGTAACCATTGAGCGCGGCGGAACGACCCAGAAACTGGAAATCGAGAACAAATGGGCAGACATCCTGACCCGCCACGAAAACAAACGCGAACGGCTCTTTACGCCCCGTATCCCCTTCGTCGTCGGTGCGGTGCTAGAAGGCGGCCCGGGAGACGAAGCAGGGCTCAAGATTGAAGACCGCATCGTGAGCGTAAACGGTACCCCAACGGCTTACTTCGATCAATTTACCGCGCTCGTGAAGGGCAAAAAGAACCAAACCTTCGTCATCGGCGTGAAGGGCAAAGACAGCCCAACCGTGCGGGAAGTTCAGATCACTACCAACGACCAAGGCCTCATCAAAACCAACCCCGCCCCTCCGGCCTACAGCTACGATACCGAACGAACGGAATACGGATTCCTAGAGTCTTTCCCCGCTGGTTACAACCAGGGCGTCCGCTTCCTTGGCGATCAGTTCAACGCCTTCGGGCAAATGTTCAAGGGCAACATCAAGGTGACGGAAAGCCTCGGTGGGTTCGCCAGCATCGGCTCCATGTTCGGCAAAACTTGGGTGTGGGAACGCTTTTGGTACATGACCGCTTCGCTTTCCTTGATCTTGGCCTTCATGAACCTACTCCCCATACCCGCCCTAGACGGTGGCCACGTGATGTTCCTCCTCTACGAAGTAGTGACCGGCCGCAAACCAAGCGATAAGTTTATGGAATACGCTACCATGGTGGGCTTCGTGATTGTGCTCGGCCTCGTTATCCTCGCCAACGGACTAGACATCTGGCGCGGCATCCAGAGCTGGTTTGGGTAGGAGGTGAATACCCCCCGCTCACTCCTCTGTTCTTCCTGCCCTTACTCTCCCTCCCTTTATCGCGTAGCGATTACCCCTCGGATATCCTCGGACGCAGTCCGAGGGCAATTAACCCTTAGATAATCCCGGACGAAGTCCGGGTGAAACCATGACCAACTACTTCCAATTCTTCAACCTCCCCATCTCCCCGCAGATAGATAAAGCAGAGCTGAAACGCCGCTTCTACGCCAACAGTAAACGCTTCCACCCCGACTTCCACACCCTCGCCGGCAACCAAGCCCAAGAGGAAGCCCTCGAACAGTCTACCCTCAACAACCAAGGCTACAAACTCCTCACCAACGACGACCGCCGCCTCAAACACCTCCTAGACCTAAAAGGAGCATTCGGTGAAGAAGGAACCAACAAAATGCCCCAAGCATTCCTGATGGAAATGATGGACATCAACGAGGCCCTAATGGAGCTCCAGTTCGAGGAAAACCCCGACGCCCGCACCAAAGTAGAAAAGATGATCGCCGACCTTGAAGCAGGTTTTGACCACGAAGTCGCTGATGTACTCAACAACTACGATGACGCTACTGTTAGCGCGGAAGACCTCGGGAAACTCAAGGACTACTACCTCAAAAAGCGC
This sequence comes from uncultured Lewinella sp., assembly GCA_937949535.1. Lineage (GTDB taxonomy): Bacteria > Bacteroidota > Bacteroidia > Chitinophagales > Saprospiraceae > Neolewinella. The sequence goes on along the minus strand of CALEDI010000005.1, from coordinate 10,150 downwards.
TACCTCCGCCGCCTCAAACAACAGTCTCCCGAAGTTTGAAGACCCAGCTGGAAGCTGGTGTCGCTTAGCCCCAACATTTATCTCCAAGACTATGCTCATCTTACTCTCTCCCGCCAAGACGCTCGACATGACGCCCGTAGCCACCCCCGCTACCCAGCCCCGCCTCATGGCAGATACCGAGCAACTAGCCAAAACGCTAAAGAAAAAATCTAGGGCCAAGCTGCAAAGCCTAATGCACATCAGCGAGAAACTCGCCGACCTGAACTACCAGCGCAACCAAGACTTCAGCTTCCCCTTCACCCCTCAAAACGCTAAGCCCGCCGGCCTCGCCTTCCGAGGAGACGTATACCAAGACTTGGAAATGGAAAGCTTCAACCCAAAGGAAGCAAACTTCGCCAACCAGCAAATCCGAATCCTCTCCGGCCTATACGGTATCCTTCGCCCCCACGACCTAATGCAAGCTTACCGCCTAGAAATGGGCACCAAACTGGAAAACCGTCGAGGCAAAAACCTCTACGAGTTTTGGGGAGACCGGATCACCAACGTCATCAACGAAGACCTCGCCGAAGGCAAACACAGCCTTGTGCTCAACCTCGCCAGCAAGGAATACTTCAAGAGCGTCAACACCAAAAAACTCGGTGGCCGCCTCCTCACGGCCCATTTCAAAGAAGCCCACAACGGGAAGTACCGCGTGGTGGCCTTCAACGCCAAACGCGCCCGTGGACGCATGGCCAACCTCATCACTAAAGAAGGAATTACTACCGCCGAGCCGCTAAAGGAACTCGTCGTGAACGACTACGTCTTCAGCCCAGAACTCAGCACCGAAAACGACTGGGTTTTTGCCCGGAATTAGATGTAAAGTGTTTTGTCTACCATCGGTTCTACAACGCCCACCTACCGTAAACGCGGAGCGTTTTCTCTTTCAAAGGCCCTCTCCGCCGAGCCGGAGGCGAGGCTTGCTGGAAAGGAATTGGGGTGAGGTTCTATATGGAACTTACGCTGCCCAAGCTGGCCTAACGCCTAACTTCTCCCTTCCCTTCCGCCAACCACTTATAACTGCACAAAGCTGCCAGCCCCATCGGCCCCCGTGCGTGCAATTTTTGCGTACTGATGCCGATTTCTGCGCCCAGCTCGAACTGCCCGCCATCGGTGAAGGCCGTACTGGCGTTGGCGTAGACTACGGCGGCGTCTACCTCCTTCAGGTAACGATTTTTATTGGCCTCGTTATCGGTCACGATGGTCTCGCTGTGGCGGCTGCCGTAACGGGCTACGTGGGCGATGGCCTCGCCAATGTCGTCTACTGTTTTTACGGAAAGCTTCATGCTCAGAAACTCGGTCCCGAAGCTCTCGGCTTGCGCTCGGTGCAGTAGTTCAGGGGGGTAGTGACCATTCAGAACGGCGTAGGCACGCTCGTCGGCAAACACTTCGCAGCGGTGCGTCTGGCCCAGTTCGTGGAGCATTTCGGGTAGGGCGCTGACGCGGGTGCAATGTAGGAGTATACAGTCTAGCGCGTTACAAACAGATACCCTTCGGCTTTTAGCGTTGGTAACGATCGCCGTGGCCCAGTCTGGGTTCGCTTCCTCATCGATGTACGTATGGCAAATGCCCGCCCCAGTTTCGATGACCGGCACCGACGAGTTGGCCCGCACAAAATCAATCAACCCCTGGCTACCGCGCGGGATGATGACGTCTACCAAGCCGTCCGCTTCAAGGATGGGCCTAAGCGCCTCCCGCTCCGCCGGAGCGAGGTAGCACGCCGCCGGCAAACCCGTGGCGCTAAGCGCCTCGTCAATCAGCGTCTTGATCGCCAAGTTGCTGTCTCGCGCATCCCGGCTGCCCTTCAGCGCGGAAGCATTGCCCGCTTTCAGGTTCAGGGCAAAGACATCGAAGGTTACGTTGGGCCGAGACTCAAACACAATCCCCACTACCCCAATCGGGACGCTTACCCGGCTGAGCTGCATCCCGTTGCCCAAGGTCCGGTCTTCAAGCCTTGTGCCGAGCGGCGAAGGCAGTTCTGCTACCCGCCGCAGATCAGCCGCGATGGCCCGCAGGCGGTCTTCGTTCAGCAGCAACCGGTCGTACTTCGGGTTGTCGGGGTCCATCCGTGCCAAATCGAGCGCATTGGCCGCGAGGAGCGGCGGGATGTTCGCTTCGGTCAGGTCCGCCAGCGTACGCAGGCAATCATTGAGCTTATCCACCGGTTGGCGGTTCAGGCTTGCCGCTGCGCTACGCAGATCGGCCAAAGCGGTACGGATTGAGGAAGTGAAACTTGTTGTCATCTGGATATTGAGGGAACTTTAGTCTCAGACAAAGTTAGCAAGCCCAGCCCAGAGCACCGTTCTAAATAAAGCACGAAGCTCCAACTCGTAACCAGCGCAATTTTTAGGGTATAACACCTGCCAAACCGCTATACATCGACTAAAACCCCCTCCCTAAATCCCTCCCCACGGGGGAGGGACTTGTGAAAACGCTACGCGTTTTAGCGTAAGGGCCACTTAATCAGCGTCAATGTATAGCGGTTTGAACACCTACCTAATGCGGCAGCAACTACAGGACTACCGAACTACAAGACTACCAAACTACACTATACCCCTAAGCTCCAAACTGTCGGTGCAACAACCGCAGCGTCTTAAGCTTCTTACCCTTATCGTCGTAGATAGAGATGAGGTAGAGGCCATCGGGGAGGTTATCGACATCGTAGCCTTGCTTACCTTCTGGGCGGTCGTACTTGCGCAGTCGGTTGCCCAAAGCGTTGGATATTTCAACGCGGCCGATCTTGATACCGGGAGGCGCTTCCACAAAGAAGCGTTCGCGAGCGGGGTTCGGAAAGAGGTTTACGCTAGTAGGAACGGGGCGAGAGCTAAAGTTAGACCCTGAGGAGTTGCTCGCGCCAGCGCTCGGCCCTGCGCCACGGATGATTTCTGCGGTAACCACAGACTCGGCTAGTATTTCTGAAGGGTTAGCAACGTTGTAGAAAACAACTTCTACCCGTCCGTCTCCAACGATGCCGGATGGCTCAAGCACTAAGTAGAAGGCTTTTGACTCGCCGGGAAGCAGGCTAATGCTGCTGTTCGTGTTTGAGGTACGCTTTTTCAAAACGTAAGGAGCCGTTCGGTTGTGCCGGCTGAAAAGGCCATATTGCCAAGCAGAGGGCTTGCCTACAACAGCTACTTTATAACCAAAGCTCGTGCGTACGTTGCTGGTGTTGGTAACCGTAATGGTGGTGATGTCTTGATAAGCCTTGTCCAAATCATCTACAACTACGTCTTTGGCTACATTGGCCGGTTCCACACGCAAGACACCCTTTTGCGCGAAGCAGCAGGTGCAGAGGGCTAGGAACAAGGCAAAAAAGCTGAATTTCATAGTTTCGGATTATCTGGGATTATTCAATAAACGTCTCAAAAGCTCAATATCAGCAAAGATGAGAAAAAAATAAATAAGCCGGCCGGTATTACACCGACCGGCTTACATTATAGGACATTTTTAACGAGAATATCAGCGTTAAGACGCGCTAAAGACGTTCTCCGTCCTGGTTTTACTACTTACCGTTGAACTTGTCGATGATGCGCTTCATCTGCTCTCCGGCAGCTTCGCGGCCGCCAAGACCAAAGGAAAGGGCAACAGCAACAGCAACAGCACCAAGGGTAAGACCAAAGGCAAGCTCTACGATGTTGTCCGCAATGCCCATAGTGCGCAGGGAAATTGCGAGGAACAAACCAAGAATTACGATCCGTGCAAGGGAGGCGATGAAAGTATCTGACTTGCCGCTGGCCATCGTCTTGTATGCTAGGTTCGCAAGGAAGTTTCCTAAAACGAGAAGCACCAGTCCGAAGGCGATTTGCCCGGTAAGCGCAAACACTTCGGACAGCATGCTATTGAGGCGCACAAACTCCAAACGCTCAACTCCGGTGATGATACCGATGAACATGATGAAGAAGAAGACTGCGTTGGCTACCAGCGAACTCATGCTGGTGTTGGCACCAATGATGTCGCCAAGACCCAGGCGTTCTACCATCTTGTCGGTACCAAGGCTTTCCAAGAGGTTCTTCAGTAAACCAGTGATGAACTTGCCACCAAGGTAGAACATACCGATGATGATCACTGCTGCGATGATGCGGGGAATGGAGCCAATGAAGGTTTCCAGCATACCTTTCAGTGGGCTAGTAATCGCGTCAAGCTTGAGCGCGTCTAGCGCAGCGATAAGGATAGGAACGAAAATGATGATGAAAACAACGTTCGTCAGGATGTTCGTCAGGTTGATCTCAGTGCTAAGACCCGCCTTATTGCCCATTCTTTCCAAGAAGCCAGAAGCCATGCCGACTAGGCTGGAAACAATCTTGGCGATAACATAACCAACAAAACCGATAAGGGCGGCAGCTACGATATTAGGAATGAAGCCCAAGAAGTTATGAACCATGCCGTTGAGCGGGTCCATAATGCTGTTGATGCCCAGTAAGTCAAGGGCGGCCAGTAGTACCATCACCATTACGATGTAGTAAACCAGCTTAGAAAGTGCTCGCTCTGGCTTAACGCCACTGCTGGTAGCGGAAGCAATACGATTGTCGAGGCCCGTCTTCTTCAGCAGTTTATAGGTCAAACGCTGTAGTATTTTAGCGATGAAGTAACCGATAAGAAGAACAAGTAGTGCTGCTACGATGGTAGGCAGCGCAACGCCTAGTTTACCGAGCATCGATTCTATTGTAGTAGAGAAATCCATAAGAATTTAAGTATTGAGTGATAATTGGTTCCAATATGATCAGCATGATCAATCGTAACACATTTTTAACTTAGACGAGGTAGAGGGCAATAAAGACACACTGAATTCATTGAATACCAGTATTTTATTGTGGCTAGGTGGATTTATTTGGTGACTAAGCGGTAAAACAGGTTGTTAAAATTTTTAACAAAACGCCCTTTCCCTGACTTAGAAAGATTTGCAAGACGTACGCGATCCAGTTCTAGGTTGTTTAATTTGTTCTGAACGACTACCATGACCGATCCCATACCTTCTATTGAGTACTGAGCTCTAATAAGGTGACAACGATTATTCTAGTGGCTAGCCCACTAGTACAGTGTAATCCCCATCCCTTTTTATACCTTTGCCCGCTATGAAAGTGTCACTTAATTGGCTACGCCAGTACCTGGATATAAACATTGACCCCGAAGAGATCGGCCAAGTGCTTACCGGCACTGGTTTGGAGGTTGAAGGCATGGAGAAAATAGAATCCATCCCCGGCGGCTTGGCCGGCGTGGTGGTAGGCCATGTATTGGAGTGCGGCAAGCACCCCGGCGCAGACCGCCTCAGCCTCACCAGCGTTGATACCGGCGCAGGCGAGCCCGTGTCTATCGTTTGCGGCGCACCGAACGTCGCCGCTGGCCAGCACGTAATCGTTGCTACCGTCGGTGCTATGTTGCACCCGATGAGCGGAGACCCGTTTAAGATCAAGAAGGGCAAAATCCGAGGAGAAGTATCCATGGGGATGATCTGCGCCGAAGACGAACTCGGCCTCGGCGAAAGCCACGACGGCATCATCGTGCTCGACAAAGCCTACAAGCCGGGAACACCGGCCGCCGAAGTATTCGACCTCGAAGAAGACTACGTTTACGACATCGGCCTGACGCCCAACCGCTCCGACGCGACGAACCACCTCGGTGTGGCCTTCGACCTCGCGGCCGCGCTCAACGTCAACCACGGCGCCGAAGTAGCTGTGCAAAAGCCCGACGTTTCGGCCTTCAAGGCCGGCACGGGCAAGCCCGTCAAGGTAACCATCGAAGACCCCAGCCAAGCGCCCCGCTACGCGGGCCTCACGATTGAGAACCTCACCGTTGCGCCCAGCCCAGAGTGGTTGCGGACCCGTTTGCAGGCCATCGGCGTGCGACCTATCAATAACGTAGTGGACGTGACGAACTTCGTGCTTCACGAACTCGGCCAGCCGCTCCACGCCTTCGACCTCGACAAAATCGGCGGCGGAGAAATCATCGTGGAGAAGCTCGAAAAAGGAACCAAGTTCAACAGCCTCGACGAGGTAGAGCGCGAGCTTTCCGACGACGACCTCATGATCTGCGACGCCAACCATAAGCCGATGTGCATCGCCGGTGTTTTCGGTGGTTTCGACAGCGGCGTTACCGATGGCACCACCAAGATTTTCCTGGAAGCGGCCCACTTCGAGGCCGGTACCACGCGCCGCAGCAGCATGCGCCACACCCTCCGCACCGACGCGGCGCGGGTGTTCGAGAAAGGTAGCGACCCCAACGTGACGGTGTACGCCCTCAAGCGGGCGGCGCTTTTGTTGGAGGAACTTGCCGGTGGTAAGGTCACCAGCGAACTGCTCGACCTTTACCCCAACCCGATTCGCCCACTGGAAATCCGCGTGCGTGATCAGCGCGTCATTGACGTGATTGGGGCCGATTTGGCGCGGCCGCAGGTGCAAAGTATCCTTGAAAGCATGGGGATGGAAATTACGGCTTCAGACGAGGCTGGCTTCACCGTCGCGGTGCCCACCAACAAAGCCGAGGTCGTTCGGGAGATCGACGTCATCGAGGAGATCCTCCGCATCTACGGCTTCGACAATGTCCCGATTCCGCAGATGATCACGACCGCGATGATCGTTGCGCCGCAACCAGACCCCAACTACATCCGCGAACTCACCGGCGACCTCCTGGCCGCCAACGGCTACTACGAAATGATGGCCCTCAGCCTCGACGAGAGCCGCTTCTACGGCAAGGTTGAGGAAGGCAAACAGCTCGAAGGTTTGGTCTACATCAATAATACCTCCAACGTCCACCTCAACGTGATGCGCCCCGGCATGCTCCAGAGCGCACTCGGAACGGTAGCCCACAACCTGAACCGCAAGCAAAACGACCTGCGTTTGTTCGAGTTCGGCCGTTCGTACCACCTTAGTAAGGGGGTAAAGGAGGAAGGGAGTAAGGGAGTAAAGGGGGAAGGGAGTAAGGGTGGAAAGGCTTACTCAGAAGTCAATCACCTCACCCTCACGCTCACCGGCCGCCGGCAGGAAGAAACTTGGCACACTACGGGCAAGGGCGGAAAGAACGAAGCAGGCTTCTACACCGTCAAAGCGGCTGTGGAGATGGTCCTTCGGAGATTGGGCATTGATAATTACCGGACTTCGGAAGCACCGTCTGACGAGTTCAGCTATGGCTTGCAGTTCCATAAGGGGCCGATGGTGCTGGCGAACTTTGGCGCGGTCCTTCCCTTGCACCTGCGTGCGCGCCAAATAAAGACCGACGTTTTCTACGCCGACATCAATTGGGACAACGTGCTGAAGGTACTGCCCAAGAAACCCGTTCAGGTCAAGACCCCGAGCAAGTTCCCGAGCCTGCGCCGCGATCTCGCCCTGATCCTGGACAAGCGCGTCACCTTCGCCGACGTAGAACGCCTAGCCCGCAAAGCCGAAAAGAAACTCCTCACTGCCGTCAACCTCTTCGACGTCTACGAGAACGAAGACCAACTCGGCGCAGGCAAGAAAAGCTACGCCGTCAGCTTCCAACTCGAATCCGACGAACTGACCCTGAACGATAAACAGGTGGATAAGGTGATGAAGTCTATTGAGGGTAGCCTGGTTAAGCAACTTGGGGCGGAGGTGCGCCGGTAAAAACCAGGGCAAACGCTAAAATCCTCCCCTAGCCTAGGGTGTATTGTCTTCGCGTATAAAACCCCACCCCAAACCCCTCCCCGTGGGGGAGGGGCTTATGAAAACGCTGAGTATAAATCGTGTGCCATCTTTGCGGTTGGCTACCACAAGAGCAGCCTCCGTTGTAAGGTGCGCGATCAAATAGTAGGGATAGTGCGTGTTGCTCAATCGCGGAGTTTTCTGGCCAACGCTCTGGTACGGTTGTAGAACATTGTTTATCTTATGTAGCACGAACATAATGTTTCTGGTACATAAGATAAATGGAAGGTGGATTAATTTGCTGAGGGTGGTGTGTCTTTTCTGCGTAGCGGTGTGGGTAGAGGGAGTTGAGTTTGTGTTTCTTTATTGCCTCCGGATTGAGTATTGGTTCATACCAATCCGTGTAAAGCGGTCAGTTCTTCCTCTGCCAAAGCGGGTTGTAGTTCCTTGAGTTCCTTTGCGCTCCGCCTTGGGTAGGTACTGTAAGCGTAGAGTTCGGTGAAGGCGCGCTGTAGGTTGAGCACAATGGGTTGATCGGTGGGGTTGAGCGGGATGGGGATGGTTGGCAGTTGGTTCAGGACACCAAACTCCCACACCGAGGCCGGCCCCTGGGGGATAACGGAAATGATGCGGTAGTCGGTAACAGCATCGTCAGTGGGTTTCAGTTGCAGCTCCTCGTTTGCGTAGGGGTATTCTCCTCGGCGGAGCAGGTCGATGTCTACGGTACTCACCGAGGCATCCCAGTAGGACTGTAGTTTGAACGCATGTCTGGTGCTGCCCAGTCCTTTTTTATTGGAAGGGGACAGTACCTCAATCGCCGTCACCAAACGCTGGTTTCGTACATCGCGAATGCGCAACTCCCGTTGCTTCGGCATGGACATCGTAACCTGGCGGGAGGGAGGGGTTAAGGTGGCTACGTTGTCACTGCCGTCCTGCTCCGTGCGATGACTGGTTTGTACGACTCCGATGTCGGGGCGATAGAAACCTGGTTTTCCTTCTATGTCTGGGCCTTCGTTCTCTTTGACTACCAACTCGGCGGATAGTTGGTAGTAGCCTGGTAACTGAGGGCCTAGCTGACGAGCAATTTCCATTGTCATTCCAACGTGAAAGTGTTGCCAGTCAAACTGCTCAATTATTGGGTCCATTCCGGGAAAAGGGCACTGCATTGCGTGGGAATTTTAGCCTAAGATAAGGGAGGGCGAACCAAATTGTCGCTTTTTGGCCCCCTAGCCCCCAGTTGGGGGAAGAAAAGCGACAATTTGGTTTATGCCCAAGATAGGTTGTTTGGTTCAGGTACAAAACGTCTTTGCTTTCAGTTAAGTTATCTCGTTTTATTAGACGGCTGTTTGTGGCTTTCGTAAAACTCCTGCCCTGCGGGGGAGGGGGTTTGTGTGCGGAGGCAATACACTATAGATTAAACACCCTATATCATGGGCCCCCAATTCGCCAACCAAGCCTTATCTTTGGCAAGACCAATTCCATCCTTCATGACCAAGTTCATCGAACCCCTGTTACAAGCCGTTCCCGAGTTCCAGTGGACGTTGGCACGCTACCACGAGGCGATCAGGGTAGGACTGTTTACTACGGCAGACCGAATAGAATTAGTTTATGGAAAAATTATAGACAGAATGCCAAGTGGAGGAACTCACGCCGAATGCGTGCAAATTGTTGCGGATTACTTCAGGGGCCGCTTTTTAACCACATTCATCATTCGAGAAGAAAAACCGATAACCTTCAAGGATAATAATTCCGAACCCGAGCCGGACATTGCAGTAGTAAGCAAGCAGCGCTATTCACCTAACCATCCCGTACCATCCGATACTCACCTGGTAGTAGAAGTAGCAGATTCCTCCATAGAAAAAGACCAAACGATAAAGGTCGTCCTCTACGCAGAAGCCAATATTGCGGAATACTGGATCATCAACCTCCCGAAACGGCGCGTGGAGGTACACCTGAACCCGCTACCGGACGAGCGGACTTATGGTTCCGTAAACAATTACGGCGAGGAGGAAAGTTTTGAAAGCCCTTTTGCGGGCACGGTGAAGGTGGTCGAGCTTTTGCCGGAGGGGGGATAGAGAAGTGTTGTATACTCGTTCAAGAAGGTTGAAAACAATACGTAATCACGCAAATTAGGACTTAACTCCCAATTTTACGCGTAAAATTGGGAGTTAAGTCGTAATTTGTCGGCATGATACATTGGCCTACTGGAAGATAGTTACGTCTTGTTTCGTCTTCCGCCACTATCAACCAACCCACGTAAGGAGTTATCGACCTCCCGCAAGATTTATTTTTACGACAATGGCATCCGAAATGTACTTATCGATGACCTACGCGCCTACGACGGCCGCAACGACCGAGGCGCATTATGGGAGAATTACGTCATTGCTGAGTTTAAAAAAGTAATCGCCTACGCTGGGCGCGGCGGTCAGTTGTTCTTCTGGCGCAGCCGCAACGGGGCGGAAGTCGATATCGTCCTCCGGGTAAACGGCCAGTACTTTGCCTATGAGATTAAGGCCAAC
>CALEDI010000004.1 GCA_937949535.1 uncultured Lewinella sp. | reverse complement strand
CCACCGGAAAGGCCGTCTCCGCTCGCTGGCGACAAGCGCTGCGGTCTATCCGATCTTCAAGCTTGCCCAGCACCTGCGCCAGCGCCGCTACATCGTATTTAGCTACCAGTGCTCCGGTTTGTTCCGTGATGATCTCGTTGGCTGCGCCGCTGCGGAAGCCCGCCACCGGCGTGCCACACGCCAGCATCTCCACGAAGGCCAGCCCGAAGGGCTCGTCCCACACCGAAGTGACCAGCCCAACGGCCGACCGGCCAACCAATGCCGCCAAGTCCGCCTGGCTCAGGTGGCCCGCATACACGACGTCGTCGTTGTTTAGGAGTGGCACGATCTTCTGGTCGAAGTAAGGCTGGTCGTAAACCGGCCCCGCCAGCGTGAGCTGGTAGCCCGCCGCACGTGCGGCGTGGATGGCAAACTCGGCCCCCTTCTCGGGCGTAAAACGCCCGTACCAAACCGCCGTCTTCGCCTCGGCTGCCGGCGCAAACGGCCAGTCCGTGAGGTCAACACCGTTGTGAATTACCGCGTAATCGTCTCCGATGAGCGGCGCCCACTGCCGCCCAAGGAAATGGCTGATGGCCACGTAACGGTGTTGTGCGATCGGCTTCGTCAGCCGCGCCGTCAGGCGATGGGATTTGTACGGCGGCGTATGTAAGGTCGTGACCATCAGGGTGATCGTCCCCTGCGCCAGCAAGGGCGGTAAAAAGTGGATGGTGTTGTTGTGGATCACGTCAAAATACCCGCTATCGGCCAAGCGCACGGCTTTGCGGATGGCGCGGGTGTAGGTCAGGAAACCAGCATCCTCGGCTACCTGAATGGGCGCGAGGTTGAACTGCGCATCCGAACCGGGATGCGCAAACAGCGTGACCTCGTGGCCCCGCTCCGCCAAGCCTTTTGCCAACAGGTACGTATGGATCTCCAAGCCGCCCGCGAAGGGCTCGGCGATGGGGTGGCGTAGGGGGGCTAGGATGGCGATTCTCATTGGTACAAAAACACTTAGAAATTCCCCACAAACCCCAACTCAAAGCTCAGCTCACGCGCTACAACCAGCCCTTCGGCGAGCAATTCATCCGATAGCGATTTGACGTAATCCGGCGTCCAGCCCTTGAGGAAGGCATTTTGGGCACGGTGGAAATCGGGTTCGAGCTGGAGGGTTTTCAATGACTGCACCAAGTGGCTGGCCAAGGGCCAGTGCCTGGCGTCCTCGAAGGAGGCGAGAACGATTTTGTGCAGCAGCACTTCGGCTTCTTGGCAGAGGTCGGCGGTGTTTTCCCAATTATGGTTCCAGTGTTTGTAGTCGGCCATTAGGCGATCTAGGCGGGGCAGGTCCAGTAGGCCACCTTCGCCGTCGGTCAGCAGTTCCGTGAAGCGGCGGTGGAGGGTGAAGCGGATGGCCGCTTTATAGGCCTCCGGCAGGGGCATCCCGTTGGCGCGCATGGTGCTCATCAGTTGGTAATTGTCGTAGTAGACATCGCTGAAATTCTGGGCGGCTAGTTCGAGCGTGCGCTCCGTCATGGCGAGCAAGATCTTCCGTTTTTCGTCGCGGAAGAGGTGCCAAATGGAGAAGGTCTCTGAGCCGAAGTTGGCATTGAGCAGCGCGATCACCTCCCCAACGTGTCCGCCCCGAAACTCCTCCGCTAAGGCGGCGGCGGCGGTATTGAAATCGGCCTCTTCCATATTGCTCCGGATACTCCCGATCATCGTTTGCTGCCCGAGGTACAGCACCCCGTAACAGAAGGTTTTAGCCGCGTGGGTGAGGTTAGACACAATGGTGATGCGGCCCAGAGAGAGCCGGTAGCCGCCTGCGCGGAGCGGCTGCAAGTCATGAATGGTAGCGCGGTAGTTGAAGAGTTCCAACTCGTCCATCTTTTCCTCAAAGAGGCTGGCGGCGGCGAAGTGCATACCTACCCGACGCAGGCCAACGCGGGCGGGCATCACGGCTTCGCGGTAAGCCACAGCGGCGTTTTCGCGGGTATTGCTCGGTACGGCTTCCAGGCTGCGCAGGAAATCGGGGTGAAAGTCTTCGCCCGTAACCACCTCGCAGAGGTGCAAGGCGCGGTTGGCGTATTGGAGCACTTGCAGCGTCTCGATGCCCGTCACTTCGTTGAAGAACCAAGCGCAACTGGTGTACATCAGCATGCAGTGGCGTTGCATTTCCAGCAGGCGCAGCATCCGGGTTTTGGTTGCTGGCGTAGGCGTTTGTTGGGCGTGTTGGGCAACGAAGGCATCGGCTCCGGAGCGGTCTAGGACGAGTTCGATGTAGGCATCGCGGGCCGCCCACGGGTCTTTGAAGAGTTGGCCCGCTTCGCGCTCGAAAACGGAGATTAGGCGTTCGCGGACCTCGTCTAGGGCAGCGCGGAGCGGCTGCCGCCAAGCCTGGTTCCAGCCGGCCTCACCGCCGGTGTGGCAGCCACAGTCTGAGCGCCAGCGTTCTACGCCATGGACGCAAGACCACGAGCTGTTGTCGTGGATGCGGGTCTCCCAAACGGGCGGGTGCAGCTCCAGAAACTCGCCGTAGTTGGTGAGCTCAAAGTCCTTGTTTTCGTCGATGTGGTTGAGGCAGAAAGCCAGCGCCATTTCGCCTTTTCGGTGATGGTGGCCGTAAGATTCGCCGTCGGTAGCGATCTGTGCGATCTGGGGTTCGTTGGGGTGGCTGTCCAACGAGTTCATGAGCTTATCGGCCAGCAGGCGGCCGTCGTTGAGGAGGCCCTCGAAGGCGACGGCCTTGGAGACGCCGCCGTCGTAGTAGAAGAGGTCGATGCTGCGGCCGCTGGGCAGCGGGCAGCGGTAGGCGCGGCGGGTGTCTACGCCGCCGTTGACCTCATGCCAGTCGTTGCTGTCCTGAAACTTCACTGCTTTGCACTGCCGTGGGGCGAGGACGGTGAAGCGGATGCCGTTGTCTACGAGGGTTTCAAGGGTAGCGGTATCAACGGCGGTTTCGGCGAGCCACATGCCCTCGGGCATGCGGTTGAAGCGGGCCTGAAAATCGGCGATACCCCAGCGGATTTGGGTTTGCTTGTCGCGCTCGTTGGCGAGCGGCATGATGATGTGGTTATAGCTCTGGGCGAGGGCGCTGCCGTGGCCGCTGAAGCGGGCCATGCTGTCGTGGTCGGCCTGTTGGAGGCGTTCATAGGTTGCGGGGTCGTGGGCTTCCAACCAGCTTAGCAAGGTTGGCCCCATATTCCAACTGATGCGGGCGTAGTTGTTGGAAATGGCGCTGATGTGGTCGGCGGCATTGAGCACGCGGGCCTCTGCGTTTGGGGCGTAACATTCTTCGTTGATGCGCTCGTTCCAGTCGTGGTAGGGCGCGGCGCTTTCCTGCACTTCAATGGTCTCCAACCAAGCGTTTTCGCGCGGCGGCTGGTAGAAATGACCGTGGATGCAGACGTATTTTTGGTGCGTTGTTGCCATGGCGGCGAAGGTAACAAACAGTATGGTCTGAAAACAGGCACACAGGGTTAATATGTCTTCATATTTACGGTTTGTGGGCGCGGCCGCAGGTGCAGGGGGAGGTTTTGGGGCTACTCCACCCCTAAATGTAAAATCCGGCCACCACTTTGGTTCACTGGCGCAATAGACTTCCCGATCACGACTCCTTTTTCAGGTGCGTGGTATTCCTGAATCAGTTCTCCAAAGACGTTGCGCAAAGACGCAATCAATTGGCCTTTTTCTACCCTTTCAAGTAAGTCAACGTGTACCTGAAGCAAGCCGCCAGTTTCGGTAAAGATCCAGTAACTCTTCCTACAAATAATCGTTGATGCAGTAGGGGTCAGCAGTTCGTCGTCGGTCATTCCCAAGTGACTCAATACGTTATGGACTCCCACCAAACCACTACGAATGAGTTTTTTTTGGTAAACCCCAGGGTTGCCCACTTCTAGGGTTATCGCGGGGATGTCTAGCTCATCGGCTGTCCCTCTGAAGGTCCCGTCGTTTGGCGGGTTATGAACGATCAGTTGAGGGTTCTGGAGCAGGGCGAGCTTACGGGTACTCTCTTGGCTCATGTCTGCTCGGACGTAGTAGCTGTTCACCCTACCCCGGCTTGCGGTGTGGAGGTCAAGCAAATAGTCAAGCTGCTTCAAAAACCGGTTAACCAAGCGGTAAGCATAAACTTGGCTTGCGTTGCCCTTTTCCTTACCGGGCATGAGGTGGTTCAAATCAGAGCCATCGGCAAAGAAGCGCTGTTGCCGATTGAAGCCAGGTATATTAACCACCGGAATCGCGACGACCGTACCCCGAAGCGTCTCTACGTCAAGGTCAGCAAAAAGACGCTGAATAACGGAAACCCCGTTCAGCTCATCACCATGCACCGCAGCGGTAAGCCCAAGAGTTGGTCCGGCCTCTACCCCGCGCGCTACCATAAGAGGTACACACATGGGGTTCCCCATACCATCTGCGGCCAACCGCAGCCAGTAGTGGCGTATCGTCCCCACAGGGGTTTGCGCCAGGTCGAGTTTAAGAACGATCGGCAGGCCGTTCGGCCCTACTGCCGAGGTAGTTGTAGATTCCATTGATCGTTTGTTGAAGTATTGGCTTCCCCGTTTGTGCTTCCGCTTGGGGGAACCCACCAATACTGTTTGTGTTTAATTCAGATAAAACGCGCCGGCCATCATCTTCGGTAAGCGTATCCGCTCCGAAAATGACAACACCCTTTGCTAGCAAAACAGGAGCTATTGCCTCTATCATGCTTTTTTCTTCGGGGCTTACTTGTGCGGGTACAGACGTTCCGCCTCGTGCTACATTGCAGAGCCACTCGCCAGCCGCAGGAACCCGTAGGCTTGCCCCTAGTATTTCGCCGTTTACGACAAGGATGCGCTTGTCTCCTAGCTTAACATTTTTCAGGTATTTCATCCCCAAATAATGCCCCGCCTCTACGGCCTGCTCAGCGGTTTCTAGCCAAAGCTCCAGCGGTTTGCGCTCGCCATCTTCCTCGGCTATTCCGTCTGTAATCTTGACCAAGCCCCTACCTCCATATTCTTCCAAAGGCTTTAGCACAATCGGGAACTTGGCCGCAAAAGAACGAACGTCGGCCTTGCTTTTTAGGGAACAGATGGGAGCCGTAAAGCCTGTAAAGTGGTGCAAAAATCCCTTGCTCCCTGTTTCAAGGATGCCGCTAGGCTCATTGATACAGACCGGCCACTTCCTTGAAGTTTCCGCTCCTGCGGGGGTGGATAAAGCATTGAAAAAACCAACATCTGCTGGCGGCGGCAAACGCAACCAGGTAGCATCGGCGCGTGCATAAGTGGTTGTAGCTGTCCCGGCGGTGTAATGCTTCCCGCTAGAATCAAAGGTGAAATCTTCGGTGGCCCACAGTCCGTAGATTGTAGCCTCCAAATCTCCATCAAAGAACTGGCGGTTGCGCCCGTCCGACCGGCTAGCAACGAAAACGGATTCCGTACGCTCATCAGCCACTAGGGTCCGGGTCAGCGCATAAAGTGAGTTTTGGTCGCTATGTCCTGCGTGGTCGGTTAGTATCAAAAAGTTCATTGCTGCTCTTTAAGTTCTTGGCCTACTCCTTTAAATTAGTAGTTAGGGGAGGGTATGGCCTATTACAATGCATTGGCACAATTCCGGTTATCTTCCGGGATTCGTTTTACAGTATCTCACTTAACAACGACTCATCGTCATTCAGCGAACGAAACAGCCGCATACTGAACTTCCCCTTCTTGGTGAACAACTGGCTTGCCATCCGGTCAATCGCAATCGTGGAGAGTACGGTCTGGATGTAAGCCTCAATCAAATCATCGAGCCCGACGCCCATTCGGTTAAAATCCCGGCGGTCCATCAGCATCAGGCGGTTCACATCGCTCGTCCATTGGTTTTCGCCCTGTTTCTCCGAGAGGTTCGTCCCGAGTATCGCCCAAGAGTCTTCGCTTCCGGTCAGTTGGTTTACTAGTGGTTGCCTTGCCCTCCGGCTGTAACATGCCAATGGTTTAATCCCTTCTGGGGTACTACTTACCATCAGGCGAATATCACAAACATGGGTTTCTCCTTGCTTGTTCGGGATCGTCCCGACGTGGAAGTAGCGCCCAGTGCTGCTGTTGGAACTCCAATGATAGTTCCCGATCAAGCTTTGCACGATGAAGCGATCGTAGCGCATTTCCATAGCCATGAAGGCCTCCAGTTCTGTTTCGTTCGTGATCGTGTAGACCCCTTGGCCAGCATTGCTGTACGGAACCTTCACCACCGCTTGGCCTCCCCATCGGGCTACCCACAGGGGGATTTCAGTTTTCGCCACGTCCCGAATCGTTTCCGGAGCGTGGATTTTCAACCCGCTACCACTAAGCTCTCCGTTGAAAAAGTCATACGCCTTGGCTGCAACCATTTTGTTTCGCCCGCCCGCCAAGCAGGCTACAATGGGGTTCAGTATCTTCGTCCTTGAGGTAAGCGGCAAACGATTCCAAGGCCGCTGGGTTACGTAACGAAAGGCGGCTCTCAGCGCTACCCACTCTCCCTCATGAAGTGCGTACAGTTGGTCGTTCTCGATCCGAATATTGCGTTCCTCTGCCTCTGTGTAATCTGTGATCAACAAGACATCTTCGTTGAAGACGTCGGCAATAACAGCGGCATAACCGCTGGTCTCCATTGGGTTTTTATCGTAGATCACGGCCAAGCGGCCAGTAACTTTGGGGCCGCCCGTTTTACGCTTGATGTACGGAAGAAAAGTGCGCTCAACAAGCCGCCGGTAACCACCTTCTTCCAGATGATCATCTAACAACGGCATAGATTTCTGGCCGCTCGGGCAAGAGTTGTTCTCAATAACTACCATCCGGCGGTTGCCCTCCGCCGTCGTAGCGTGAATGAGGTCTGCACCAGACCACAGAAAGTGGCGGCACTCATAGCGTAGGAGCTCCAATAATTTGCCCCGGTCCGTCTTAGGGTTCAGGTGGCAATACCGGCTCACGATGCGTTCGGGCGACAGGTTCATAAAGAAACTGACCAACGGATGAATAGTAGCGTTGAGTGCCTTAGGATACCAATGGGCTTCTGCCGCAAAGGAACCAGGTAGGACAACCTGGACGGGGAGATTGTTAATCACTAATCAAGTATGGTTTTATTCAGCAAATGTATTCCCTCCAGACGACTTCAACGTTTTTATTTTTCCTCTCCAGCTACTTATTTTCATAATGCGTTTGGCCATGTTTTTCAGTTAGTTCGTCTGGGTGTTGGCGGCCAAGCGTTGTTTAAATACGCCCTTGCTCCCCAACCCCCACCCCGCACCTGCGGCCGCGCCCCAAAAACCTTTCCCCCAACAGCAAAAACACCTTCACGGACCAAAAAAACCGCGCTCCGCCAACCTACTCCCACAAAAGCTGTTATAGAGGTAACTGGCTGCTAAATGCAGCCGCCAACCATCACCAATTCACAGCAAAATTATGTTTGAACTACCCAAGCTCCCCTACGAATACGACGCCCTCGAACCACACATTGATGCGCGCACCATGGAGATCCACCACACGAAGCACCACAACGGCTACACGACGAAGCTGAACGGCGCCATCGACGGTACGGACCTCGCCGGAAAGAAAATTGAGGACATCCTCGAAGACGTCTCCAAGCACAGCACCGCTGTGCGCAACAACGGCGGTGGCTTCTACAACCACAGCCTCTTCTGGTCGGTCATGAGCCCCAACGGCGGCGGTAAACCCTCCGGCGACCTCGCCAACGCCATCGCCGAAGACTTCGGCGGTTTCGAGGCCTTCAAAGACGCCTTCGCCACTGCGGCGAAGACCCGCTTCGGCTCCGGTTGGGCGTGGCTCGTAGTAGCCGAAAACGGCCACCTAGCCGTAACCTCCACCCCCAACCAAGACAACCCACTCATGGACGTTGCCGACGTGCAGGGAACCCCCATCCTCGGCCTCGACGTATGGGAGCACGCCTACTACCTCAACTACCAGAACCGCCGCCCCGATTACGTGACGGCCTTCTTCTCCGTCGTAAACTGGGATGCGGTAAGCGAACTGTACCAGGACGCGAAGTAATACGTCTGGCTTCGGCCAAACGAAACCAACTTATGATGCGCGGACGGCTTTATGGCCGTTCGCGCATTTGTTGTCTGGGGCTCTACTGCTTAGTCCGATAGGCTTCTGGTACCCGTAAAACGCCCCATTTTCCGTCTAGCTCAACCTTTACGCCCCGCTCCGGGGATAAGAGCTTAACGGTAGAAAACTGGGCAGGAGACAACTGTTCGTCTACCGTCATTAAGCCATATTTATCGTCTTTTGGGTAAACGAACAGCTTAGTGCCTTTCAGTTCCCTAAGCGATGTAAAGCTGCGAGGATTTTTCTTTCTCGCTTGCTCAGTGGTGAGCACAAAGTCATTGGCTGAACGCCGAACAACCTGCGGGCCAACCTTAACGCCTTTACCCGCTATCATTTGGGTGGTTTCCTGCTCAAAATCGTAAAGCATTACGGTATCTTTAGACCAGTACTCGGCGTATATACTTTTGGTAACATGCTTAATAAGATGGGGAGACGGCCCGATCAATGGTTTTCCTTTCAGGTCCAGTAAATAGTTTTCTACGCGACGCTTCGTAAACGTTTTCCCGTTCTTCATCAGGGTATCTTGCCGAAATTTAGACGCATGAAAGAAACCACCCTCGCCTTTTACCTTATCGTAGGCGAAAGGTGTCAACATTTTTCCAGCATGCGCATCGTAAAAGCCAATTTTCAACGCTTCGGCTACGGGTAATACCGCTCGGGCAAAAGGTCCGCCAAGTCTTGTGAAGCGCGGCTTGGTGTAAAGGCCTGTTCTGTTTGAGTATATCCCACGAAGCCGTCCTTTCTTCAAAAAGACTTTATCCGTTCCACCTCTGTACACCTCATCGAAAGTATCGCGCAATACTGGCTCCAGTTCAAGGTTGAGTAACCTCACCCCATTTCCGAAACTGGCTATGAGCAAATCTGTTCCAGACAGTGGGCGGAGGTTTGGCGCAACCATAGAAGCCTGTTCTTCGCCGAGCCAGTTGATGAGGCTCGCGGTATCCTTTTGTTGAGCTACTAGGTATTTGCCCGCCATCTCTGTCTTCTTTATTTCGTCGTAGACGAAGGGTACAACAACCCGGGCGGTGCTGTCCAGTATGCCTATTTTACCATTTGTGACATCTTTACAAACAATGACCCGGTGCCCTTCCAGGCTGGCTCCCCTCAGGCCCAAATAGCGGTCAGCGGTTAGCAAAGTGTCTCCCGCGAGGGTTTTGATGCCCCAGAAGTAAGACCAATTTTCATGCTCGTTTTCTTCTCTGAAGATCTCTCGGTTCGTTAACAACCTAGTGTACGGGGGCTTAGTTGCAGCATCATCACTCGTCTCAGACAGTAGTTTTTCGGGTATTTCCAAAACCTGTTCTTCTCCGCTCGGAAGCCGGACCTTGTACTTGCCGTGTTTCAACCGGTAAATGCTTTCGTAGCGCAACGGCAAACCCAAGCTTCCGTTTAAGTACACTAGGCCGAATAGGTCGCCTTTCTGAACAATTACAAGATCGCTCCTTGTGTGCATTTCTACGGCATCATAATCATCGGTTATCATCCACTCATCGGCGGTAAAAGCAATCTTTTGGTCGTTCAGATTCAAGCCTGTATGGAAGCAGCCGTCCATTGCATCAATGGTCTTGAAAGCACTACCACCAAACGCAAAAGTGCCGTCGGGGCGCATCACGCGCTGGCTTTCGCCTCGTTCCCCAACAATGACAAACTGGCTACACCGTTCTGGATCAAAACTAAACACAGGGGTTTCCAACAGTGGCCGGACCGCCCACTCAAGTTGCCCGCTCAGGGAATACATAATTAGAAATAATGCGGTGAAAAGGCTTAGTCGTAAGATCATCTTTCTTTTTTAAGCGGGCGTGCTCGCTGTACGTCTATGCGGGCAAATTCGATATGGTCGCGGTAGGTAGTTGGCTCCGTTTTTTGCAACAGCTCCGTAATGGTCGTGTGCGGGAATTCGACCGGTTCGCTAACCCGTACGGCATAAACAGGTGCATTCAGCAAGAAGTCATGGATTTGGGATCGGTATCGGCTTATTTGCTCTCCCTGAATGGGCATTACCATCCCTACACCGATGTAAGTATCCTCCTTGTATGCTTCCAGCACGGTAGAGAGAAGCTGTTCCTTTTCCTGACAAGTAGAGACAACTTCGGCAATCTTTTCATTGAATGACTTCGTACCTATTCCAAACGCTCTGTGGACCTGAGCGACGCTAAACGCCGGGTACGGAACCGCCTTGCGGCTCAACAACCTCAGGTAGTAAATACTCAGACTGTCAGCATTAAAAAACGGCCCGCCAAACTTTCCCGGCTTTAGTTCCTTTGCCTGCTGAAATAAAACGGTGTCTTTGCTCACCCCATATATTCTCTCCTTACGTACCAAGTATTGCCCCGTTAGAGAGCGTACTTTTTCTTTTCCGTCTTTCCCCTTCGAGACAATTGCCTGTTCCATCCGCTTCTTTTTTACACCAATCTTTCGGGCCAGTTGTAGCTCTGGGCTACAGCTAAATACAGCTATGCAAAAAAGAATCAGGGTAAAAGCACGGTACATCATCAAGAGAATATTAACAGAAAGTGGTTTGGTGTAAGTAAATCCGTACAAATTTACACACAAGTCAGCCAAAGACGTGCGCCTGTCTCTCTAAAGAACATCCCTTACCTTACCCACCATGAAGACTTACCAAAAGATTCTCCTAATCCTGACGCTATTACTCATTGGGGTCGGAGCTTACTACTACCCAAAGCTAAAGCGCGTCAACCAAGTGATGCACTTTTTCGATGAAGACATCATCGTTGACAATTTCCGAACAACCAACGAGATGATGACCTTCAAGGAGGTCAAAGCCGCCAAAAACGTGCACACCTTCCCCACAAATGCCGAGGCCGCACCCTTGCCCAACCGTTTCACCTATGCGGGGCAAACGATGGAAGTGCCAACCTACCTCAACGCTTCTTACACCACAGGTTTTCTGGTTTTACAAAACGACACCATCGTTCATGAGGAATACTTCCGAGGGCATACCGCCGCTACGCCACAGATTGTCTGGTCCGTTTCTAAGTCTTTCCTTTCCGCGCTCTTCGGCATCGCCGTAGGGGAAGGAACTGTCCGGAGCATTGAGCAGACCGTAGACGAGTACTGCCCCGAGCTGCGCGGTTCAGGCTACGAGGGCGTACGGATCAAGGATGTCCTTCAGATGTCTTCCGGCGTAGCCTTCAACGAGGATTACGCGGACTTCTGGTCAGACATCAACCGTTGGGGACGGGGTTTTGCTTGGGGCACTAGTCAGGATGCCTTCGCGGCGAGCCTTGTTCGGGGGAAGCCACCGGGCACTTACAACCATTACGTCAGCATCAATACCCACGTCTTGGGGATGGTACTCGTGAAGGCTACGGGAATGGGCGTTACGGCATACGCCCAAGAAAAACTCTGGGACCCCATCGGGATGGAGCACAGCTCGTATTGGCTCACCGACGACTACGGCATGGAGATGGCTTTAGGCGGGCTAAACACAACCGTTCGCAACTGCGCCAAGCTCGGTAGCCTATTTGAACACCAGGGCAATTGGCAAGGGAAACAGATCGTACCGGAAGATTGGGTCAAAGCCTCCGTCACGCCCGATGCGCCACACTTGCAGCCGGGAGAAAACGACAACTCCGCCCACACTTTGGGCTACGGCTACCAGTGGTGGATTCCGGCCGGAAGCCAAGGCGAGTTCCTCGCCGTCGGGGTCTACAACCAATTCATTTACGTCAACCCGACAACCCACACCGTCATCGTGAAGCACTCCGCCAACCCCGGTTTCACGACGGACAGCGACCTAGGCACTACAGAAATGTTCCTAGCCTTGTGCCGGGCAGTTGTTGCCCAGAAGCTATCAGTTAGCAACGAGGCAGAACCAACAGCCGCCAACTAACGCCCAACTATGTTTAAGACCCTCCTCCATCCCACCCACTTCCAGGGCTGGGGCCGCACTCGCAATTACTTCGAAGGCTGGTACTTCAAGATCGTAGTGCCGACGCAAAACCTCGCCTACGCCTTCATCCCCGGCATCAGCTACGGGGCCGACGGCGAAGGGCACGCCTTTTTGCAGGTGCTAGATGGGGTGAACGCCAACTCGGCTTACCACCGCTACGCGGTCGAAGATTTCCAACCTACCCATGATCATTTTAGCCTGACGCTGGGGCCGCATTACTTCTCCGCAAAAAAGCTGCGCGTGCAGCTTCCCGGCTTGGAGCTGGACCTTGACCTCACCGACGCCCAGCCGTGGCCGAAGCGTTTCTTTGCGCCGGGCGTGATGGGCTGGTACGGTTTCGTGCCGCGCATGCAGTGCTACCACGGGCTGGTGAGTTTGCACCACGGCTTGCGCGGCAGCATCACGGTTGGCGGGCGGACCTATGACGCAGCAGGCGGCGTCGGCTACACCGAAAAAGACTGGGGCAGCGGCTTCCCCGAGGCTTGGGTTTGGTGCCAGAGCAACCATCTTTCGGGCACCGACCAGCCGTTTAGCCTAATGGCTAGCGTGGCGCGGATTCCGTGGCTCGGTTCGTCGTTCACCGGCTTTCTGGCGACCTTTCTATTTGAGGGCGAGTTCTTCTATTTCACTACTTGGGCGGGGGCGCAGGTGCAAACAACGTTTAACGAAGCGCAGGGAACCGTAAAGCTTCACTTCAGCAGCCTGAAGGCCCAGCTCATCATCATCGGCCACCCGGCCGAGGGCGGAGACCTCGCCGCCCCCGTCACCGGCCAAGCCATGACGGGCAAGATCAACGAAAGCCTCCTCGCCGAGCTGGAGGTCGAGTTCTGGCGGAACGAGCAACTCGTTTATGCTGGGCGGGCGAAGTGGGCGGGGTTGGAGGTTAGTTCGGGGGCGGGGGTGGTGCTTTGAACATGAGTCATCCCTAATTTTTGATTAAGATGACCATATTTGGCTGTATTTGACAAGATTTTTAGCGATCAGCGGGCAGCATTCAGGCAAAACGGCTCTGAATGCTGATCGCTTTTCATGTCAGGTATATCGGAGACAGAGGAGAAAACGCTGGAGATACGGTCTAAACTCCGAGATGACTCTTGTTTCCTTACGCGTTCATTTTCAACCCAATTGGTTTTGGGTACTTCGTCGGTATAAATTCCAGCTTAAAAGGTAGCTCAGTATGTTTAAGTTCTTCTACTCGTCTTTCGAGTATTTCGTGCTCCTTACAATACTTATGCACAAGCTTAAGATACCTTCGAATAACCATTAGAGGCAGAAAACTGCCCCTGTACTCCATCCATTCCATTAAATCCTTCTTCCCCTTTGAACTATTGCATGAACGGCACGCAAAAATGAGATTATCCGCATCATCCTTTCCTCCCCTTTTCTGTGCAAAAACATGATCAAGAGATAGCTTTTCATTAGACCCGCAGTAATTGCAGATCATCCCTGTTTCTAACTTCACTTTTTCGTCATCAAAAATTGTACGCATACTCATCGTTCCATCCTTCAGTCCTTTGAATAACTTTGATCGTATTATGTAATTGAACGTCCCATATTTTTCTTGGCCGCGCTCAACAGCAGTATGCGCCATTGCCAGATTTGAGTATGACCAGAAAATCAACTCTTCTACAGTTTCGTATTTTTTTACTTTTGACATCTTATGCTTTTAAATTTTCAGGAACACTACTTCAACCACTCAACATAATTGTCCGGGTTGACCACCATAAATTCTGCTTCGGGGTAAGCCTTACGCCAGCCTGTTGGAGCTTTAGCTTTTTTACGCGGGTTCCACTTGAATTCGTAACCGTAAAGCTTGCCTCCTCGGTCTTCTACCCAATCTATTTCCTGTTGGTCGTAAGTCCGCCAGAAGTAGTTGTAGACCAACATATGGTTATAGTTCTGAAACTTAACCCGCTCACTAATCATGTAGTTTTCCCACAAAGCCCCCATGTCGTTTCTTAGGTGGATCGGATTCAGGTTGCCAATTAAGATGTTCCTGATGCCATTGTCAAGGAAGTAGTACATACTACTTTGTTGGGCCTTAAATACTTTTCAACTTGTGATTTAACAAGCCTTGGAAACTGGTTCATCGTTTACTTTGAACGAATTAACGTTAACTCGTTCATTTGATTGAACCAATTAACGTTAATTCGTTCATTTTAATACTCTAAAGGCAAAAACAGCCCCAACACCAACGCCCAGCCCCTCCAAGCCCGTCTAATAGAAAAACACCCCCTCTATGCTCTTTCGCTCAGCTTTTATATGCGCGCTCGTATTGTCCGGTAGCCTTTACCTCGCCGCCTGCTCGTGTCTCAGCGTTTATACGCCGCTAGAAGACATTGTTTGCCACGCAGACACCTCCGGTGGGCTGGTCTTGGAGTTGAAGATGGCCGCTCGGATAAACGACAACCAAGAAGCCCGGTTCAACATCGTCAAGGTCCATGTCGGGAGCACCAATTTGCGGGAGATCAACCTCGTAGGCCGCACCTCCTGCGCCTGGTACATGGACGACGACGACCGGCCCGGCGACCGCTTCCTCTACTTCACCCACCCAGACTGGTTAGACGGCAACGAAGGCCATCTTTTCACCTGTGCCCTCAGCAGCAACATCTACCGGCTCAACCGCCAGGGCACCCGAATCGAGTACCCCGTAGAAGTGAACGGGCGCAACGACCGCTTAGCCTACAAACCCCTTCCTTCCTCTCTAAGAGGTTGCTCACCTTACGGCATCAACGTGAATCCGCTGCGCAACCTGAGCCTAACAAATAACCCTGGCTTCGGCACCTTCAGCCTACTTGACGCTGCTTCAGAATTACCCGAAATCACCAGTATTGACGTGTATACTAGTGGCGGTCAGATCGTTCGGCATGTAGAGCCAGAGCGCTTTGGCGTCGTTGGCGAACCCAATTTCCCTGGTCTGGAGCTAAGGGGGATGCCAACCGGTATTTACTTCGTCGTCGTCAGGCAGGGCCAGTACGTGAAGACCCTCCGGTACGTGAAGCGGTGACCCTCTTACCGTACCACCAACCTCACTCTGCACCGGCGTTCGCGCCTCAAAAAACTTAGGGCCTAAACTTGGTTCGCATTACCGCACCACCTTCGCCTCCATCCGAGAGTTGGCCGCAAAGTCCTGCGCCGTACAGCTCGTACATTCTCGTAGGCGGTTCGCGTTGCCGTAAGAAACGGTACGGAGGCGGTTGCTGCCTACGCCCCGGCGCAGCAGTGCTTGCCGAACGGCCTCAGCACGTTGTTGGCCCAACCGAACCAACTCTGCGGAAGACTTCATACCGTCAACGTGGGCCGTCAGAATGAGCGTCATATCTGGGCGAGCACTTAGCAATTGTTGGATGATGTCGAGGTCAGAAGAGAGGTTCTCTTGCAGGATGGCCGTGCCGTTGAAGAAGTTCAGCCCGGGCAAAGAAAGCGTAGCGCCGGGGGAGTTCAGCCCTTGGCGGCTGATGTTTCCTTCGGCTTTCAGGCCCATATCAAAAACGGGCCGTTCATTTGCTAATAGTTGTTGGGCGGTTAGTTTGGCGTTTCCGGTTTCGTAACCTGGGCGGCCAGCGATGGCGACGAAGTCGCAGCCGGTAGGCAAACAAACCTGGTAGTTGCCCGCCGCATCCGTAATGGTAGATATGCTGGCCGAGTTGCAGTTTTCGGGCCGAAACTGGACGGGCATTTCCTCAATACCGCCGCCCTGCACATCTAGCATCCGGCCAGAAACTATCCGGCAATTGTTGGGCTTGAGCGTCATTACCAACGGGCGGCTCGGCCCTTCCTTATTGTAGTTGAAGCGGAGTACACCCGGCGCAAAGCCGTTTTTATAGACCCTCAGCTCGTAAGTTTTACCGACGGTTAGTTCCAAGCGGACGCTGCCTTCGCGGTCGGTCCGTAGGGCAGACGGCGGCAACAGGCCAATGGGTTTCACGACTGGCAGGAGCGCTTTGCTGGTAACCTTATGTTTAAGTTGGAAGGAGTAGTAGCTGGCGGGGAGCCGCCCGGAGGGGGCTACTTCTTCAAACCAGATTTGAGCACCGCTAACTCGGCGGCTGTTCGCGCCGTCGTAAACCGTGAAGGTCTCCCCGTCAATATCGGGCCCTTGTAAAGACAGGATGCCGCGCTTCAGGCGCAGAAGGTAAATATCGTCTTCGCCCATACCTTCTGACCGGTTGGAGGCCAAGTAGGCCCGCTTCCCATCGGGTGTAAGGGCAATACCTACGTCGTCTGCCGGAGAGTTGACGGGCTCAGGTAGGTTGATGACGTCTCCCCAGCGGCGGCCGCTGAGGTCAATCATGAAGAGATCATAACCACCGAGGCCACCATGGCCGGTACTGGAAAAAAACAACCGCCCGCTGGAGTGAATGTGGGGGAAGGCTTCGTTGCCTTCGGTATTGATGTCTGGGCCCAAGTTGATGGCGTTGCTCCAACGGCCCTCGAAGAAGTCGGAGAAATAAAGGTCATAGCCGCCGTAGCCGCCTTCGCGGTTGCTGGAGAAGAACACCCGCTTCCCGTCGGGCGTAACGGAGGGGTCTTTGTTGCTAAAGTTTCTACTGTTGAAGGGCAGGGGGAGCACATCGGCCCAGTCGTATTCCGCGCGGTAAGCGGAATAGATGCCGAGGTTGGCGTTCCCGTTCAGGTCCTCGATGGTTGCGCCGTCGTCGAGTTGGGTGCGGGTGAAGAAGATTACGCGGTCTTGATTGGTGAAAGACATCGGCCCTTCGTTATAGTTCGAGCTGAGTTCGACGGAGAACTTCTTCGCCCGCCCCGGTACTCCGTCGCGGCTCAGCGGTGCGGAAAAGAGCTTGAAGTAGGTCTTGCGCGTCAGCGGGTCGGTATTCCCAAATCTCGGCCGGGTAAGGAAGACGAGGTTGTCTCCGTATACCGCAGGGCCAAACTGCACCTCCCGGTCGTTGATGCGGGCGCAGTTTTCAATTTCGATGTCGCCGTTCACTACGCTGGTCAGGAGCGTACCCTGAGCAGGAAGGGCTGACGTAGCGAGAAACAGTAGGGCGAAGAAGGCCGTTTTCATTTGTTTGGTTTGGTATGCGAAGGTAAAGGTACGGGGGAAAGAGCGTTCAGCATCCAGGGTGCAAGCTTCTGTGTGCAGAGAACCAAAGCTGTCCATTTAAAAATCACTTGTTACATTTGCACTATGTTAGTAGCACGAATTATTTGCGGCATAATTATCAACGGCGCTTCGCGTCCGTAGGTAGCCGCTGTTTGTGATACAGCATGAAAGCTCCGACGGACACGCTTCCGCCGGAGCTTTTTTTTCAAGTTGCAGGTTGCAAGTTGCAGGTTACAAGTTGCAAGTTACAGGTTGCAGGTCTCGCGCCCAACCTGCAACTTGTAACCTGCAACCTGCAACTTGTAACCTGCAACCTGCAACCTGATAATCTGCAACATGTTCAAAGAGTACAAAAGCCTCAGCCTCCCCGAAGTAGACAAGCAAATCCTGGAATTCTGGGAAAAGAACGATGTGTTTAAGCGCAGCATCGAGGAGCGGGACATCGACAACTCCTTCGTCTTTTACGAAGGGCCACCCTCGGCCAACGGTAAGCCAGGCATTCACCACGTGATGGCACGGACGATCAAGGACATCTTCTGCCGCTACCAAACCCTGACCGGAAAGCGCGTAGAGCGCAAAGGCGGCTGGGACACCCACGGGCTGCCCATCGAACTGAAGGTAGAATCTGAACTGGGCATCACGAAGGAAGACATCGGCACCAAGATCTCGGTAGACGACTACAACAAAGCTTGTAAAGAAACCGTGATGCGCTTCAAGGGCATCTGGGACGACATCACCGTGAAGATGGGCTACTGGGTCGACCTAGAGAACCCTTACGTGACCTACGAGAAGGAATACATGGAGTCTGTCTGGTGGTTACTCAAGCAGATCTACGACAAAGGCCTGATGTATAAAGGCTACACCATCCAGCCGTACTCTCCGGCGGCGGGCACCGGCCTTAGCTCTCACGAACTCAACATGCCCGGTGCTTATCAAGACGTGAGCGACACGACGGTGGTCGCGATGTTCAAGGCGACCAAAGCAAGCGATTTTGGCTGGCTCTGGAGCCTGCCCGTAACTCCCCCCCAGCCCCCCGAAGGGGGGAGCAAGACAGCCCTTGAAGACGAAGAACTCCCCCCTTCGGGGGGCTGGGGGGGAATGATGGGTTCCGAAGACAGCTCCGAAGTACACATCATCGCCTGGACGACGACGCCCTGGACCCTGCCGAGCAATACCGCCCTCACCGTCGGGCCAAAGATCCAGTACGTAAAAGTCCGCACCAAAAACCAGTACACCGGCGAAGCCAACGACGTGGTGCTCGCCAAAGAACTCGTCTCCAAATGGTTCGGCGGCCACAACCAACCCGTCATTGAGGCCATGAGCGCGCCCTTCTCCGGCACCCAGCTAGCTGGCCTCCGCTACGAGCAACTCCTCGAAGGCCCAACGCCAACCGATGGCGATGCCTTCCGCATCATCACTGGCAACTTCGTGACCACCGACGCCGGCACCGGCATCGTCCATACCGCCCCCAGCTTCGGCCAAGACGATATGGCCGTTGGCAAAGCCAACGGCATCGGCTCCCTAACGCTGGTAGACAAGCAAGGAAAATTCACCGAAGACGCTGGCCTCTTCGCCGGCCGCCACGTAAAAAACTACAAAGACGACCCAGACTATAAAGACGTAAACGTAGACATCGCCATCCACCTCAAAACCGTGGGCCAGGCCTTCAACGTAGCCAAGTATAACCACAGCTACCCCCATTGTTGGCGGACCGACAAGCCCGTACTTTACTACCCGCTAGATAGTTGGTTCATCAAGGCCAGCGCCGTCAAAGAACGGATGAGCCAGCTCAACGACACCATCAACTGGCAGCCCGAAAGCACAGGCACCGGCCGCTTCGGCAAATGGCTCGAAAACCTCAACGACTGGAACCTGAGCCGCTCGCGCTACTGGGGCATTCCGCTCCCAATCTGGCGCAGCGAAGACGGCACGGAGGAAGTCTGCATCGGCTCCATCGCTGAGCTAGACGCCGCCATCACCGTTGCCAACGCCGCACTCGGTCTCGATCAATCCGTACCCAACGACTTGCACCGTCCGTACATCGACGAAGTTGTCCTCTTCCAGAACGGCAAGAAACTGGTCCGGGAGCTTGACCTGATTGATGTTTGGTTTGATAGTGGGTCTATGCCGTATGCGCAGTGGGGATTCCCCGGCCCCCTAGCCCCCAAAGGGGGAACTACTGAAGAGCCTCCCGTTTATCAGACGGCCAACCCGATGACCTATCTCCAGCTCAAAGAGTATGCTCAGAAGATGCGAACAGAGGATGCTACTCCTGCCGAAGAAGCATTGTGGGCGGAGCTTTCAAATAAGCAACTTGAGGGTTATAAATTTAGACGGCAGCATATTGTTGGCAACTTCATCGTTGACTTTATTTGTCTTGAAAAACGACTGATCGTAGAAGTTGACGGAGGCGTTCATGACACCCCTGAGGCCATTGAAAACGGCCGACAGCGTACTTCAATCTTAAAGCAGAAAGGCTACCAGATGATCCGCTTTAGAAATGAAGCTGTTCTGAATGATGTTCAGCAAGTTCTCGGAGCAATCAAGCATAAAATGGCGTCCTGTCCGACATTCACGAAGGCCATGCTGGCTAACGGTGTCGAGCGGGTCTCCCCCTTTGGGGGTCGGGGGGCTTTCCCCGCCGACTTCATCGCCGAAGGCGTAGACCAAACCCGTGGTTGGTTCTACACCCTCCACGCCATCGGCACGATGGTCTTCGACTCCGTAGCCTATAAAAACGTAGTTTCCAACGGGCTTGTCTTGGACAAGAACGGCAAGAAAATGTCGAAGCGCCTCGGCAACGCCGTCGATCCATTTAAGACCATCGACCAGTACGGTGCCGACGCTACGCGCTGGTACATGATCAGCAACGCCAACCCGTGGGACAACCTCAAATTCAACGAGGAAGGCATCCAGGAAGTCCGCCGGGTCTTCTTCGGTACGCTGCACAACACCTACAACTTCTTGGCCCTCTACGCCAACATCGATGGCTACGACGTAGCGGACCCGAAGAACAAGATGGCGTTCAAGGACTACCCCGAAATCGACCGCTGGATCCTCTCTCGCCTCAATACGCTCACCAAGGAAGTCTCCGAACTCTACGCGGCTTACGACGCGACGCCGGCTTGCCGCGCCATCGAAAACTTCGTCAACGCGGAGCTTTCCAACTGGTACGTGCGGCAGTGTCGCCGCCGGTTCTGGAAGGGCGAAATGAGCCAAGACAAACGCGCTGCCTACAATACCCTCTACGGCTGCTTGTTGCAGGTTGCCCGCCTCATGTCTCCAGTGGCGCCCTTTTACGCGGAGCGGCTTTACCAAGATTTGACGGGCGCGGCCGCAGGTGCTGAGAACGTTAAAGGCACGGCCAACTCCGTCCACCTCGACATCCTGCCGAGCGTAGACGAAAGCCAGATCGACAAAGACCTCGAAACCCGCATGGGCTACGCCCAGCGCATCAGCTCCCTCACCCTGAGTCTGCGCAAGGCCGACAACCTCCGCGTTCGCCAGCCGCTGCAAAAAATCCTCGTTCCGGCAACGGACGAAGACTTCCAGCGCCACGTCGCGGCCGTTGCCGACATCGTAAAGAGCGAGACCAACATCAAGGAAGTCGAATTCCTAACCGACGGCGACTTCCTGAAGAAGAGCATCAAGGCCAACTTCCGTGTTCTCGGCAAGAAAGTTGGCAAGCGCATGAAAGACGTGGCTAAGCTGATCGGCGCTAACGCCGAGGCCATCATCAAAGGCATCGAAACGGCTGGCGAAGCTACCTTGTCCTTAGACGGCGAAGACCTCGTCCTTGTCGCCGAAGACGTTTTGATCGCTACCGAAGACATCCCCGGCTGGAAGGTCGCTACCGACGGCGAGATCACCGTCGCGCTAGACGTTACCGTTACTGAAGAACTGGCCAAAGAGGGCCTCGCCCGCGAGCTCGTGAACCGCATCCAGAACATGCGTAAAGACCTCGGCTTCGAGGTGACTGACCGCATCCGTGTCCGCCTCCAAGGCTCCCCCGCCGTAGAGGCCGCCGCTACCGCTTACAAAGCCTACATCTCCGCCGAAGTCCTCGCCGACAGCCTCGTCTTAGACGGGGACGTTGATGGGGAAACGTTGGAATTGCCGGGGGAGGAAACAGCGGTTTTAGCGGTTGGGAAGGTGTAGTTGGTTTCTTCGGCATTTATGCCGAAGTTGGGTAGGCCTAAGCTTCGGCCGGAACCTTATTGATGAGGCTCCGGCCGAAGCCGGATCTGCTAAAAACTCAGCCGTATGAAAATGCTATCCTACCTGTTTACAATTATTACCAGTGTAGCCATCTGGCTGAGCAGCCTCTACCTAACCGTTATTTTAGGCTGGCTGATCTTCTGCTGGCAATGCGGCTCCAACGAAACCAACGTATGGCTGTTCTGGCCATTAGTCTACCTCATTGCCTTCGGCGGGGCTTACCTGTTTTCTAAGCTGCCGACGAAGTATGGCGGCGAGAAGTATGGCTTGGCGGCCATCACCATGTCTATCTTGGGTGTAATATTCTATTTCATATCCGCTTGACTCATGTACCCCCTCCTCCTCCAAGCCTCCGCCCGCCCCAAAGGCGACACCTACCAAGTAGCCCAAAAACTGGCCAAACAACTGGAGGCCGCGCATATAGACTTACTCAACTACAAAATCTACCCCTTCAACTACGCACAAGTCTACCCCGAA
>CALEDI010000003.1 GCA_937949535.1 uncultured Lewinella sp. | reverse complement strand
CATGCTCCCCATCAAGACGCGGTTTTTCAGGGTGGTGAAGCCGAGATCGAGGGGTTGGAATAACTTGGGGTACTGAGACATCTTTTTGCTTGACTTTAAGGTTTAGATCCGCAAAGTAGCGAATTTTCGCTTAATTGGTTGTTCGAGCTTCAGCACGTGAAGGTTCTTCGGGCTTCAGCCCGAAGGGTTATTAGAGCGCTTAGGCCTAGGGTGTGTAATCTGTAGTGCATTGTCTCCGCGCACAAACCCCCTCCCCAAACCCCTCCCCACGGGGGATGGGCTTATAAAAACGCTGCGCGTTTTGATGATAGTCGGCGGACTAAATTTATAGGCGGATTACACACCCTAGCTTTTGAGGCTCACGTTTCGCGCATGTGAAAACGAGACGTAATAAAGCGTCTATTTTCACTGCATGAAAGTAGAACATCTGTAGCGCGGGCTACTTCAAATCTAGGATGTTGCCCATGCCGTAGCACCGCCGGCAGCGGGCTTCGTAGAGGTCCGTTTCGCCGAGTACGACGGTGTCTTGGTTTTGGGTTTTGCGGTAGGAATGGGTGGCCAGTGCGCCGCAGTGGGAGCAGATGGCGTGTACCTTAGTGATGTATTCCGCTACGGCCAGCAATTGGCAGATGGGGCCGAAGGGCTTGCCCCGGAAGTCCATATCAAGGCCAGCAATGACGACCCGTTTGCCCCGGTTGGCGAGTTCTATGACGTTGTCAACTACGGCGTCTTCGAAGAACTGTGCCTCATCTAGGCCAACGACGGTTACATCGGCGGAGACGTTGAGGAGTTTTTTGGTGTCGGAGATCGGGGTTGCTAGCAGGGAGTTGCGGTCATGGGAAACTACCTCAGACTCTCCGTAGCGGGTGTCAATTCGGGGTTTAAAGACCTCTACGTGTTGGCCCGCGATGCGGGCGCGTTTTAGGCGGCGGATTAGTTCTTCCGTTTTCCCAGAAAACATACTACCACAGATAACTTCTATCCATCCGCTGCGTTGACCGCTGAAGTGAGGCTCCAGAAACATAGTTTTTTAGTGTTTTAGTTCGTTAGTCTTTTAATTAAGGATGGTCGCTTTATCAAAATGCGACTGATTACGCGACGACCGAACCGAAAGGATAAATTATCTTCGCGTAAAAGTACCGCTTAAGTATGGCATCCGAAACTGTCTTGCCAACGAACCAGTTTACTAACTAACCAACCCCCAAACTTATATGTCTCAATCTTCCGCCAACCGTCTTATCAGCCGCATTACGGCCCTGCACAAGAGCCTTCAACTAGACGAAGGGGGCAAGCTCTCCGCTATGGAACGAGATTTGATGCTTGGGTACTTGAGGGAATTGTACGAGCTGTACGCCGAGGGAGGGGTTGCTCGGAGGGAGAAGACCGTAGCGCCTCCACCGGCCCCCGCACCTGCGGCCGCGCCTCCGGCTCCGGCTTATACTCCGCCGCCAACTCCTACGGTCGCTGCCGTGAAGCCGCCCGTAGTTGCTCCGGCTCCTACCCCGCCACCGCCGCCGCCACCTGCTGCGGAAGTGCCAAAACCGGTGCCTCCCCCCGCGCCAACACCAAGCCCAGCCCCAACACCTCCTCCTCCGCCCGCTCCCGCAGCGTCTGGCCCAGTGAAAGAACTCTTCGTGGAAGACCCACACGCCAGCCCCTTCGGCCGCCAACCGCTGAAAGATTTGACCAAATCGCTCACCATCAACAACCGGGTATTGTTTACCCGTGACCTTTTTGGCGGAGACAACGAACTCCTAAACACCACCCTGCGCACACTGAACGCCTCCGGCTCGGAAGCCGCCGCACAGCCAGTGATGGAGAGTTTGGCCCGCCGCTTTGACTGGGTAGAAGAAGACAAGAAAGAAACCGCTCGTGAATTTATCGAATTAGTACGCCGCCGTTATGTTTAAAACAAGTTTGAAGATCATTCTCGCCCTAGTGCTTGCCGCTTTTGCTTTCCTCTACTGGCAGGCGAAAGTCTCGGAGTCCGTCCGCCCCGCAGTATTGCAAATGGAGGCCGCTCCGTCTGGTACAGACGTGACCACCATTGCCTTCGGCAGTTGCAACCGCCAGAGCGAACCCCAAGACTACTGGCCCATGATCAGTGCCCACAAGCCCGACGCTTGGCTCTGGTTGGGAGATATTATTTATGCCGACAAGTATGGCATTGACGGCATCCCGGAACAATACAGCATCCAGAAGAAGGCGCCCAAATACGCGGCGTTCATCCAAGAAGTAGACCACGTCTACGGCATTTACGATGACCACGATTACGGATTAAACGACGGCGGTAAAGAATACGAACACAAGGTTGCGGCAAAGGACCACTTGCTTGCGTTCTTGGATGTCCCCGCAGATGCGGCCGTGCGCGAACGAGAGGGCGGATACCAAAGCTACCTAGTAGGAGAAGGTGAACGAACCGTGAAGGTCATCTTGCTAGACAGCCGCTACTTCCGCGACGCCGTAGTACCGCCCACCAAAGAAGGCCACCGCTACGGCCAAAACGAAAACGGCGACATATTGGGCGAAGCCCAATGGACTTGGCTGGAGACTGAACTGCAAAAAAACGAAGCCGCAGCCCACCTGATAGCAAGCAGCATACAGGTGCTGCCCGAAGAGCATGGCTTCGAGAAATGGGCTAACTTCCCCAACGCTCGCAAAAAAATCCTGGCCCTACTGAATACCACCCGGCCAAACCTGCCGCTGCTCATTAGCGGAGACCGGCACATTGCCGAAATTAGCCAAGTGAACGTAGGAGATTACCCCGTTTACGAAGTTACCTCCAGCGGCCTTACCCATTCCTACGAAAAGGCAGACGAAGACAATGCTTACCGGATTAGCCCACTGATTGGGGTGAAAAACTATGGCCTAATTCATTACGTCTGGAAGAGCGAAGGCCCTGAGCTCCTTGCCGAAGTACGCGGCATCGACGACGACAAGCGGCTGGCCAGTCTTAGCTTAAACCAAGCCCTTACCGCTGCCGACAAAGAAGCCCTCTCTAGTACAATCTACGCCAGCTTCAATATGCCCACCGCTCTTAAGCCTTGCCCCCAAAGCCCCAACTGCGTAAGTACACAAACAGACCAAGAAGCCAAAAAGCACGACCCCATCGCCTACACCGGCTCTATGGCAGACGCAAAAGCCCGCCTAATGAAGGCCATTGACGGAATGCCGCGCACCAGCCTCAAAACGGAAGCCGACAACTACCTCCACTACACCTTCAAGACCCGCATCATCCCCTTCATCGACGACGTAGAGTTCCTCTTCGATGAAGAAGCAAAACTGATTCACTACCGCAGCGCAAGCCGCGTAGGACACAGCGATATGGGCGCTAACGCCCGCCGGATGGGGAAGGTGGTTGCTGCTTTTGAAGCTGCTGGAGAGTAGAATAGTTTTGTGGTCTGGTAATCTTGTAACGGTTGGCACCGACTTCAAGACTACCACACTCCTGCATCCCTAAGCCGCCCCAAAACTGCCTAATTCATATACTAAACCCGGGGTGTGTAATCTGTAATGAATTGTCTCCGCGCGCAAACCCCCTCCCCACCGCCGTAGGCAGCAGCGCAGCTAAACCCCTCCCCACGGGGGAGGGGCTTATAAAAACGCTGCGCGTTTTGATAATAGTCGGCGGACTAATTTATAGGCAGATTACACAACCTAATACTAAACCCCATGCCTCACAACATCCTCATCATCGACGACGACACCATGGTTTCCACCAGTTTGGAGCTGCTGCTGAAGCGGGCGGGCTACGGTGTTAAGAGTGTTTCAAGACCAGCCGAAGCAATGCCCGCCATCGTGGAGCACCGACCGTCTTTGGTTTTACTAGACATGAATTTCACCATTGACACCAGTGGGAAAGATGGTATGGGGCTGCTGAAACGAATCCTTGGGCAGTACCCCAATTTGCCGATAATTCAGATGACGGGCTGGGCTACCGTTCAGCTTGCGGTAGAGGGAATGAAAGCTGGTGCGCGCGACTTCATCGCTAAGCCATGGGACAATAGGGAGCTGCTCAACGCAGTAGCCATTCAGTTAGACAAGTACCCGGTTTGGCACGATTTCTTAGGTGTCAATACGGGCGCGGCCGTAGGTGCAGAGCAGGTTAACGAAAGCAATGAACCCTTTGCTGGCATCGTTGGTGAATCTTCGGCCCTACTCTCCGTACTAGAGCAAGCCAAGCGCGTTGCCCAGACCCAAGCCTCGGTCCTCATTACCGGCGAGAGCGGCACGGGCAAAGAACTCGTTGCGGAGGCCATTCACCTCGCCTCGAAGCGGGCGGCGAAGCCCTTCGTGGCCGTCAACCTAGGCGGCGTACCGCAGGGGCTGTTTGAGAGCGAACTCTTCGGCCATAAAGCTGGCGCTTTCACCGATGCTCGCTCAGACCGCAAGGGGCGCTTTGAACTAGCCGAAGGCGGCACGCTCTTCCTCGACGAGATCGGTGATCTCGACCCCGCTGCCCAAGTAAAGCTCCTCCGTGTATTGCAAGAGCGCCAATACGAACGCTTGGGCGAAAGCAAAGCGCGCAAGACCAACGTCCGCATCGTCTCGGCTACCAGCCGAGATTTGCAGAGCATGGTAGCCGCTGGTACCTTCCGCGAAGACCTCCTCTACCGCATCAACCTAATCCATCTCCACTTGCCGCCCCTCCGGGAGCGGCCAGACGACATCGTACCGCTCGCCGAACACTTCCTCGCTGGCGCTAAAAAACGCTACGACCGGCCAAAACTAGAGCTGGGCCGCGAGGCAAAGGCTTGGCTCCGCCGGCAGCCCTTCCCCGGCAACATCCGTCAGTTACAAAACCTTGTAGAACGAACCGCCATTCTCGCCCCCGCAACCGTCGTTCAAGTAGAAGACATGGACCGGGGCCAAACGATGGCCTCAGACAAGGCCTTCGCCCCCGGCGGCATGACACTAGAAGAGATGGAAGTGAAGATGATCAAAGTCGCGCTGGGCCGCAACGGCGGAGAAATTGCCGCTACCGCACGCGAGTTGGGCCTGACGAGGGCTGCGCTTTATCGGCGAATTGAGAAACATGGGATTGGGTAACACCTTCGTATATTTGTAGGACATGGCCCGAAAAGATGTTTATCATGATATAGTTGTTGCCGCACTTGTAAAAGATGGCTGGACGATCACTGACGATCCGCTTAGGTTCTACATTGACGACACCAAGCTTGAGATTGACTTAGCAGCCGAAATGACCATTATCGGTGCAGAGCTAAAAGATAGAAGAATAGCTGTCGAGATAAAGAGTTTCACCGGAGCAAGTATCATCAACGAGACCCAAAAGCTCTTGGGTCAAATAGACATGTACTTGCTTGTATTAGAAGAACAAGACCCAGAGAGAGAGCTGTTTGCGGCATTACCACAGACTTTTTATAACCTCCTAAACGAAAAGCCATTTCTGAAAAGAGTCTTTGAAAACAAACAGCTCCAAATGTTTGTTTTTAACGAAGTTGACCAAAGTATAGTAAAATGGATAGAGTAGAGAAGCATCAGGAAATACTGGAATCCTACCTTTATGAATTCACTAGCCTATGTAACAATGGCGAATCAGAAACAGTCGCTAATGTAATCATCAGTGCTGATAAGCGTCATTTTCAAGTACTGGAGTATGGCCACACCAAAGCGCGCTGGGTTTTCTTAGTACTACTCCATTTTTTGCTAGAAGAAGATGGTAAGATTGTTTTGCTCGAAAACACTACTGAAGAAGAGCCTTTTGAAGAGCTCATGAAAAAAGGAGTAACATTTGACTTCCTAAAAGTAGGTTGGGTTCCGCCAGTAATTCAAGCCAAATTACTAAAAGAGGCAGCATAAATAGTTTGCCCTACAAGCTAGAATACATACGCTACCTCGCTGTCCTACAAGTTGCCCCTAAGAACGCCTCAACCATCATTGCACCCGCTGCCGAGCCTAATTCTGCGCCCGGAAACATCCAATTATTTTCCCAATTCACCTCGCCCACTGCAAACCAAGCAGCCAAACGTGGGTTATAAAACTGGAGGTCAGTGCTGATTCTCCGTCAGGCAACCTATATTTAACGAGTAACGTAACCTTAATCTGCGAAAATTCGCTAACTCAGTATGGCAACAGCAACAAAGAAAACGACAACGCGGGCAAAAAAATCCACGACCGCCAAGAAGAACGGAACGGCTAAAGGCCTCAAGTACAGCGCTGAGCAGTACATAGAATGGTATACCTTGATGTTGCGTATTCGCCGTTTTGAGGAGCGCGCACTGATGGCTTATGGTCAGCAGAAGATTCGTGGCTTCTGCCACGTTTACATCGGCCAAGAGGCCGTTGCTGCCGGAATGGAAAGTGCCATCACAAAAGATGACGGTATCGTGACGGCGTACCGCCAGCACGGCACGGCCATTGGCCGAGGCGTAACGATGAAGGAAGCCATGGCCGAGCTGTTCGGCAAAGAGACCGGTATTGTGAAAGGCAAAGGTGGGTCTATGCACTTCTTCAGCAAAGAGAATAAGTACTTCGGGGGCAACGGCATCGTTGGTGCACAGATTCCTATCGGTACGGGCATTGCGATGGCCGAAAGCTACAAAGGCACCAAGAACCTCTGTGTTACCATGTTTGGCGACGGCGCAAGCCGCCAAGGCGCACTCTGGGAAAGTTGGAACATGGCCATGACCTGGAAAATCCCCGTACTCTACATTTGTGAGAACAATGGCTACGCGATGGGTACTTCCGTAGAACGGACCAGTAACGTAACCGACATGACCAATCTCGGTGCTAGCTTCAACATGCCAAGCGAAAGCGTAGACGGCATGGACCCCGCCGCCGTACACGAGGCCATCAGCCGTGCCGCAGAGCACATCCGCGCTGGTAAAGGCCCATACTACCTCAACATCGAAACCTACCGCTACAAAGGCCACTCGGTTTCCGACCCGGCCAAGTACCGCGAAAAAACCGAACTGCGCCAGTACCAAGAGCGTGACCCCATCAAAGTCACCGAAAAACTGATCATCGACAACGGCCTCGCTACCGAAGCCGAAGTCAAAGCAATCAAGGACAGCGTGAAAGCCGAAGTGGCAGAAGCAGCTAAGTTCGCCGAAGAAAGCGACTTCCCTTCCGCAGACACACTTTACACCGACAACTACTCTGCGCCTTACCCATTCCTGACGTAAGGAAGCAGCCCTCTGGGCCTACACAGAGTTTTAATTTCGCCGCCCCCTTGCTGAACATCAGGAAGGGGGCGGCGGCGTTGTATTCTGTTTGTCTGAGTAAAATCCGAAGGATTTTTATCCAGACAAACAGAATACGACGACATTACTTATCTTTGCGCTCGCTTTATGGGCCCCGCTGATTCGGGCCTTGCTAAATTAAGAGAAAATGGCAAAGAAGAATAACATCGGCCGCCGCCCACAGGGCACGCCAAGTACTGGCCGCCCACGCGGCACCTCCGCCCCCGTTCTTGAGGGTGATGAAACCCTTGTTGACCTTGTAGAGGTGCGCGATCAAGGTCTCGACTTTTTTGAACGCAACCGTAACGCCATCGTCTTCGGAGCCATCGCCATCGCTCTGCTCATCGCTGGTTACTTCATCTACAAGACTTTAGTACAGGCTCCTGCTGAGGAAAACGCTATGGCAGAAATGCAGCAGGCGCAGGTTCAGTTTGAGCGCGACAGCTTCAACCTAGCACTCGTAAACCCCGGACAAGGAGGCCTCGGCTTCGTCCAGATCGTTGACGAGTACGGCAGCACCGAAGCTGGTAACCTAGCTAACTACTACGCCGCCGTTTCTTACCTCAACGTAGGTAAGTACGAAGCCGCACTAGACTACGCCAAGTCGTTCGATGCTAAAGGAGAACTTCTCCCCGCCATGAAGTATGGCGTAATGGGGGATGCTGAAAGCGAACTCGGGAATATGGACGCCGCCGCCAGCAACTACAACAAAGCTGTAGATGCCGCCGGTAAGAACTTCGTAACCGCTGGTTACTACCTCAATAAGCTCGGCCTACTGCTACGCCACGAAAACAAGACCGCCGAAGCACTAGAAGTATTCAAACGCCTCAAAACGGACTTCGGGCAAAGCCCCGAAGCCGCACAAGCAGACAAGTACATCTCTATGCTGGAGATGGCGCAGTAAGCGCAAAACCTCAATAGGATAAAAACCGCTCAAGAGCCACGGCTTTTGAGCGGTTTTTTTTATTGAACTTGTTCCACTAATGGCCTAGCCACTTACTCCTGTGAAATTCAGTAAAAACTAAGTCTTGCATGAACTTGGGTAACGGAACTTCGTTGAGCCGATCTGCTATTATTTCCTGACCAACCCACCGCAGGTATTCCTCGAAAGTAAGCGGATACAAATAGTAATAACTTATTCTGCCAACCGGCATACTTTTTACTCCTCCAAAGGAAAATTCAAGCAAGGATCCCGCTGCGATCACATGAATATGGGGCAGTCTCTCATAAAAATACCGCAGCCGAAAGATGGCTTCCGGCGATTCCTGAATTTCATCAAGAAATAACAGACAGGAGCCTTCCAGCTTTTTAGGTCAGATAAAGCAGTACGTGGATAGATTATACCATATTAACCCCTATTTTGAGACAAAAGTTGTCGCAAAATGCCACCAATTTGTTTTGATGTTGCACAGAATACACCCTTAACAAAGAAGAATCTATTGATGGCATAAAAAAACCGCTTCTGAGTTTCAGCTCAGAAGCGGGTTTTTAAAGTCATATCGTCAAACAGCCATGAGATACTATCTGACTGCTTGACTATCTGACTTCAGACTCACCGAAGAGCCTATAGCTCAAGAATAGGCCTAGCCGCTGATGAGACTGTTTATATCGGTTACTGATTAAAGCACCGTTGCGTAGGTGAACCCCCAGCTCCCACTCTATGCGTACCCCCAGCCGTGGCCTGATGGAGTAGCCGCCGCCCAATGATAAACCGAGGTAAGTGTTCTTAGCCAGCTGATTTTCAGAGAAGGTTAGGCTGCCGTTGCTGACCAGCGGCTCTGCAAATACAATATGCCCACCAGTTGCTGGGTCCAGCCAAGAGGTGGTAGTTTGCTGGAAATCGTACGTCTGCTCACCACCAACACGGCCAGAAACAGATAAACCGTACTGGACGTCAAACTTTCTAATGGTGATTCGGTGCGCGATTATTACTCGTAGATGAGTTTCGCGAACCGCTAAGGTTCCTTCCCGGACGCGGGTTTCGGCACCGTCTACCGTTTCGAAGAGGTTTAAAAGAGATCGAGAGGCCTGGCGATAGTCGAGCAAATCGGTCTCATCCCGAAAAACATCCAACCCAAACAGCAATACACTTCTGCTTTGCCGCCCGGCCATGGTTGCCCAGACGCCAGCCCGCCAGCTGGGTAACGGCGTACGGCCGCTCACCGTAATTCGGCTCAGTAGGGGCTTGTAGCCCAACGCAACATTGCTTCCAGCCGTTACTTCTGCGGCCCAAATGGTAGAACGGTATTCTCCACGGTCAGACTGCCCGCTCAATACACAGGCGATCAACAAACAGCTTACCAGATAAAATGCTCTCATTGCTGTTTATTCTACGGTGAAAAAATAGGCATTAGGGGCGCCCTCCATGGGGATCCACGAATTGAAGAAAGGCCCGAAGCCCCTGCCGTAAGGTGTCTCAAAGAAAGTCTCTGTACTAGCTGGTCCTAAATTTCCTCCGCCAGCTAAGGTAGTGACCGATAGATTAGGGGATTCGCAGTAATTAAAGCTTGCCTGAATTTCATCTATCGGCCCGCCAGATACACGAATGACGTAAGACCCCG
Organism: uncultured Lewinella sp.; assembly: GCA_937949535.1. Lineage (GTDB taxonomy): Bacteria > Bacteroidota > Bacteroidia > Chitinophagales > Saprospiraceae > Neolewinella. The sequence continues at coordinate 40,226 of CALEDI010000003.1, read as the reverse complement.
GAGTAAGGACGCGAAAAGACTGACGAAAGGAGCAGCTTTGATCGGGGCAGCGGTACTGCGTACGTACAACCCCGTTGAGGTTGTCTTCTACAGGGGTAGGAAGTAGCTCCCCCGCTTGAATTTCTACCGTAAAAGCATCCAGTGCAGGCTCCAGAAGAAATGTATCCGGGTTGATCCGATACACTTCGGCAATGATCAGCCCGCCGTTTTCACTGATTTGGTAGGTCTGCCCTCCGGGAGCATCAATGATGGCGGAGAACTGAGCGTTTAGCTCTAAAACATCGTTCACGGCATGAATCTCCGTAGCGTCGGAAAGTTCTATGGCCAACGTAGCACCAGCGTTTCCACCAAAGAATAGGCTTTCACACTCCTCTGGGCACGAGAAATTGGTAAATAGCAAACAAACAGAAACGAAGAAAAGGATTTGTCGGTACATACTTCAAGAACGTTGCTTGATGAGAAGTTGCTGCTTCAGCTTATCGTTCTATTTCTTGTTGGGCAGTTGATTTCACCTCCAAGTAGTCGTGAAAAGACATAAAAAAACCGCTCCCAAGCCGAAGCTCAGAAGCGGGTTTTCAAAGTCAAGCAGTCATATAGTCAAACAGTTACGAACGGCTATTTGACTATCTGATTAGCAGACTGTGTAACTATTTCCCAGCAGCCACATCCTCCCGAATCTTGTTCAGGGCAGAACCAGCGCGGACCCAGTCGATCTGGGCAGCGTTGTAGGTGTGGGCTACCTCGAACTCATCGTTGGTGCCGTCGTGGTGGTCCAACTTGATGGTCAGGGTTTTACCCGGTGCCATTTGGTCGAAGTCCTTGATGGTAACGATGTCGTCTTGGCGCACTTTATCGTAGTCGGCTTTGTCTACGAAAGTGAGGGCCAACATGCCTTGCTTCTTCAGGTTCGTTTCGTGGATACGCGCGAATGACTTCACGATCACCGCGTTTACGCCCAAGAAGCGAGGCTCCATTGCAGCGTGCTCGCGAGAAGAACCTTCACCAAGGTTTTCCTCACCGAATACTACCGTGCCGATGCCTTTGGCTTGGTAAGCTTTCGCGGAGTCTGGTACGGCTACGTAATCGTTGTTGACGAAGTTGAGGACCTTGTTCGGCTTCTCGTTGAAGAAGTTGATGGCGCCCGTGTAACAGTTCTCAGAAATGTTTTCGAGGTGGCCACGGTACTTCAACCAAGGGCCAGCCATAGAGATGTGGTCTGTTGTACACTTGCCCTTCACCTTGATGAGGACGCGCATATCGGTCAAGTCGTCTTTCGTGATCGGGGTGAACGGTGTGAGCAACTGCAAACGATCAGATGTTGGCTCAACGGTTACTACTACTCCGCTGCCGTCTTCTGCCGGCGGGTTGAAGCCACGGTCTTTCACGTCGAAACCGTTGGGTGGGAGCTCGAAGCCGGTTGGCTCATCGAGCATCACTTCTTCGCCTTTGTCGTTGGTGAGGGTGTCGGTCATCGGGTTGAAATCCAGACGACCGGCAATTGCGATAGCGGCTACCATCTCCGGAGAAGCTACGAAAGCGTGGGTGTTCGGGTTGCCGTCGGCACGCTTAGAGAAGTTGCGGTTGAAGGAGTGGATGATGCTGTTCTTCGGCGCATTGATGGGGTCGTTGTAACGCGCCCACTGGCCGATACACGGCCCACATGCGTTGGTGAAGATCTTGGCGTTGAGGTCTTCGAAGGTCTTGATGATGCCGTCGCGCTCCGTCGTGAAACGAACCTGCTCGGAGCCGGGGTTGATGCCAAACTCTGCTTTGGTCGTCAGTCCTTTATCGACAGCTTGGCGCGCGATGGAAGCAGCCCGAGACAAATCTTCGTAGCTGGAGTTGGTACAAGACCCGATGAGGCCCCACTCTACGTCGAGTGGCCAACCGTTGGTTGTTGCTTTTTCCGTCATTTCGGAGCCAACAGCAGTAGAAAGGTCTGGCGTGAAAGGCCCGTTGATCAGTGGCTTCAACTCCGAGAGGTTGATCTCGATAACTTGGTCGAAGTATTTTTCTGGCTCGGCATAGCACGCCGCGTCGGCGGTGAGGTGCTCTGCTACTTCCTTTGCGGCATCAGCAACGTCTGCGCGGCCGGTTGCCCGTAGGTAGCGGTCCATGCTGTCATCGTAACCGAAGGTAGAGGTGGTTGCCCCGATCTCGGCGCCCATATTACAGATGGTGCCTTTGCCCGTACAGCTCATGCTTTTAGCGCCTTCGCCGAAGTATTCAACGATGGCTCCCGTTCCGCCTTTCACGGTCAGGATGTCGGCTACTTTCAGGATTACGTCCTTCGGAGCAGACCAACCAGATAGTTTTCCGGTCAGTTTTACACCGATCAGTTTTGGGTTCTTGAGCTCCCAAGCCATACCGGCCATCACGTCGACGGCGTCTGCGCCACCAACACCAATAGCGACCATACCGAGGCCGCCGGCGTTTACCGTGTGGCTATCCGTACCGATCATCATGCCGCCGGGGAAGGCGTAGTTTTCCAGTACAACCTGGTGAATGATACCTGCGCCGGGCTTCCAGAAGCCGATGCCGTATTTGTCGGAAACTGACTCCAAGAAGTTGAAGACCTCGTTGCTGGTATTGATCGCGTGCTGAAGGTCCGTATCTGCCCCAATTTTGGCTTGGATCAAGTGGTCACAGTGAACGGTGGAAGGCACGGCGACTTTGTCGCGGCCCGCCATCATGAACTGGAGCAGGGCCATCTGGGCGGTAGCATCTTGCATCGCTACGCGGTCTGGCGCAAACATTACATAATCTTTTCCGCGCTTGTAGCTGTCTAGCGGGCTTTCTGCGTGTAGGTGGCTGTAAAGTATTTTTTCCGACAGGGTGAGCGGGCGCCCCAGCGTTTTGCGGGCTGCGGCAACTTTGCCGGGAAGGTCAGCGTAAACCTTCTTAATCAGATCGATGTCAAATGCCATGATGTGCGTTTCGTTATGCGTAATAATTTGGGCGCAGTCCTGAGTTCCGGCAATGCCTCATCAAGGACCACATGTTTCTTTATAAGAAGGCGCGATCGCAGGTGCAATGAAGGTTAAAGAGAAGCGATCTCTTCCTAAAAGCACCCTTTGCTTGCGCCAACTCTTAACCCTAACAGTTTAGTTGGGGAAAAGTCGACAAATGTATCAAGATTAGTCCATTTTGTGAGGGAAGAGCGGTTTTCTCTTTGAATTTTCCGACAGGCGAAGCGACTTAGTCGCTTCGCCTGCCGGAAAATTCAAAGAGAAAACCGTCCTTTACATTATGGCAAAAGCAAAAAAGTTCTACGTCGTCTGGGTTGGGCATGAGCCCGGCGTGTACACAGAATGGGGGAAGGCCAAGAGCCAAATTGATGGCTATAAAGGGGCGAAGTACAAATCTTTCCCCTCCCGCGCCCAAGCCGAAGCGGCCTACGCCAACAGCTTCAACAACTACATCAAGTCGGCAGCGGCGGGCATCAAAAACCCATCTTCGCACCTGCGTTCGCGCCCCAAAACACCCCGCCGAGGCAATGCGCCGTCTACGCCCAGCATCATCAGCCAAAGCATCAGCGTTGATGCGGCTTGCTCCGGAAATCCCGGAAAAATGGAATACCAGGGCGTAACGACCAGTGGTAAAAAACAGCTCTTCCACCGTGCTTTCCCGCTCGGGACGAACAACATCGGCGAGTTTCTCGCCCTCGTCCACGCCCTTGCTTTCCTGAAAGGACAAGACATGCTGGAACTGCCGATCTACAGCGACTCCCAAATCGCCATCGGTTGGGTAAAAAAAGCAAAATGCAAAACAACCCTAGCGCGCGGGAAAAAAACCGAAGAACTCTTCGAATACATCGACCGGGCCGAAGCGTGGTTGAAAGCCAATAAGGTTACCAACCCAATTTATAAGTGGAACACCAAGGGCTGGGGAGAGATTCCGGCAGATTTTGGGAGGAAGTGAATGGGGAGGCCAATACGCCGAGCATAGCGGGTTGCCGTTTTTCGCCTTTCTACCGTTTGGTTGTAGTATTCAGCGTTCAGCAGTCAGAGAACAGAATGCAACAGCGGCAGTCTGAATCCTGGTTGCTGAACCCTGAACCCTAGTTGCCCTGCCGCCGCAACCATTATCTTTGCCCAGCATAACCCATCCCTACAAAGTCAATGGCCACAAAAAAAACGAACAACGCCCGCCTCGTGCCCTTCATCATCATGTCGTTGCTTACCCTGATCTTCCTGATCTGGGCGATGCAGCAATGTAGCCGCGACGACGGCGACTACGCTATGATTGCCGAGCGCGAAGCGCGCGAAACCTACATCGACACCATGCGCCGCGCCGAGCAAGAGCGTAGAATACGGGCCGAAATAAACGCCGAGCAGGAAGCGCGAGACGCCGCCTTGCAGCGCGCGCGCACGCAACCGTTGCCCGGAGACAGCATCGTCCGTGTTCCTGCCGCAGACATTGTGGTGCAGCGGGTAACTCCGCTCTACTCCACCATCAACGGCCTCAACGTCCGGACCGGCCCCAGTATAAGAAACAGCAAGATCGCCCGCCTCGGCCTCTACGAAGAGGTGACCTTTGCGGGGGAAGTAACCGACTCGCTCTACACCATCGACCTAGGCGAAATTGCCCCAACCGCCCCTTGGGTGAAGGTAAAACTCAAGAACGGCAAAGAAGGCTGGGTCTTCGGAGCCTGCGTATCTTACTACAAATTTCAACTACAGGGCGTAGTCACTGATTGAGGCCAACAAGACCCTGCCCTTAGGCAAACTGTAAATATTCAAAAGCCCCTAAAAAGCACCCCATGCGCCTACGCGAACCAATCACTGCCGCCCAACTTGCTGCCCAACTCAATGCTACCCTCGTTGGCAACGGGGAACTGGTCGTTACGGGCATCAACGAAATCCATCACGTAGAAACGGGAGACCTTACGTTTGTGGACTTCCATAAGTACTACGACGTAGCCCTCTCTTCGGCTGCTTCGGTCATCCTGATTGACCAGTTGCGCCCCTGCCCTCCGGGCAAGGCCCTCTTGATCGTAGACGCGCCCTTCAAGGCATACAACGGTCTGGTCCTCGCGGAGCGGCCAGCGCAACAGTGGGCACACAACGTTTCCCCTACCGCAACCATTGGGGCAGGAAGCTGGATTGCGGCCGGCGCCATCGTTGGCCCCGGAGCCATCATTGGGGCCAATTGCCGCATCAACGCCAACGCCGTGATCGGGGAAGGCGTCGTGTTGGAAGACAAGGTCGTTGTAGGGGCAGGCTCAGTAATCGGCGAAGAGGCTTTTTACTTCAAGAAGACCGCCGAGGGCTTCGTCCAGTGGCGAAGTGGGGGTAGTGTATTGCTGAAAAGCGACGTGGAGGTAGGCCCCAATTGCACCATCGCAAGGGGCGTATCGTCGGTCACTACCATCGGGCAAGGGACCAAACTAGATGCTCAGGTTCAGATCGGTCATGACTGCCGAATCGGAGCGCACTGTATCATTGCCGCCCAGGTCGGGATTGCGGGCAACACCAAAGTAGGAGACTGGTGTATTTTTCAGGGCCAAGTCGGGATTGCGCAAAACCTAACCATCGGAGACCACACGATCATTCTCGCGAAGAGCGGCGTGTCTAAAGACTTGGAGGGCGGCAAGGAGTATTTCGGCTACCCCGCTCAGGAGGCCCGAACGGCTTTCAAAGACTTGGCCGTACTGCGTAGGCTCCGCAAGAAATAGATTTGTGTGGATGGGGTTGTTCTTGGGCTACACCCAAAACCCGTCTCCCCCAACGCCATCGGCCCGCATAATTCCAGCCCTGCTCAGGCGGTATATTCCTTCGGATACATCGTGAAATAAGCCAGCGGAAATGTTTCCCTGTTGGCTCTTCATGAAGTAGCGGGCTTTCTCTTCCCCAAACAACCGTTTCAGTTCGGAAACGGAGACCCCGACGTCTCGGCGGAGGCCCGTCATGATGTATTCGTTGTAGCGGTCTGCGTCGGTGAGGGTTTCAGTCTCGTAGAGGAAGCTGTTGGCGGCGGCGTAGTCTTCGGGGGAGGTTATTTCTGCTAGGGCTTTGGCGTAGTTGGCGTTGTTGGCTACGTTCCATTTTCTTGTCCGCACACCATCGAAGCCGTGGGCCCCAGGCCCGATACCGAGGTAAGCTTGGCCGCTCCAATAGCCGGAGTTGTGGCGGCTTTCGTGTTTTGGTAAGCAAAAGTTGGATACTTCGTAGTGTTGGTAGCCGTGGGTGGTCAGGTGGTCTACCAGCATGTTGAAGTGGCGGTTGAATTTAGCATCGTCGGTATCGGGTACCTTGCCTTTGGCTACGTTTACGCCAAGAGCCGTTTTGGGTTCCACGGTGAGGGCGTAGGCGGAGATGTGGGTAACGCCGAGGTCGGTAGCGATGCGGAGGTTCTCTGCCCACATCTCATCGGTGGTGGTTTGCCCGCCATATATGAGATCGATGCTGACGTCGGCGAAGCCGGCGCGGGTTACTTTTTCTACAGCAGCGCGGGCTTCGGTAGCGTTGTGGGCGCGGTTCATGAACCGAAGGTCTTCCTCGAAGAAAGATTGAATCCCGATACTGAGGCGATTGACCGGAGAGGCGGTAAGGGTTTGGATGGTGGCCTCGTCTAAATCATCGGGGTTCGCCTCTAGCGTGATCTCGGGTAAGCCGGTCTCCGGCTGGGCCAAGTTGGGAGCTGTTTGCTCGGGGGGAGCGATGTATTGCTGCGCATAAAGGACATCAAATATCCGTCCCAGCTCCGTCGCTGTTAGCAACGAGGGTGTTCCGCCGCCGAAGTATACCGAAGGTACCCTTCCTTGGGGAAGTTCTGCCCTGCGCAATTCCAGCTCTCGGCAGATGCCATTCAGCACTGCTTTCCGGGTCTTCATGCTGGTGCTGAAGTGGAAGTTGCAGTAGCTGCAGGCTTGTTTGCAAAAAGGAATGTGGAGGTAGAGCATTTTTAGTTTGGCCGCACACCGCTTGGGCCTGCCGCCGCAAAGTACGGATATTGGGGGTATACGCAGGCCACCTGCTAACACATGACAAAACGATCATATGTCCGTACCTTCGCCTTATGACTATCGATCAAATTTATACCGGCTGCCTAGCGCAAGGCGCCTATTACATTGAGTGCGGCGGAGAAGCCGCTATCATTGACCCTTTACGGAGCCCCGAGCCCTACCTCAAACGAGCGGCCAAAGACGGCGCGACCATCAAGTATATTTTTGAGACCCACTTCCACGCTGATTTCGTGAGCGGGCATTTGGATCTGGCCCAAAAGACCGGCGCAACCATTGTCTATGGGCCCGGCGCAAAGACGAACTACGAGAAACATGAAGCCACCGACGGCGAAGAATTTAAAGTAGGAACCCTCACCATCCGTGCCCTACACACCCCTGGGCATACACTGGAGAGTACGACCTATCTACTGCTGGATGAAAAAGGAACGCCGAAGGCGATCTTTTCCGGAGATACGCTCTTTATTGGTGACGTAGGCCGCCCAGACTTAGCGCAGAAACAAGGAGCCCTTACAACGGAAGACCTCGCTGGCCTCCTCTACGAAAGCCTCCGCCGTAAGATTATGGTCTTGCCCGACGAGGTAATCGTTTACCCAGCCCACGGCGCAGGCTCCGCCTGCGGCAAAAAAATGAGCCAAGAAACCCAAGACACCCTCGGCAACCAGAAAGCAACCAACTACGCCCTGCGGGCAGACATGACGCGCGAGGAGTTCGTCAAGGAAGTTACCGATGGCCTCCTACCGCCGCCCGCCTACTTCGGCGAAAACGTCAGAATGAACAAACAAGGCTATGAATCTTTCGGCGAAGTAATGAAAACTGGAAACGTCGCGCTGGCTCCCGCTGATTTTGAACAGGTCGCCAACGCCGAACGTCCATTAATTCTGGACGTTCGGGCCAAGGAAGCGTTCGTTGCGGGCTTCGTCCCGAACAGTATCTTCATCGGCCTCGACGGTAGCTTCGCGCCTTGGGCCGGAGAGATGATTCCTAACCTAGACCAACCCATCCTGCTCGTTACCGATGCGGGCAGGGAAGCCGAAGCCGTTGAGCGCCTCAGCCGTGTTGGTTACGACAATACGCTGGGGTACTTAGACGGAGGCCTCGAAGCTTGGAAAAGCTACGGCGGCGAGGTAGACAGCATCGCGACCATCAAAGCCGATACCTTCGGAGATGCGCTCGCCTTCGGCGCTGCAAAAAATGTAATTGACGCCCGCAAACCAACCGAGTTTGCCAACGGCCACCTCCGTACGGCCATCAACCTGCCAGTGTCTGAATTCAATGCCCGAATGAACGAAATTGACCAAGAGACTACCGTTTACATCCACTGTGGTAGCGGTTACCGGTCTACAATTGCTACCAGTTTGCTAAAATCTCGCGGATACCGTAAAGTGGTGAACGTACAGGACAAGGTTGGGGATATTCTGGCGCTTGAAGAGATGTAGTAGTATGTGCCACGCCCGCTGGTGGGCCAGCCAGTAAATTCCGAGCATCTGCCGCAGAACCTCCAAGCTGTTGTGCGAACGACCGCTATTTTCACGGCATCCCTTAGCAACAGCAACCCCACCTTGTGCGTTATAAACCCAAACCAAGGCTACGCACCTATGCTGCATCCACTACGTCTGCTGTTTTTTGTCTGTTGTACGCTCGCCGCTGGCGCGCTTACCGCTCAAGACGATGAAGGGCTGATTTTCCTCAATAACCCATCCTTTGAAGACCTGCCCCGCAACAGTCAACCGCCTCGCGGTTGGACAAACTGCGGCGCCCCAGGTGAAACCCCTCCCGATGTCCACCCAGACCCAGAAAAATTGTTCAAGGTAGGCATGAAGGCCCAACACGATAACACCTTTTTGGGTATGGTGACCCGCGATACAGAAACCTGGGAAAGCGTTGGGCAACAGCTCGCGCAGCCCTTCGTAGCAGGCCAGTGTTACCGGTTTGATGTGCAGCTCGCTCGCTCACTCACCTATTTGAGCATGAGCCGCATGACGGGCCAACCCACCAACTATGTGACGCCCTCACGGTTGCGTGTCTGGGGCGGCTACTCCGTCTGCGACCGCGCCCAACTGCTCGGCTCCTCCGGCTTGGTTCACAACCCAAAATGGAAGCAGTACAATATCAAGCTGAGCCCAGAAGATGATTTTACCCACATCATCATCGAAGCCTACTACCCCGAAGCCATCCTGTTGGCTACCAACGGAAACGTGCTCGTGGACAATGCCCTGCCGCTCACCCCCATCGACTGCAACAACGAAGCAGATATGTTTCCCGCTGTAGCAATGGAGGACACCCCAGCCCCTACCAACCCAGACGATGATATTGAAACCCGTGAAATACCAGAAAGGAGAAAGGTAAACCCAGGTAAGACAACGGCTCCTCCAAACGCCTTCGTCCCTAAAGCTCCGCAGGAGCCGACTGTCCGCCTCGGCAAAACGGAAGCCATCTTGAAGGAAGGCGAAGTCTTTACGGTAGAAAACATCGCTTTTAAAAGCAACAGTGCAGAGCTGGAAGAAGAGAGCGAAGACGCACTGCAAGAAATTGTCGGTTTCCTCAAAGAGAACGACAATGTGATCGTCGAGATCGGCGGCCACGCAAGCCGGATGGCGACCAACTACTTTGCTACGGACCTTAGCTCCAACCGAGCAAAAACCGTAGTCTCTTACCTGAAGAGGTACAACATCGGTTTCGAGCGGTTGCTAGCCAAGGGCTACGGCAAAAGCAAGCCCGTCTGCTTAGACGACACCAAAGACTGTAACCGCCGCAACCAACGAGTGGAAGTAAAAATCCTTAAGATTCGGAAGACTAAGTAATAGCAGGTTACAAGTTGCAGGTTGCAGGTTGCAGGTTGCACGGTATAATTAGAAGCCCCCGCTACAAGCTTGTAGTGGGGGCTTCTGATGTTTACTAGGCTCTGCGTTCTATTCTTCTTCGTCTCCGCCGAAGAGATCGTTGTCGTTCATGAAGTGGTACCACTTCAGGAGGCGCTTGATGTCGGAGACGTGGACTTGTTCTTTGTCGTAGTTCGGGAGGATGTCTGCGACGTACTCAAAGAGGACGTCCTTGGCGGCGTTGTGTTTTGGAGCGGGGTTGTCTTCAGCTTGTTCGTTCATGCGGCTGAAGAGTTTCTTGATGGGCTCGGCTTCGCCGTCGTCGGTATACATAGCCATACTCTCTAGGGGAGCGAACTGGTGCTTGCGCTGCGGCGCGAAGCGCCGCTTGCCGTCGGCCAATGATTCAATGATGAGGCCACCTTTACGTTCGGTTACGGCTTTGTAGAGGCCGGGCAGGCCGGTTACTGCAAGAACTTCACTTAGTTTCATGTTGGTTGTTTTTTTGCAAAGGTAATGGATAGGGGGGTGGCCCCATCATATTTACTCCTCCTCAAAACTCCAAGGGCGCAGCCAATCATCTAGTGCTTCGTCTGTTAACCGGTCTGTCATCCAGAGTTCAATCAAGATGGAGGAGATACCAAGGGTAGCGTGCGACATTTTCATGTCTAACACCAGCTCTTCCACGGCTTCATCGGAACCTTTAACGCCAAAATTATTAAACCAAGCCGAAAAGCTTCCACTGTCATCAATCGGATCTATTAGAACTACTCGTATGCCTTTTTGAGTCCCTCTGATTTTATCTGCAACAACCGGATTACCGTCTCTCACCGGGTTGCCGTTTTGACTCAAGTTCATGTAGCCCACGGTTTCCAGTCCGTGTACTGCTGCAATTCTACCAATAAGATCAGACCATACCTCCTGTACGATTAGGTAAGTTTCTTCGTTTTCGAGAAAATCAACATAAGGATATAATGTACTCATTGGAACTAGGCTTTTAAAAAGTAAATCAAGCAAATAGCGAGAACGAAAGCCGTCCCAGCCAAAACTTCTATGTCTACACGAACGCCACGTTTTTTACGGTTGACAAAAGACTTTCCAAGTGGAGCGTCAACACCACCATCAACATTCTCTATGAATCGTCTAGCACTATCAAATTGCTCTTTCCTGTCCTTTTGAGCACGTTTAGAAAGTTTGTTCCACAAATTTTCTAACAATGCTAGTCCGGACGATTTAGTCAATGGCTTATCTTGAGACCAGCTCTCCGACTCTTCGATGCCTCCTCCTTGAGCTTGCACCCTTCCACGGTGTTTTCTAGTCTCTTTCATATTGTACTATGTTTCCCAAGGTACTAAAAGTTTACGAGGTGCTCTAATACTTTAGTAGTTCCTCAATCGCTACCGCCAACCGCGCTTCCGGCATATAGTCCGCTTCCAGCGCAGCGGCGAAAGGTACCGGCGTGTCTAGCGCCGCTAGGCGGCGCACCGGCGCGTCTAGGTCTTCGAAGCAGTGCTCTCCGATCCAGGCGGCGAGTTCGCCACCGAATCCGCCGGTTAGGGAGGCTTCGTGGAGGATGAGGGCGCGGGAGGTCTTCTTCACCGAGGCCGCGATGGCATCATGATCTAGCGGAGCGAGGCTGCGCAAGTCGATGATTTCGGCATCAACACCAAGTTCTTTCACCGCCTTGAGCGCCCAACGTACGCCCATGCCGTAGGTGATGATGCTCAGGTCGTTGCCCGAGCGGGCAACGGCGGCTTTACCTATTTCGGTGTGGTAGTAGCCGGTAGGGACTTCGCCCAGTAGGCTCCGGTAAAGGGCTTTGTGCTCGAAGAACAGCACTGGGTTGGGGTCGGCCAGGGCTGCGATGAGCAGGCCTTTCGCATCGGCGGGGTTGCTGGGGTAGACAATTTTTAGGCCGGGGACGGAAGTAAACCAAGCTTCCATTGTTTGGCTATGGTAGGGGCCGGCGCCTACGCCGCCGCCTACCGGTAGGCGCACCGTCACGTCGGCGTTCTGCTTCCAGCGGTAGTGCTGCTTGGCTAGGTTGTTCACGATTTGGTTGAAGCCACAGGTGACGAAGTCGCCAAACTGCATCTCCACCATCGCCTTTCCGCCAGCGATGCTGAGCCCCAAGCCGATACCGATGATGGCACTTTCGCAGAGCGGGGTATTACGGACGCGGCCTGCGCCAAACTCCTTCATGAAACCATCGGTGATCTTGAAAACGCCGCCGTAGTCGGCGATGTCTTGCCCCATCAGCACGAGGTCGTCGTGGGCGCGCATTCCTTCGCGCAAACCATCAGAAATCGCATCAATCACCCGCATCTCCGTAGTCGGACTGTTTGACTGTTTGACTACCTGGCTATCTGACTCAACTGGGGCAAACATCTCTTCCAGCTCCCGAGCAACATCGCCTTCGGTAGCGGGCATCGCTTCAGCCACTTTCAGGCCCGTCTCGATTTCTTTTTTGATGGTCTTCTCCATCGCCTTTCGTTCTTCGGCCGTAAGCCAACCTTTCTCAATGAGGTGGTCTGCGAAGTTATTGACGGGGTCGCGCTGCTGCCAGGCTTCGATTTCTTCTTTCGGGACGTACTTCACGCCGCTCGCCTCTTCGTGGCCCCGAACGCGGTAGGTTAGGCATTCTAGCAAGACGGGCTCGGGGTTTTCGCGCATCTCTGCGGCGAGCTTCGTTACGGTCTCGTAGACTTCCAGGATGTTGTTGCCATCAATGGTGAGCGAGCGCATGCCGTAGCCTGCGCCCCGGTCGGCCAATTGGTTGCAGGCGTATTGTTCGGATACGGGCGTAGACAAACCCCAGCCGTTGTTCTCCACCACGAAGAGCACTGGCAGCTTCCAGACCGAGGCCGTGTTGAGGGCTTCGTGGAATTCGCCTTGGCTCGTACCGCCATCGCCGGTGAAGGCGAGGCTAACTTTCTTTTCGCCCAGCAGTTTGTGCCGCAGCGCCACGCCTGCCGCCAAACTTAGCTGGGGGCCGAGGTGAGAGATCATGCCCACAATTTTATGCTCTTGGCTACCGAAGTGGAAGCTCCGGTCTCGGCCCTGCGTAAAGCCTCCGGGCTTGCTCTGCCACTGGGCGAAGAGCCGCTCCAGCGGCACCTCGCGGGTCGTGAACACGCCGAGGTTGCGGTGCATGGTGAACATATACTCGTCGGCTTCCAAGGCGGCGGCGCAGCCGACGCTGATGGCCTCCTGACCGATGCCCGCAAACCACTTGGAGATGATCCCTTGGCGGAGTTGCTTGAGCATCTTCTCCTCAATCAGCCGAGGGCGAAGGAGCTGCTGGAAGAGGGCCTGTTGGGTAGCCTTCTTGGTGCGGTATTTCTTGTAGGTCAGTGGAGGTAGTGTGGTGGTGGTCATTTACGAACTTGGTGGTGGGGCGTGAAACGAGTTGGTCGCTCTCCAAACTTTGCGGAAGAGCGTGGTAGGGCAAATTTACGCCAAGGGATGGGAAACAAATTGTACAAAACACTTCGTGTTTAGATGTGTTACCTTTCCACCAAAGATCAAGACAATGAACCAGAAAAAATACATGACCCTCGGCATCGTGGGCTTCTTCATCCTCATCGCCATCATCATGTTCAGCAACGCTACCTTCCTGACCATCGACTCGGGCGAGCGTGGCGTACTCTTCCGCACCTTCGGCGACGGACTGGACAAGGAGAACATCTACCAGCCCGGCTTCCACGTCGTGGCGCCTTGGAATACAATGTACGTCTATGAAGTGCGTGAGCAACAACTAGAAGAAGAAATGGAAGTCCTCTCCAGCAACGGCCTCAACATTAAGGTAGACGTTACGGCCCGTATCCGCCCCAACTACGACCAGATCGGCAACATCCACGAGACCTTCGGCCGAGAATACATGGATCGCTTGGTGCGCCCAGAAGTCCGCTCCGCCGTCCGTCAAGTGATCGGCAAATTTACACCAGAGGAACTCTACTCCACCAAGCGCGATGAAGTGCAAACCCTGATCACGGACGAGCTCACTAAAGTTCTTGCAACAAACTTTATCGACCTGCGGGCCATCCTGATTCGAGACATCGAGCTGCCCGAAAAAGTCCGGACCGCCATCGAGGAAAAGCTGGAAGCCGAGCAGGGTTCCCTGAAGTATGAGTACATCCTCACCCGTGAGAAGCAAGAAGCTGAGCGCCGCCTCATCGAAGCCCAGGCCAAGGCCGACGCCAACCGCATCCTTTCCGCTAGCCTCTCCGACAAAATCCTTCAAGACAAAGGCATCGAGGCTACCCTTGAGTTGGCCAAGTCGCCGAATAGTAAGGTGATCGTTGTTGGCGGTAGTGAGAATGGTGGCCTTCCACTGATTCTTGGTGGAGGCAACTAATGGTTCCCCGGCATTTATGCCGAGCACATTCGTCAGCGTTCGTGCTGATAGACATCCCTAAACATGAGTCATCCCTAATTTTTGATTAAAATGGCCATGTTTGGCAGTATTTGACAAGATTTTTAGCGATCAGCGGACAGCATTCAGGCAAAATTGCTCTGAATGCTGTCCGTTGAACGCCTCAGACGAAGACGCAATTTGTCAAGGTGGCGCGCACGCAGGTGCAAGGTGAAGGTTTTGAGGCATAGTGGTATGCCTAGAAATTGCTCCGACTGTTTTTCGTCGATATCCTTCGGATGGCGTACTTTGCGGTATGATCCGATGCTTATACTTTCTCTGCTCTTTTGTCCTTCTCCTTGCATCCTGCGGCCGCGCCCAAGAAAATAAAGAAGGGATTGAAGGAGAACTCCGTATTGAACAAACAACCGATTACCTGCGCATAATGCAAGGCGACCAGCCGGTGCTCAACTATTGGCTAACACCACAACTGCCCGAAGGAATACCGGAACACTATACCCGCAGCGGGTTCATTCACCCGATTTGGAGCCCAAGCGGCCAAGTGGTTTCCGACGGTTTCCCGGCGGGCTATTCCCACCAAAACGGCTTTTTCAACGCTTGGGTCAACACTACTTTCCGAGACAGCTTTGTCGATTTCTGGAATACGCACAAACAACTGGCCACGCTCCGAAATCAGGAAATCATAGAAACGGTAGCGGAAGAAGGCGTTGTTGGGTTCAAAGCAAAAATTGCGCACCTCAGCAACGCTCATGGGGAAGTCCTGACCGAGAACCTCACCGTGCGCGTACATACGCCTACTACAGACAAAGACACAAACGGCGTCTTCGTCTGGGACGTCCGCAGCGAGCAAACCAACGTAACCCAAGACACGCTCTTCCTCAACAAACACCTCTACGGCAGCCTCGGCATCCGGGGCAGCAAGCACTGGAACAAAAAGGACACCACCAACTTCATGGGCCTCGCCAACTTCCTGACGAGCGACGGCCTCACGCGCGACTCCGCCAACCACACCCACCCAGAATGGACGGCGATCTACGGCGACTTGCCCAAGGGCAAGGCCGGCATGGTCGTAGTGCCCCACCCCGAAAATTTCCGCTGGCCCGTAGCGGTGCGGGTACACCCAGAGTTGCCCTACTTCTCCGTTTCTCCCGTGACGGAGGAAGGCTTTTACATCGTGCCGGGAGAGGTCTATGTGTCTCGGTACCGGGTGGTGGTTTTTGATGGTTTTGCAGGGGAGAGGTCGTTTAGTGATCGAGTGGAGAGAGTGCTCGAAGCGTATAACTGACAACCTGCCTGTGTACGGTTTTGCCGTCTTACGAAACTGAACCGAAAGGTCGTGTCGGCTTGTAGTTGATTTTTTATTTGGTGTCAAATAAGATTTATTTCACGACAATTTAGCTGTTTATCAATTTTAAATTTGGCATTTTTTAATTTTTGCGGTTTAAAATTATTTACTCGAACTTTTCTGTTGCTTTGAGTAGTTGCTTTTGTTCGTTTTAAGTATTTATCTAAGTATTTTTTTACGTACGTTTGTTACGTAAAAATGACTTTTACCGTGGAGAATACTTATCGTTTACGTATTGAGGCCATTACCGAAACGACACCCAGTGCTCGGGTAATCACATTCGGCATCCCTGAAAAGATGCAGGAGGCGTTCCGATACGACCCAGGCCAGTATTTGACACTGACGATGCCGGGAAACGAAAACGTACGCCGTTGCTATTCTATCTGTTCCGTACCCGGTGAAGATGGTTTGCGGATTGGGGTAAAAAAGGTTCCCGGTGGGGTAATGTCTAGCTACCTCGTGGACGAAGCGGTGGTTGGTCAGACAGTTGACATCAAGGTGCCGGAGGGAAATTTTCGTTTGTCCGTTAATCCCCTTCGTGCTAGGCAATATGTGTTCGTTGCAGGGGGGAGTGGCATAACGCCCATCCGGTCGATGATTGGTCATATTCTGGAAGGAGAACCACTTTCAAAGGCGACGCTGATCTACGGCAACCGCGATGAGGAAAACATCATCTTTAAGGACTATTTTTCTGGCCTGACGGCTAACGACCGTTTTACACTAATCAACTGCTTGCAGTATCCCCCTTCAGGCTGGACGGGGGAAACGGGCTTGCTTACCCACGAAAAAATTTATGCCCTCATCCAGGGGCTTCCGCTGCGCTATGATACGGCGGAGTATTACATCTGTGGGCCAAAGCCAATGATGGACAACGCCAAACAGGCCTTCGCCGGCCTCGGTGTACCAGCTAGCCAGGTGAATGCGGAATACTTCCAGGCCGACGTTGCGCTGAGTTCAGTGCAGACGGGCCAAAGCCGTGGGGTGGTACTATTGCTGCCCGGCGGTAAGCGGGAGACCATTGAAGTAAAACCAAACCAGTCGATACTAGACGGCGCGCTGGCGGGCGGTGTTGACTTGCCTTACAGTTGTAAGCAAGGCGTTTGCTCTTCGTGTAAGATGAAATTGCTGGGCGGAAAAATTGAACAAACCGTTGACTTAGCACTGAGTGATAAAGATAAAAAAGAGGGCTATATTCTGACTTGTTGTGCTTACCCCATGTCGGGGGATGTGAGCGTTGACTGCCGTGATATCCCGTCTAACACCGGATCAAAACGCCGAGGCAACCGCCGGTTGGCTTTGATGGCTGGATTTTTTTTTGGGATGCTTCTGCTTGGGGCGATGACCTTTCCGGCACCAACCAATATGATTTCACCTGGCCCTATGAATACGGGACATGAAACACTAAGCTGTGAAGATTGCCATTCGCTGGCAAAAGGGACCCTAGCCCAGCAACTACAAGCCAATTTTCAGCACTTAATTGGTAACCGAGCGCAAGCCGTCACCTTCGGCTCCAACAACGTCGACAATAAAAAATGTGAAAGCTGTCACAAAAGACCAACAGACCGCCACCCGATGCACCGGTTCAAAGAACCAAGATTTAAAGACGCCCGCCAAGCCATTGGAGTGGAACGCTGCGAAAGCTGCCATTCAGAGCACCAGGGCGTCCGTCTTACGGTTACCGATTTAACCTTTTGTTCCCACTGTCATCAGGATACCGAATTGACCGATGACCCTTTAGATATTTCCCATGCTGAGCTGATTCATTCCAACCAATGGGTTACCTGCCTACAGTGCCATGACTTTCATGGCAATCACGTAACAGAGGTGGCCCACCTAATGAAGGACACGATTCCCGTCACTTCCATCATCGATTACGCCAATGGCGGTCAGGATCCCTACGGGGACGTCAAGACCCACTCCGTGGAGGCCATAGGCGAGGCGATCAAGAAGATGCGGAAATAATTTAATCATCCACTTTTAAATAGGCTTATTATGAAAAAAATTTCATTGCTCATTGTCTTCACCACCTTAGTGGCAGGAGCCTTTTTCACCTCCTGTGGCGGCGGCGGCGGCGCGGATCCTTTTGCAGAAACCGCTCCAACGGAAGCTAAAGTACTCTCGGTTGAGGACGCGTTCCGCATCATCGCTCACGAAAACGAAAAAACCCGTACGCTTTACACCAAAAAGATCGTTGGTCTCGGTAAAACTGCTGGCATCGGCTTCCACGAAGATTGGGAAAAAGCAGATGTAGAGGCCGGTCCGCTTCCCGCGCTATTCCTACGCGGAACATCGAATGAAATTCAGAAGTCTAATGTTCCTCTCGGACTCTACCTCGGCTCTGACTTTCCGATCGTGAAGGCGAACAAATTCACTGGTGTTCAGGCTGAAAAATTCGAGGCCATACGTGAAACGGCAGAACCGGAATTCTTCTACGACGAAGAGAACGAGCTCTACACGGCGATGTTCCCAGATTTTGCCGGCGCAGCACCCTGTGTTAGCTGCCACAACGACCACCCCAACACTTCCAAGACCGACTGGGCACTGGGCGACATTATGGGAGCAACTACTTGGACGTACCCCGAGGATTCCCTGACCATGAACGAGACGCTTGCTATGGTCAAAGTATACCGAGAAGGCGTAGCGAACACCTACGAAACCTTCCTCCAGGAAGTTCGTGCATTCAAAGAAAAGGACGTTCCAGAGATCACGGGTAAGTGGTCCAGTGAAGGTTACGTCGTTCCCGCAAAAGACTTCTTCCTGGAAGCTGTCAACGAGGAGGTTGGCGCAGAAACCTTCAAGGAAATCATGGCTTTCGTCGATAACATCTAACGAATGTCGGATCGTATTACTAAAATCATCGGATACGGGTTGTTGCTGGCCTTCATCGCCCAGTATGCTTTATCCATTCCCGTTCCATTCCTGCATGAATTGCAAGTGCAGGAAGAGTACCGGCGTTGGTCGGGGCTTTTCCTGATTCTCTACATCCTTTTTCAGTGGTTGCTTACCCTGGTACGTTTGCGCAAGCCACACGGAAAAGCGAGTGACCGACTACTCAGTATTCACAAGTGGAGTGGCGCATTGATGCCACTGGCTTTTTATGTCCATGCCCATAATCTCGGCTTTGGCTACCTGATGATTTTAGCCATCACCTTTTTCTTCACCTTCTTTCTAGGCTTGCTGAATACGAACGTGATTCGGGCTTGGGGGCAAAACGCCTTCCGGCTGTGGTACGTCATTCACATTCTGGGTACGGTGGTGATCACGGTGCTATCATTTCTTCACATCTGGGTGGTATTTTACTATAAATAGTCGCCCAACTAAATTAAAGTACAATGGATGCTAAAACAATATCCCTCGTCCAAGACTCTTGGGCAAAAGTCGTTCCTATCGCTGATGACGCGATGGTTATCTTCTACGATAAGCTGATGGAACGCAATCCTACCCTGAAAGCCATCTTTCCGCAGGATGAAGAAAAAATGGCTGGTCAGCGGAATAAACTTCGCGACATGCTGGTCGTCGCGGTACGCGGCCTGAACGACCTCGACACCCTTGTGCCTGCCCTGCAAGGGCTGGGGCGTCGTCATGTAGATTATGGCGTAACCTCCAGCCACTACGACGACGTGGGCGCAGCCCTGCTTGGCACCCTCGACGCGGGACTGGGCGAGGCGTTCACCCCAGAGGTTAAAGCGGCATGGACGGAAGTTTATGGCGTAATGGCCACCACTATGATCGACGCCGCAGAATCCGTTCCTGCTAAGACGGCTCCACCAGCCGAGAAGAAATGGTACGAATTCTGGAAGTAGTCTTCTACTAAGACGAAGACTTAGCTGAATACATTACTTTTATAAGGGTAGTAAACTCGATCACGCTTCGCGTTGTATCGAGTTTACTGCTCTTTTTCATTTTTAGGAGTTACCAGTTTCAAATACCTTTGGGAAGCTGCTCCTTAGTGAAAGCTGCCATAAATATGGTTGCATCGGATAAAGTCACCACGTTCCATGTACCGGGTGGTGGTTTTTGATGGAGAGGTGCCAGACATGGATACCCATGTCTGGAAGTAGGTATGGAACTGGTTTAAAGCAAAACTGAAGAAAATCTTGAAAAGAGAACTCAATAAAGGACGGGAAAAGATGAAGTTTTAAGGACCGATCGGAAACCCACAGGGGTGTTCGGAAGGCAAATACTAACGTTCGGAAAAAGTGGGCCATTTCAGGGTTTGTTTGACCTGAAATTTGGAGGGCAAACGAGAAGAATAATTCCGTTTCTTCTTCATCTTATCACCCATAATTCCTTCACCATGAAGTCTCCCCTTTTCACCCTCTCCTTAGTTATTTCATTTAGCCTACTATTCTCCTTTAGCCTTACGGCGCAAATGGACGAGAGTAAGTTCAAAACAATGGACTCCTACGATATCGAAGATGCGATCTACGATGAGGTAGGTATAACACTTAACTTCGACGGTCCGCAGACGACTTTACCTCGAAAAGACCCGCGCTACACCCAACAATCTCCTGGTATTGACTTCGTCAAAGCATTTCATGCGGCCTACAACACAAGCGACTGGGCCACGATGGAGAAGTCTTACGGCCCGGGTGCGAAGATCACCCACAACAACGCTCCCCAACGAAACGCCGCAGAAATGACCAACAGTTTTCGGGCTGTTGCGGAGCAGTTCAGTAGCTACCGGATCGATCTAGGCGAGGCCCTCATCATTGAACAAGTGATTGACGATAAGGGCGAGATGTGGGTCAATTTTTGGAGCTACTGGGCTGGTACCGTGGCCGCTACCAAGGAGGAAATTAGATTCCCCGTCCACGCCACTTACCAGCTCGTGGACGGCAAAATCATCGAGGAATACGCCTACTACAACGAAATTCCGATGGAGAATGCGCTGGGAAACGCCCGGAAGCAGCTAAACCCACCCGTACATTTCATCGAAGCTTGGAACGCAACCCCAGCTTGGAAGGCACTCTCCACTGAAAAGCAAACCGAATACCTTAAAGCACTCTCCGGCCCCATCTCCGGCATGATGGAAAGCGGAGTAGAAATTCTGAGTTGGGGTTCCAACACCAACGCAACCGATCAGCGGGCCGGTTACGATTTCTTCGCCGTCTGGAGTTTCCCCAACGCTGAGATGGTTAAAACCTTCGAGCAGGCCGTAGCGGGTAGCGGCTGGTATACCTATTTCGAGCAGATGAACATCAGCGGTAAGGCGGAGACACCGCGCGACGTGATGGGCCGCCTAATTGGGATGCACTAAGCTTTTTGAGTAGGTGAGCCAGAGAGTATCAATTTCTCGGCTCTCCTACTTATCCTCCCCCCCCCTTTTGATTAGCCTCATAAAACAAACAATATGAAAACCGTTGGTATCATCGGTGGTTCAGGCTTCATTGGAAGCTACATCACTCAGAAATTTTTACGCGAAGGCTTCCGGGTCAGGGTATCTACTACGGATATCTCTAAGTCGGAGAAGTACACCCACCTAAAGGCTTTAATAAATGCCAAAAATCTGGAAATCCTCCCGCTCAGGGTCGAGAATAAAGAGCAGTTGCAAGCATTCGTCCGAGGCTGCGACATTGTCGTCCACGGTGGCACGCCTTTTCAGTTGGACGTAAAAGACCCCAAAACAGAACTGTTTGACCCAACAATAAAGGGAACGGAGAACTTCCTTCAAGTCGTTAGCCAGACGCCGAACATCGATAAGGTCGTCTTCATCGCTTCCGTAGCCGCCTACAACTCCGATTTTCCAATGCCGCCGGGAAACAAAGCCCTCGGAGACACCTTCGATGAAAGCGATGTGCCCTTCATGAGCGAAGAGAGCCATCCTTATGGCCAAGCCAAGTTCATCGCCAATCAAACCGTTGAGCGGTTTCTGAAAGACTACCCGAACCTAGGTTTTGAAGTAACCAGCGTCGCTCCCGTAGCGGTGATGGGCAAGGCCTTATCCGCCCGACAAGATTCGACTTCCGGCGGGCTGCAATTCCTGTTTAAGAACAAGCTGGCCCCCAACCCCTTCATTCAGATGTTGTACGACCACGACGTTGCGTTTGCGCTGGTCGATGTTAAGGACGTTGCCGAAGCCATTTACGCTGCGGGCATCAGGACAGGATTGCACGGAAAGAATTATCTACTGAGTAGTGAAAGCTGGAAGGTTTCTGACATCTCGGCTATGCTGAACGGAAATACCCCAGCGGGAGAGGCGAGTATAGTCTACAAAAATGATGCTGCCCGGCGGGACCTGGGTATTAGCTTTAGTCCGGCAGTAGTTCCGTTGACGAACTTTGGCAAGTGATTTTCGCCTCGAAGGCCGGGGCTTACCTCCGTTCCGGAAATCTTAACTCCGTACGCAGGCCGCCATCATTGACCTCGATTAGCTGGCCGCGCAACTGACTGGTCAGCATCTTAACGAGGCGGCTACCGAAGCCGGTACCGGTCGGGGCTTGGTCAAAATTCTTGCCCTGGCCGTTATCGGCTACTGAGAGGAGGTATTCTTTGTTGGCGACCTTGCTCAGTTCAACCTCCACTGCACCTGCGGCAGCGCCCTCAAAAGCGTACTTGATGGTGTTGGTCAGTAGCTCATTGACGATGAGGCCGAGAGGTACGGCAGTGTCTACGTCCAACTCCAACGGCTGCATACTGACGCTGACTTTGATCCGGTCTTCGGCATCATAGCTGTCCAGCAGACCGAGGGCCAAGTTCTGGAAGTAATCCTTCATCTCAATGGCCGCGAGGTTCTTGCCTTGGTAGAGCTTTTGGTGCAGCAAGCCCATGCTCTGTACGCGGCCCTGCCCGGCCTGCATGGCATCGCGTGCGGCTTCATCAGTGAGGCCGGCAGACTGGAGTTCCAGCAGGCTGGAAACCGTTTCGAGGTTGTTCTTTACGCGGTGGTGGATTTCTTTGAGCAGGAGTTCATTGCGGGTGTTTTGTTCGGCTAATAAGGCGTTTTTCCGGCGGTTGTTTCGGAGACCGAATAACAAACCGATCAGCCCAAGGGCCAGAACTCCTGCCCCGCCGTAGGTGATGTTTTGGCGGAGTTGCTGGGTGGCAATCTGGGACTCTTGCGTAGCAATGCGTTGTTCCTTTTCTTGTGTTTGGTAGCGGGTGCCCAGTTCTGTCTCGAGGCTGGTGATACGATCCTGCGTTTGTTTGCCCTGTAGTTTCCAGGCGTGTTGATAGTAATGAAGAGCGCTATCGGGCTGGCCTAAATTTTGGTAGCATTGGCCAAGGGCTAATAAGTGGCTGTCTAAGTAAGTACTATCACCTTTAGCGGACATATAATCTAGGAAAGGCATGAAGTTCCCTACTGCCTCCGCGTAGTGTCCTTCCTCCATCTGAATGAATGCAAGTCGGGCGCGTAGCTCCCCATCCCGCAATTCATTTTCCCAGCCTTCCGGTGGTTGCAGGGCTTTCTCAGCTGTTTTGACGGCTTCCTCATACTTTCCTTGATCGCCCAGTACCGTTATTATTGCTGAATAGGCAATATACCAGTGTGAGACAAGGTGGTCTTCGTCGTCGTTATCATTCAATTTCAGTTCCTCCACCAACGCTAACATACGCTTGCTCGCCGCTAGTGATTTTTCCAGTTCATTCAGCGTGCAGTAAAGCATAGGTAAGTGCTCTAGGCTGCGAAAACGAATGTCGGTAGAACTCGCTCTGTTTTCTAATGCAGCTCCTTTTTCACCATGAAATAGTGCTTTTTTGAAATCTTCCACCTGAAAATAGCCAAAACACAGCCCGTTGTGAAGTACGATTTGCTCATCGTAATTACTAGTTCTTTCGTAGTATTCCAGTGCTAGAAAAAAGTGTTTCTGGGCTTCCGTGAAATGGTTGGCTTCCAATAAAGCATCTCCCATATTCCGCCTTTGGTCGGCAATGATTTTCTCATCTCCGCCAGCTTCGGCGTATCGGAGACCCAGCTTGGCGTACTTTATCAAAGAATCGATGTAGCCGACTTCCGTTCGTTGCCAATAGTGACGGAATAGAAGATTAATGTCAGCATGAACGCCGTCGTAGTTAACAGAGGTTTTCTCTTTCAGTGCTGCTATTTCCGATGCCGTCAGCTTCTGGGATTGCGCGGCTAGTGACGAAAAAGCACATAGGAATAAAATATATAATAGTACAGGACGCATCAGCGGATCAATTTTACCCGGGCGGCGAAAGTTTCCCGGTGGGATTTACCGATGGGTACCGCTTTACCGGCGATGGCAACGTAGTTGTCGCCGATCTCATCGATATGAATCAGGTTGATCATGTAAGAGCGGTGTACCCGTAACAGGTCGGGGGAAGTGAGCTGCTCTTCCAGCCGGCCAAGGGCGATGCTGAGTAGGTACTCCGAATCTGCGGTGGTGATTTTGCAGTAGGCGCGTTCGGCCTCAATGTATAGGATGTCTTTTAGGTACAGCTTTACCATTCTTTCTTTGTGGCGCACGAAAATGCGATCACTCAGCAAGTGCGCATTTTGAAGGGGCGCGGCCGCAGGTGCAGAGGAGGTTGATGAAGCAAGGTTGCGTAGCAAAGCTAAGCTCACAACGCGCTGCAATTCCCCCTTCCGGTAAGGTTTACTCAAGAAAGCTTCCGGCAAAGTTGCCCGGGCACGTTTGAAGGTACCGTCGTCGGTATTCGCTGTGAGGTAAACGATGGGCACTTGGGTCTCTCGCCGCAATACCTGTACCGTTTCGATGCCATCGAGATCTCCCTGAAGGTTCACATCCATCAGGATCAGATCTGGCGGGTCGGCCCTTGCGGCCCGTACCGCAGCGACGCCATCCGCTACGATGCCCGTAACGACGTAGCCAAACTGCTCCAGGTGCAGTTGGATTTTAGCAGCAATGACCATTTCGTCTTCGACGATCAGGATTTTGGGAGAGATAAGCGTAGGATTGCGGTGAGAAGTAAGATAAAGTTAAAGAAAAATTTTCATACTTGTTCCAACGTTTAACTGGACGACATACTCTACCGGATGATCCGATGCTTATACCTTCTCTGCTCTTTTGTCCTTCTCCTTGCATCCTGCGGCCGCGCCCAAGAAAGTAAAGACGTGACGGAGGAAGGCTTTCACATCGTGCCGGGAGAGATCTATGTGTCTCGGTACCGAGTGGTGGTTTTTGATGGAGAGGTTCCAGACATGGATACCCATGCTTGGGAATAGACACGCTAAAGCAACGAAATGAGCGACTTTAAAGACGAAATCCTTGACGCACCAATCTCCTCGCCTAAGAAGTCCGCTATCTGGGCAAAAGTGGGGGCCGCAGGAATTATTGGAAGAAGCTTAAGTACGGGAATCCTGTTGTACTATTCCAATTTCTTCCTGAGTGAAATTTCGGTAAGAGACATAATGTCAATACCCAGTTGGGTGCATGTTTTATCCCGTCTTTCTACATGGATAATCCTGCTAGGCGTAGTGCTCACTATTGTTCATAAAGAGCCGAAGAGTTCTCTGCGCTCGATTGTCATCTTGTTGGGCGCTCTGTTGCTACTCATCAGTGTGCTCAGAACGGCTACCTTCTTTTACCTCGACTATTTTAGGTAGGTGACGTTGAAACCGGAGGCAACTCGCTCCGGGGGCTACTCATTATACCAAGTAGCAAAATCCTTAGCAAAATAACTGATGATCACGCTCGCGCCCGCCCGCCGGATGGAGAGCAGGGCTTCGCTTGCCGCAGACCGATAATCTAGCCAGCCTTTTTCGGCGGCAGCCAGCAGCATGGCGCACTCGCCGGAGACGTGGTAGGCGGCAATGGGGAGGTGGTGGGCATCGGTGAGTTCTCGGATGACGTCGAGGTAGTTGATGGCGGGTTTCACCATCAGGTAGTCGGCGCCTTCGGCGGCGTCTAGGGCGGCTTCGCGGAGAGCTTCGCGGCGGTTGGCCGGGTCCATCTGGTAGGTTTTTTTATCGGTCGGGACGTCTTCGAGCTGGCGGGGGGCGGAGTCTAGCGCGTCGCGGAAGGGGCCGTAGAAGGCGCTGGCGTACTTGGCGCAATAGCTCATGATGGAGGTATCCGTGAAGCCTTCGGCATCGAGTGCGCGGCGGATGGATGCGATGCGGCCATCCATCATTTCGCTGGGGCCGATGACGTCGAAACCGGCGCGGGCTTGGGCTACGGCCATGGCGTCTACCAGCGGCAGGGTTTGATCGTTGTCGATCTTTCCGTTCACGACGAGGCCGTCGTGGCCGTCGGTGCTGTAGGGGTCTAGGGCGACATCGGAGATCAGGCAGATGTCGGGGTATTCCGTTTTCAGGCGGGTAGCGGCGTGGAGGTAGAAGTTGTCTTTGCTGGTGGCGTAGGTACCGGTTTTGTCTTTGTGTGCCTCCGGCACGGCGGGGAACATGATGAAGCTGTGGATGCCCAACTTGCGGCATTCGCCTACTTCCCGAACGACTTCCTCGATGCCGAGGCGGAAGGTTCCCGGCAGGCTCGTGATGGGGAGGCGCGCCGTGGGGTCGGGCATCAGGAAGATCGGTTGTACGAGGTGGCCGGGGGTTAGTTCCGTTTCACGGATCTGGGCGCGGATGGCGGCAGACTGGCGGTTGCGGCGGGGACGAGATAGCATGGTATGGTAGTCTTGTGTCTTGGTGGAGGTTACCGCATTTGGATGCTCGCTGCGCTCGTAACCTCACCCCCGCCCCCTCTCCGGTGGAGAAGGGAGACGCGGATGCTCGCTGCGCTCGTGCGGTATTGCTTGGGGGGGTAAAGGTATTGAGTTAGTTTGTTGGCTTCGTCATGGGGGTGGCATTTTAGGAGGCGCGGCCGCAGGTGCAAAGGTAGTCTCCCGCGTCCGCCACCTTGTCTTGTCGGTAAAAAATTGTCTTAAGAAGACAGGTGCCAACAATGTGATACTTCGCAAAATCCACTCAAAGATGACCCCGTAAAAATACCTGTTTATAGCCCCTGTTATAGCCTAAAACCCTGTCGTTTAGCACAAAAGTGTTCAAGTGTGGTGTCTAAATAGAGATGGTTGCCTATTATTGTAACTCATATCAACTATCTCCTAAGAAGGGATAGCCTTACATTAAAAGACATTCACCATCTGTTTAGTCTAGCGACTAGAACAACCAAAAATCAACCCATATGGCAATCAATAGAAAAACCTTCCTGAAAACCTTCGGTGGCGTTGGTCTAGGCCTCATGGCTGGGCAACTAAGTGCAAGCTCCTTCGGTCAGCAAAGCTCGGGCGCCTTCGAGCTGGCGCAGAACGAAGAGAAGCACCTTAAGCACTTCTACGCCCAACTGGGCGCATCCGCTTACATCTCCGCCAACGACGTCCGAGCCTTCCAGCCTGCTCGCCTCGTTAAGCGAAAAAGGGGAATCCGTGGGTACCACTTCGAGTACGTTGCCCAGAACGGCAGCCGCATCGTGATGACGCGCAAAAAAGGACAACTGGTTACGAAAACGTTTAACGCCTAAGGCAAGCGTAAAGCGAAACCATACCGGCTGAAAAGACCGGTTTTAAGATCAGCAACTAACCTTCAGAACCAACTGGGCTTGAAGGTTAGTTGCTTTTTTTGTTTTTTGGGGGCAGGAACGCTACAAAGCATCCTGCAAATACATCAGTATTACTTGTAGCCTTACATTCAAAGAACGTTAATCAACCAACCAGCATGAAAACCATCCATTTACCTCTCCTTGCTCTCCTGGGGTGCTTACTTTGCACCTGCGGCCCCGCCCAAAGTGACGCTCCGGAAGCCATGACCGACGACGAGCTGCGCGCCCACGCCAACACACTGGCCAAGCAATACCTCATCACCGACGGCCACGTAGACCTGCCCTACCGCCTAAAGGTGAAAAACTTTAAACTCGACAAGGAATACCTCGGCATCCCCATCGAAACCGATGCGGGAGACTTCGACTACGTCCGCGCCGTAGAAGGCGGCCTAGACGCGCCCTTCATGTCTATCTACATCCCCAGTGGCCTACAAAAAGAGCCCGGCGAAAGCCCCGCACTGGCCGATAGCCTCATCACGATGGTGAAGGGCATCGCCGATGCCCACCCCGATAAATTCCGCATCACGACCAGCACCGAACAACTCCTCCAAAACTTCGAGGACGGCGTAATGAGCCTACCAATGGGCATGGAAAACGGATCACCGATCGAAGACAAAATCGAGCGCGTACAAGAATACTACGACAAAGGAATTCGCTACATCACCCTCACCCACGCAAAGGACAACCTGATCTGCGACTCTAGCTACGACACTACCGCCACCCACGGCGGACTGAGCAACTTCGGCCGCGATGTAGTGATGGAGATGAACCGCGTTGGCATCATGGTAGACATCAGCCACGTATCCGACTCCACCTTCTGGCAAGTAGTAGAAATGACCGACGTGCCGATGATTGCGAGCCACTCCAGCGTGCGCCACTTCACCCCAGGCTTTGAGCGGAACATGAACGACGAGATGATCACCCGCCTCGGCGAAGAAGGCGGCGTTATCCAGATCAACTTCGGCTCTACCTTCCTAGACGGCGCACTGCGCAGCCGGCAGGATAGCCTCCGGGGCATCTTCATGGAGCGCCTCGCCGCCAAAGACATGAAGTACGGCGATGAAGGAACCGACGAGATGCAGGAAGCATTCGAGAAAGAGTTCCCCGCCCTTTACTCAGACCTAGAAATGGTAGCCGACCACATCGACCGAGTAGTAGAGCTTGCGGGTATCGACCACGTAGGCTTCGGCTCCGATTTCGACGGTGTGGGAGACTCCCTGCCTACCGGCCTCAAAGATGTGTCTGACTTCCCCAACCTCATCTACACCCTCCTCAAACGAGGCTATACAGACGAGGACATTGAGAAGATTTGCTCCGGCAATGTATTGCGCGTTTGGCGCGCAGTAGAAGCTGCGGCTAAGGCTTAGGCTTAGGCTTATAATTTCCTCGCTACGCTAAGCCCGTCGCGTAGGGGTAGTACAACTACCTCTACGCGGGGGTCTTGGGCGAGTAATTGGTTGTAGGCGCGCAGCGCCTGAACGTCTGGGTTCGGCTTGCCGGAGGCGCTTACTTTCCCATCCCAAAGAATATTATCGGCGAGTAAAAGACCGCCCGCAGAGAGGCGGTTTATGAGTTGGTGAAAATACTCTGGGTAGCCGCGTTTGTCCCCGTCTAGGAAGACCAAGTCGAAGGTTGGGGGTAGCGTAGGCAGCAGCTCCAGGGCTTGCCCAACGTGGAGTTCGATCTGGTGGGCAAAGGGAGAGTTTTTGAAATTTTGACGCGCTAAGAAAGCCGTTTCTTGGTTCCCCTCAATGGTATGAAGCTTGCCTTCAGGGCCTAAGCCTTCCGCCATGCACAGTGCGGCGTATCCCGTGAAGGTGCCAACTTCGAGAATTGTCTTCGGGCTGCGAAGCTTACTAAGCAGCGAAAGAATCCTGCCCTGCAATGCCCCGCTAAGCATCTGCGGGGCCATGGTTTTCAGAAAAGTCTGTCGTTCTACCTCTAGCAAGTAAGCGGGGATAGGGCCGGATAGGGCTTGAGCGTATTCGTAGAGGGGGTCAATGTCGTCGCGCATGGGGAGGGAGGTAGTCAGATAGTCAAGTAGTCTGGTGGCAAAATCTGTGCTGCTGGGCAGTAAACCAAATTTGAGTGAAATTACTTTGCCTAACTCACGAGCGGAGCGAGCATCCCTTTAGCGGCAGCCACTACCTGACTCAAAAAAAGAACCCCCGTACCCATCAAATAGGGTCGGAGGCTCACTTTACACTCACTAGTATATGAAACTTAATCAACTAAATCTTTAACCCTTGTTGAGGGCCGTTTGTTACTTTATTAGTAATAAATTAACGTATTTTTTATGTCATTGCTCCGACACTGGAGAATCTATTGCGGGAAGCTTACCAGATTTAGCTCGGAAAAGCTTCCACCAGAACATTGGTTTTACCAATTGTTTGCGCAGTTCAAAGTCGGTGTACATTCTACAGAGTACTTCAATCACCTTAGGGTTGGCTGCGACGATGCCGGTAAGGAAATTAGTTAGCCATTTTATTTGCATGATCTGTTGCATCCGGTAGCTGAGGCGGAGTTCTGTGCGGAGTACGCGCTCAATCCGGACATCATAATCAGCGAGGAACTTAGCGTCGAAACGGTTTTCGGCTAAGCACTTTTCGGCCAGCTCCGCAGCGATAAAGCCGGAGTAGGTGGCGTTGCCGATGCCTTCGCCCGTTAGGGGGTCAATGAGGTGGCCTGCATCTCCGACGAGGAGGTAGTTGTCTCCTGAAAGCACACGGTCTTTGGAGCCCAGCGGGAGGCCGTAGCCAACGGTTGGGTCAATCTGTTCGGCATCTTTGAAGCGGTCCTTGAATTCGTCTGAGGCGACGATTTCGTCTAAGGCTTCGCGTAGGTTGATGTCTTTTTTCTTTACGATGTCTGAGCGCATCCCCAAGCCGATGTTGGCTTCTCCGTTTGGTAGTGGGAATATCCAGAAGTACCCGGGGTTGTACTTCTCTAGGAAGTGCAGCTCGATGAAGTTGTCTTTATGGAAACCAGTGATTCCTTTCCAGTAGGCACGCACGGCGGCGGCGTAGTGGTCGTGGTCCATCTCCTGTTTTGCTTCTTTGCGGCTGAAGCGGGAGTGGGCACCGCTGGCGTCTACCAGTAGGCGGCAGTCCCAGCTTTCCGACTTGTCTTTGGTGGTAACCGTATAGCCTTCGGCCGTTTTTACCCAGCTACCAATTTCGGTGCCGAGGCGAAGCTCTATGTTGTCTCGTCGTTTTACTTCTTCAATGAGGAAGGCGTCAAAATCTATTCGTTTGGAGACGTAGCCGGGGGCTGCGTCTGGGACGCGCTCATAACCGACCTTGAAGGGCAGTTCAATCAGCTTCTTGCTGGGCGGAATGAAGCGGATTCCCCATACATCAATGGGGGTGAACCGTTGCCGAAACCGCTCCATGATAGCCGGATCTAACCGGTTAAGCAAGGTCGGAACCTTACCAGATAGCGCATCCCCACAGACCTTATCCCGAGGGAAGGTCGCCTTGTCTACTAAGACACAAGGGATGTTGAGGTAGGAGAGGCGAAGGGCGGTAGCTGCGCCACCGGGGCCTGCACCAATAATGAAGATGTTTGTTTTCTTTGACGACATGGGGGCGAAGATACGGCGAGACTTAGGAACGCCGCATCATTACATTCTCTTCTTCTGGCTCTCAGGCCAATAAGACGCAAGAGTATGACAATGTGCTTACCCAAACTTAATCAAA
This sequence comes from uncultured Lewinella sp., assembly GCA_937949535.1. Taxonomy (GTDB): domain Bacteria; phylum Bacteroidota; class Bacteroidia; order Chitinophagales; family Saprospiraceae; genus Neolewinella. Next base: position 9,539 of record CALEDI010000003.1, on the reverse strand, counting down.
TCAAGCAAGTCATCAGCAGAAAGCGAAGCGCTCTGCTCCGTACCGGCCAGCAAACTATCCGCCAAATCCCGCTTCTTGGCGTGGAGTTGGACGATCTTCTCCTCGATGGTGTTCTCGCTCACGAAACGGAGCACGGTAACTGGGCGCTGCTGCCCGATGCGGTGCGCGCGGTCGCTTGCTTGGTCTTCCACGGCGGGGTTCCACCACGGATCGAGGTGGATGACGTAGTCGGCTGCCGTGAGGGTAAGGCCCGTTCCGCCTGCCTTGAGGCTGATGAGGAACACGTCGCCTTCGCCTCGCTGGAAAGCCTGCACGGCCTCGTCTCGCTTCTTGCCCGGCGTGCTGCCGTCGAGGTATTGGTACTCAATGCCTTCGTCCTGTACCCATTTCTCCACCAGCTTGAGGTGGCGAACGAACTGGGAAAAGATGAGCACTTTGTGGCCGCTTTCGGTAATTTCTCGGACGGTTTCGGCCAGTAGTTCCAGCTTGGAACTACCAATATCAACATTCGGGTCTACCATCTGCGGATGGCAAGCTGCTTGGCGGAGCTTCATCAACTGCGCCAAGATTTGGAAGCGGCGGTTTTGGCCGTCGCTGTCGTCAATGCTCTCCAGGGCGCGCTGGCGGAGGGCTTCGTAGAAAGCCCGCTCCTTGTCGGAGAGCTCCACCGTGAGGGTGACTTCCGTTTTCGGTGGCAGTTCTTCCAGCACTTCTTCTTTCCGTCTCCGGAGGATGAAGGGTTGGATGAGCCGGCGCAGTTGCTGGCGACGCTCGTTGTCGTTGTTCTTCGTTATCGGGACGGTGTACTTCTCGTTGAAACGCTTGAAACTGCCGAGTAAGCCAGGGTTGAGAAACTGGAAGAGGTTCCAAAGTTCCCCGAGGTGGTTCTCAATGGGCGTACCGGTGGTGGCTACTCGGAAATCGCCCTGAAGGCTCATCGCCACTTGGCTGCGTTTCGTGCCCCGGTTCTTGATCGCTTGGGCCTCATCAAGGATGATGGTACCGAAACGCTTCGCCGCGAGGGCTTCGCCTTCAAAGGGCAAGAGGCCGTAGCTAACCACGAGCATATCATAGGGGCCAACGGCACCGATGACTTCCTTGCGGTCTCCCTGGCCAAGCAAAACGGGGTTGAGCGTAGGCGCAAACTTCGCAGACTCACGCACCCAATTTCTAGTCACGGATGCAGGTGCAATGACCAGTGCGGGGCCGAGCTCTGCGCGTGCTTGCAGCATTGCGAGGCCCTGAACGGTTTTACCCAATCCCATGTCATCCGCAAGGCAGGCTCCTACGCCCCAATCTGCCAAGCGCATCAGCCAGCGGAAGCCGTCTAGCTGGTAAGGCCGCAGCTCCGCCCGGAAGGTAGACGGTACGCGCGCGATGGTCCGGTTTACGTTTTGGATGCGTTGGAGGCTCTCTCGCCAAGCAACGTCTGCTTCGAAACCACCGAGTTGGTCGGCCACATCGTCTAGGATACCCGCTGCGAGGGGGTGGAGCTGGAGGCCATCTTTGCCCTGGCTCATCAAGCCTTCCATCTCGCGCAGTTTACGACGAAGGTTTTCGGTGAGGGCAACGTATTGCCCTTCGCTGAGCTGGATGAACTTGCTCTGTTCGTTCTCCGCTACCTTTTCCATTAGTTCGCGGAAGTTGATGACCTGGTTGTCGTCTACTACCAGTTCTCCTTCTACGTCGAACCAACCAGCTTTTTCTTTTACGCCAAGGGATAGGTCGCCAAAATCTACGCTGCCAACCAAACGGATCCGTTCTCCCCGAGGGTGCTCCAACACGATCTGGTCTAGCGCACGAACGGGCTGTAGTTCGAGCAGGATGCTCAGGCATTCTTCCACTTCGTCTACCTGCCATTCGTAGTCGCGGTGAACAATCCGTTGGAGGGTTGGGCAGGCGAGGATTACGTTTTCGGCGGCTTCAATCTCTTTGGCGAGGTTGCGCTCTGCGAGGCGTCGGTGGCCGTCGGTATCCCCGATTACTTTGTTGCGGCCTTTGCCGGGCTTGAAGTATTGGTCTTCTTCCCTAAGTGGTTTCACGAAGAACTCCACTTTAAAAGTTTCCCCAATCGGGAGCAGGTGAACGTAGGTCCGTTGGTCTGCCTTGGTTTCGTCTACATCATCGATTACGCCATTGAGGGTACTCTGCACTTCAACGATCTTGCTGAGGTTGCGGCTCACCTCGGTTAGGCGGTGGCGGGCACGCTTCGGTATTTCGAGCCCATCCCCTATTTGGCGGTGGATGTTGTTGTGGTTATCGTTCACCTCAATTACTTGGTAGCGAGTTGGGGTTTCCTTCACTACCTGTACGCCAGTACCTTCAAACTCCTGCGCGAAGCGTAGGTAAAGGCGGTTGTCTCCTTCCTCAATCAGTAACTGCGGATTGCGCCGTACCAAGTCTACACCCACTGCCGGGTTTTGCTTTAGGTAAAGGTTGGGATGGCCAACCAAGGCCAATAAGGCGTTCTCGTATTTAATCTGGTAATGGCCGTTGGGGTGGTACTTGCTAAAGTCTTCTTCAATGGCTTGGGCTACGGTGACGTCTTGCGGCGTCATGCCGGCTACATCGCCTTGTTTTACCCGTTTTAGGGCAACCTTGCGGCCTTTAGACCAGGTTCCGTTCTTGGCCATTGTCTGTTCGCGAGGCTCCAATTCTTTCGCTTCAAAGTCTACAAACCAGACGAAGCGGGCGGTCTTTTTGGCCCGTTTTTCTGCGCGTTGTTCTTGGTTGCCCATGCTGGCCAATACTTCCAGTGCGCGCTCCCAGGGCTCGATGCGGGGCATCGCATCGGCTAGGGAGTAGATGTGTAGTTCTTTGCTTAGGGTTTCAGCCCGGCCCATGAAAGCCTTGCGGGCTTTTTCGTTGGGGTGGCGCACGGCCAAGACGCGGGTAAGCTCCATCTCTACCCAACGGTAACCGTTGGTTTGGGCTTTGTCTCGTAGCGCATCAAGCTCAGCAAGGTAAGCTTCGGTTGCTGGGTTTGCGGAGCTGTCCGTCCACATCCGGTACATGGCGTGGAAGGTAAACGTGAAGGCGTTGTTTTCGGTACGGAGTAGGCCATCGTCGGCGATAACCTGAGCGGTCTCGTCGTTGCGCAGGTAGGCGAAAAGGGCTTGGAAAACGAGGTATGTTCCGCCGAGGCGCAGGTTGTGCGTCGGGTCCATGTTCTCTAGGTGCTGCCCAATTTTTTCGGCGCTCTTTACGCCTCCATGACGAAGCAAAGACAGCAAATAGAGGTAGCCCGAAAGGTGAACGGGGAATTTGTCTTCGTAGTCGCGGCGATAGCCCTTACGGACATCTTCGATGAAAGCCGCAGCCCCTTCGTCGTCATCGCGCAGTACGTGGTAAATCAGGCTGATGGCAGCTTTGCGCCACTCGTCGGTTTCCAAATCTCCCCACAGGCGAAGGCGGCTCCATGCGCCCTGAAGTACGAAGGCTTCGGTGAGTAGTTCACGCAGCGGGCCAGCGACGCCTTCGCGGATGTTTTCGTGTTGCTCCAGGAACTCAACCAACGCATCCAGCGGCTCCATCTCCCGGATGGCACGGCGGAAGGCTTTGCGCACATTGATTTCCTGCCAAGCGGGCGGCAATTGCTCCACCCAACGCGGCTCAAAGAAGCCAAAGAGCGGATCAATGAAAAGGCCCGCTTTGGCTTTATCTGGGTAAAATGTCTCGGTCTCGTTCTGGAGCCGGTCAAAGCCAGACTCATTCTGCAAATAAAAAGCGATCCGGATTTCGCGCATCAGTGCTAAATGACTCGAAGGCTGCCAGTACGTTTTGTAGGGTAGCTCTCGGCGCACTTCATTGAGCAGGTGCTCAAAGTCTGGCCGCCGGTGGGCGAGGCGCATGATCTCTTCGGAAAAATCAGTGTTGATGCGCCAAGTTCGGTCGTCGTGTTTTATCACTACCCCAAGCTCGTAGACTTTATGGATGATCTCTTCGGTTCCCGCGTGGGTGAAACGAGATTCGCCCACTGGCGGGCGCAGCCCGATTTTGTTCAGTAGCCGGGAGAGGTCTAATACGGAACGCTCCTCATACACGATGCTGAGAGCCGTAACTACGTCACGTTCAGTGGGGGAAAGCTTACTCCAGGAGTCGCGGAAAGATCCGTTCATTCAGATAGGGGGATTATACACGACGCTGTTCGGTCGGTGGTAACCCTTTCTAAAGGCTTGGGAAGGAAGGTTAGTTGTCTGTATGCTCGTTTTTTTTCAATTCTGTTTATTTTCAAGCAGCTGAGCCAAAAGAAATGTGCCCGCTTCTACGAGTAGAAACGGGCACTGATTTCAGTTCAGGGATTATCGTCGCTAAAACGATAACAAGTAAAACTTCTTGGTGGGAAGCCTAGGCTTCAACGCAGGGTATGTAATCTGTAATGAATTGTCTCCGCGCGCAAACCCCCTCCCCACCGCCGTAGGCAGCAGCGCAGCTAAACCCCTCCCCACGGGGGAGGGGCTTATAAAAACGCTTCGCGTTTTGATGATAGTCAGCGGACTAATTTATAGGCAGACTACACACCCTAGGCTTCAACGGCATCCGGGGCCTTGTCCAGTTCGGGTGCCTCTTCTTCTTCGGTGCCCATCAGTTTGGCTTTTACGCGGGCTTCGATTTCGGCGGCCACTTCTGGGTTGTCCATCATGAAGGTCTTGGCCGCTTCGCGGCCTTGCGCGATTTTGGCATCGCCGTAGGCATACCATGCGCCGGATTTCTTGATGATGTCTAGGTCTACGCCTATGTCTACGATCTCTCCTGTCTTGGAGATGCCTTGCCCGTACATGATGTCGAACTCAGCGATACGGAAAGGAGCGGCCAGTTTGTTCTTGGCTACTTTCACCTTCACGTGGTTACCGATCACGTTGCCTTCCTTGTCTTTGATGGCAGCGCCGGAGCGGCGAATATCAATCCGCATGGAAGCGTAGAATTTCAGGGCGTTACCACCGGTGGTGGTTTCGGGGTTGCCGAACATAACGCCGATCTTTTCGCGGAGCTGGTTGATGAAGATGCAGCAACATCCCGTTTTGCCGATGGTACCGGTGAGCTTACGCATGGCCTGGCTCATGAGGCGGGCTTGGAGGCCCATCTTGGAGTCGCCCATTTCGCCTTCTATCTCTGCGCGAGGAACGAGGGCCGCAACGGAGTCAACGACGAGGATGTCGACAGCGCCGGAGCGGATGAGGTTTTCGGTGATCTCCAGGGCCTGCTCTCCGTTGTCGGGCTGGCTGATGAGGAGGTTGTCGGTATCTACGCCAAGGGCTTCGGCGTAGAAACGGTCGAAGGCGTGTTCGGCGTCGACGATGGCGGCGATGCCGCCACGCTTCTGGCACTCAGCGATGGCGTGAATGGCGAGGGTAGTTTTACCGGAAGATTCTGGGCCGTAGATCTCGATGATCCGGCCTTTAGGGAAGCCGCCGATGCCGACGGCAACGTCTAGCCCGAGAGAACCAGTTGGGATGGCCTCCACATTGGCGGCCTGCGACTCGCCGAGGCGCATGATGGTGCCTTTTCCGTAGGCTTTGTCAAGACGGTCGATCGTCATTTGGAGCGCCTTCATTTTTGCGGCGGTATCCTTTTCTTTGTTTGCCATAATAGCTGCTGTTTAAAAGAACTTGTTTTGTTTTGCGATGGTACAAATATAAACACTCAAACAATACCACACAACACTTCGACAGCAATAAAAGCAAATTATTTTCACTTTTTGTCTATTTATGGCTAAATGTAAATTTACTGCGTACAAAAAATGTTTGAAATAAAACAAATGTTTGTAGTTCTGGCGGCGAGTTCCTGTTTTGAGCAAACTGATGGGTAGCGGCTCGCCGCTACCCATCAGTTTGCTCAAAATAGGAATCTGCCGTTAAGACCATATATAAGGAGGTGATAGTGGCGGCTAGCTGCTTAAGTTTTATTTTAGCGCAAATTCACCAACTGGACGCTCGCAGGCCCAGTAAATCCTTGCGTTTCTTTAATCATGAGGGAGGCGTTGGAGGACGGCTCTGCTCGCTGCGCTCGTAACCTCACCCCCGACCCCTCTCCGGTGGAGAGGGGAGACGGCTCTGCTCGCTGCGCTCGTTTAACTAAACCGCTGCGGCTTCGCCTTCGCTAGAAGTTACTTATTATGCAGATTGCGTTAGGTGTGCCATGTTCGAGCTTGTATTTCTATGAAGGGCATTCGTACAATTTTCATTCTAAACAATCAATCTAGCAAGGCGAAGCCGCAGCGATGTCATGCTCCCCTCTCCGATGGAGAGGGGCTGGGGGTGAGGTTACGAGCGCAGCGAGCATCCACACCTTCAACGCCTGCGGGCGGCCGGACTAAATCCAGTTAAAAAACAGCCGCCGCGACAGAGCGCACCCCTAAAACCTCCCCTTGCACCTGCGGCCGCGCCAACAACTACCGCCCAAAAAGGCCGCCCAATAATTTCAGGACGCCCGTGACCGTTTCTTGGCTTTCTACGGGTATTTTCAAGTAGGTTTTTCCTTCCGTATCGGTTTCGGTGATTTCACCAACGAGCGCGCGGGTGGCCGCTTCGTCGGCCAGTGTTTTGGTCAGCCGCTCCAGAAAACCTACGCCTTCACTGACCAAACCTGCCGCCGAAGTAGCGGCGGCCTTAGCTGGCACATTGGCCTGGGTTTCGGGCACTGTATTGGGGGGCGGGGCCGCAGGTGCAGGGTTGGTTTTTGGAGAAACATTCTCCGCCGAAGTCGCCGGATCGGGCGAAGTATTTGGTCCCGTTCCGCCAGCTTCTCCCCCCGGAGATGGCGTTGGGGCAGCATTTGGCTCGTCCATCCAATCGTCTTCCGGTGCGGGCGCGGCGGCCTGCCCTTTGGGGTTTTCTAGGTTGTCGTCCGAGACGGGCTCTCCGCCGCCGGAAGTGGCGAGTGGCGTGCCTTGTACTTTCTCCAAGTGCTCCATGAATTCGCTGAACTTCCGGTCAGACATAAATACGCTGTCTTGTCCCGTATCCAGCACAGCCGAAGCGAGCTGCGATTTGAAGCGCAGGGTATGCACCATACGATGCTCAATGGTGCCTTCGCTGATGAGGTTGACGACCTGCACGCCGCGCTTCTGGCCCAAGCGGTGAACGCGGGCGATGCGCTGTTCCAGCACCGCCGGGTTCCAGGGCAGGTCTAGGTTGACGACCAAGGCGGCTTGCTGAAGGTTGAGCCCAACACCTCCGGCATCGGTACTTAGGAAAATCCGGCAATCGTCTTCATCCCGAAAACGATCCAACAAAGCGCCTCGTTTTGCGCTCGGCACGCCACCGTGGAGGCTGGCGAAAGGGACGCCCTTCTCGGTTAGCCGATCCCCGACGAGCTTCGTCATCCGGGCCCATTGGCTAAACACGACCACCTTTTGCCCCGGCTCGGCCAGCCGCTCTTCCAGCAGGTAGAACAGCTCGTCGATCTTGGTGTCGTGGTGGGTTTTCTGGTCTACGATGTAGGTGCTGTTGCAGCTCATCCGCATCAGTTGCAGGTACCCCATCAGCCGCTGGCGGTCGGTTTCGCTCAGGTAGTTGTGGCGGCGCCATTTGGCGACGAGCTGGGCTACGTCGTTCTGGTAGCCATCGTGCATGTCTTTCTGCGGTAGGGTCATCGGGACCAAGAAGTTCTTGTCCACCCTTTCCGGCAGTTGGTGGGCTACGTCTTTTTTGAGGCGACGGATGACGAGGTCGGAGAGCTTGCCCTTTATTTCGTCGAGGTAGCGGTAACCGCGCACTATGCCCTGCTCATCGCGGGCAACGTGGCGGGCGTAGAGCAACCACAGCGGCCCGAGCCGGTACTGGTCTAGGAACTGCACGATGGAGTAGAGGTCTTCGATTTTGTTCTCCAGCGGCGTACCGGTGAGGGCGATGCGGTGCGGCGCTTCGAGCCGCTTTACGGCGTGGGATATTTTGGTGTCGTAGTTCTTGATCCGTTGGGCCTCATCGAGGATGATGAGGTCGGGGTTTTGGCTGTTGAGGTAGGTGATGTCTCGGGCGACAACGTTGTAGGTAAGGATTTTGTAGAACGCATCGGTTTTAGCGTATTGTTCCCTTCTTTTCACTTGGCTGCCCTCAATAACGCTGGCGGTAGAGTCGGTGAATTTTTCAATTTCTGCCTTCCATTGGTACTTCAGCGAGGTTGGGCAAACGATGTAGACCGAGTCGATGCCCAGCTCGCGCCGGAACAACTCGGCCGAGGCGATGGCTTGGAGGGTTTTGCCGAGGCCCATCTCGTCGGCAATCATGGCGCGGCCTGCTTGGAAGGCGAAGAGGGCGCCTTCGCGTTGGTAGGGGTAGAGCGTTGCCTTCACGATCTTGTCTAGGCTGGCGGGGTCGGCGTCTACCCGTTGGATTATTTTGTTGCGGCGCTCGTCTTCTCTCCGCTGGATGATGAGGTCTAGCGCATCGGGGTAACACCGGAAGCCTGCGTCTAGTGCGCGGGCTTTTTTCAGGAACCCATCGAGTTGTAGCCAAGCGTGGGGCAGGAGTTCGCCGTCGGCGGTGAAGTAATCGGTAGCGAGTGCCTCGAAGTCTTCCCGCCGATCGTCTCCGATGCGGAGGCGGAGGTTGGGCTGCTCGCCCAGATAGTCTACGTACAGAGAGGAATAGGCCGCAACGAGCGGCGGCTTTTTGAAGTACTGTTTGTTGCCGTGGGTGTTGGCAAGCTTGAAGAGCGCCCACTCTATGTGTTTGCAGGTGCCGAGGCGGTTGGTTCGGAAGTCGTAACAGCTGCAGAAGTTATCCCCAACTTCAGTGCCTCGGATGGCGAGGCGGTAGGCGGTTTTTCGCTCAAGGTTGGTTACGGTAAAATCTGACCAAACGCGGTGGTCTCCGTGGTTCTCCAACGAAAATTGCTGCTTTGGGCCAAACTGCCGCCGCAGCTCCAACTGGTATTCTCGGTTAGACAGGTCTTCTGGCTGGCGGTGGTAGGAGACTTTTTTCTTTTTCTTCGTAGCTGTTTTCTTGGCCATCTGCTGCTTTGCTTTTTGCAGGGGGGAAGATAGGGGAAGTTTGGTTGGGGGCGGGGAGGTGTAAATCAAATTGCCGCCAAATGGCACGCCTACCTCGACGAACCCACCGTCGCCGACGCCATCCTCGACCGACTCATCCCTAAAGCCCATCGCATCGAACTTAAAGGAGAAAGCTTGCGTAAACGGCCCGAACACTTATCTTCATAGCATCCATTTTACGCGCTAGATCAGCAGGGGGGTCAAAGTTGCGGAATTGGGGGGGTCAGATGGGGCGGAATATGCAGTGGTTTTCTGCTCTCCGCGCTTTTGACCTTGAAGGTGGAGGTTTTACGCCCTCCGCCTCGCGGTTCGGACAGGCCACTTTGGTTCAATGCCCATAGGGCCAAATCGTGGGGTGGCGGGTTCGTCCAACAAAAGCGGAACGGTAGGCTTCGCTGCGCTCAGGCTACCTTTCAGCTTTTAGTGTTTTAGCGGCATTTTTTTCGTGATTCAATAACCATTCTTTCCTTTTTAATCCACCTCCATAACCAGTTAGATTTCCATCACTACCAACTACTCTATGACATGGTATCAAAATTGAAATTTT
>CALEDI010000002.1 GCA_937949535.1 uncultured Lewinella sp. | reverse complement strand
CCAACCTTATACAACAACCAAAATATCCAGCCAACGATGTTAAAAATAACGTAAAGCACAAAGACCCCGATGAGGAGGCCGAGGATGCCGTTGATGCCATTAAAAGGTGAGCGGGAAGTAGACATGGTAGTGTTTTGGTCTGTTGGTTCGTTAATCTTGAGGGCCTTGCAATTGATTTCGAGAGAGAAAACCGCTTGTAGGCCGAAGGGATGATGATAACAAAATCCCAACCCGCAGGTTTCCTTTACTGCGGCCAGATTGGGATCTTTTCCGCCCAATGTAGTCGTTTTACCGTCGAATGGAGCTGTGGACGAAGCCAAGGCCGCCTCAATTTCGTAAATTTGTGCTAATGAAAACTATTTCCTACCTCTTTTTCCTACTGTTCAGTTTGCCGCTGTCTGCCCAAACCACTACCATCAGCGTAGAAGCCACCGGCTGTAAGACGATTAATCTTTACGCCTTCGATGGGGTAACCTTCGAGGCCATCGATGCTTTCACGAAAGGCGAAGACGGCAACTTCACGCTAGATGCGGCCGTTGAGACGCCTGCCTTCCGTTATGTTGGTAGCCAACCTTCCGACGTGTTGCCCGTCATCATCGGTGAAGGTGAGACACTGAACATTACCGGCACCTGCGGAAAACTCCGCAGCGCAAAGGCTACCGACTCCCCCATCAACCAGCGGTACCGAGACCTAAAACTTAAGTTCCAGGCCCACAACCAAGAATTCAAAAAAACGATGCGGACTTACCAGCAGGCCGTAGCCGGGAAAGACTCCGTTGCTATTGCCGCACAAAAAGAGGGACTGGTAAAGCTAGACGACACCAAGCGCGCGCTACTGGAGCAAACCAAAACGGACGATCCCCTACTCCACCGCGTCGTGACGCTCAATACCTACCTCAACTACCTCAACGAAAACAAAGGCCGCTTCAAGAATGAGTTGGACTACTTCGTGAACACCTACTTCCAGTTCGTAGACTTCCAAGACGAAGGCTACGGCGATCTGCCCTGGACGTACGAAGGCAACCGCAACTTTGCCAATACCCTGACCGGGGCCGTGCCCGGCGCACAACTGGCCGATGTACTCCAGGCCGTCTACAAAAACTGGCCGGAGGCCAGCCGCGCCAAGTTCTTCGCCATGAGCGGCGGCTTCGCCGCCCTAGCCGCCAAGAAACACCCCGCTACTGTACAAATCGCTGATGACATCGAGGCCCAATACAAAGCAAAGTACCCCCGCCAAGTAGCCCAAATTGCTGCGCAAGCGGCTACGATGCGCACCTTCTCCGTTGGCGTAGAAGCGCCGTTATTCGCGGGCCCTAACCCTGAAGGCGAAGAGATCAGCCTCGAAAGCTTGCGCGGCAAAGTTGTCTTGATCGACTTTTGGGCAAGCTGGTGTGGGCCATGCAGGCGCGAGAACCCCAACGTTGTCAAACTCTACGAAGCCTACAAGAACAAAGGCTTCGAGATATTGGCCGTAAGCCTCGACAAAACCAAAGACCGCTGGGTGAAAGCCATCGCCGCCGACAAGCTCACCTGGTTGCACATCTCCGACCTGAAAGGCTGGAAGAGCAAATATGCCCAGCAATACGGCGTTTCCAGCATTCCCCAAACCGTCTTGCTAGACCGAGAGGGCAAGATATTGGCCCGCAACCTACGGGGCAGCGCCCTAGAAGCGAAACTGGCCAGTATTTTCTCAGGAAAGTAAACTCCTACATTCAACCAGCACTACCGCGAGGCAAGGCTACTTCTCCCCTTTCCTCCGGTCGGTATTTAAACCTGATTTGGCGGAGCTTGCAAAGCCCGATCTACCCCATATTCTAAGATGAGTACAACAAAGAACCGCATCGTTATTGTCGTCGCAGCCATTCTGGTTACCGTCGGGCTAGACCAATGGACCAAGGCCTTGGCCATTGAGCATCTGGAAGGGCAACCACCAAGCTACTATTTCAATGAGATGTTTAGCCTGACCTTTGCGAAGAATACCGGTGCCTTCCTGTCTTTGGGTGAAGACTTGGGGCCTGTATGGAAACCCATTTTACTGAATGCGCTACCGGCCTTGCTTTTGATTGGCCTACTTTATTTCATCTTCAAAGAGAAATACCTAAACCGCTGGCAAACGTTGGCCCTCGCCCTCATCGTAGCTGGCGGACTGAGCAACATCATTGATCGCTTGCTTTACGGCCATGTAGTAGACATGCTGCACATCCAACTAACAGACTCCCTGCAAACCGGTATTTTCAATATCGCCGATATGGCCATCATGGCGGGGATGTTCATCATGCTGCCCTTTGTGTTCCGGAAAGAGCCCGGAGAAGAAGATGATGATGAAGCCCATGCTCCTACCGAAGAAGCAATAACGGAGGCCGAAAGCCCTTTGCCCGAATAGTGTTCGTTGTGTGCTTCCGTTTCATCCCAAGAACATAGATCATGAAAAAATTGCAGTGTTTACTCTCCTTTCTGTGTTTGTTGATGGTCGCAACGCTTGAAGCACAGGTGCAGCAAGCCAATAACTGGCACTTCGGAGACAAGCTCTCCGTTAGCTTCGCTACCGGTACGCCCGTACTCAACCCGCCCTCGGAGATGGAAGCGTTTGAAGGCATTGTTGCGATGAGCGACGCCAACGGGCAGCTCTTGTTCTACACCAACGGAGGCGGACGGCCTTTCAGCGAAGGCCAGCCCATTGAGCTACAAGAGAGCCCCGGCATCATCTGGAACCGTAACCACGAGGTGATGTATGACATGCGCGGGGCGGAAGGCGGCGGCTTCAGCGCTCGCCAAAGTTGTATTGCGATGCCAGACCCCGCTGGCGAAGCGGGCGTTTACTACCTCTTCACGATGGAAGAAGCAGAGTTCGACGTCGGTGGAAACATACCCAGCCAACCCGAAGGCCGGGGGCTGTCTTACTTCATCATCGACATGAACCTCAACGGGGGCTTGGGCGGCGTACGCCTAGCAGACCAAAGGGTTTACACCCCAGCCTACGAAGCCATGGACGCGACCCCGATGGCCAACGGAGCTGGCTACTGGATACTTTGCCACAACAATGATGTTGATGCCCCAAAGTTCATCACCGTTCCCCTCACTGCCGCCGGAGTAGGTACACCTGTAGAAATACCAACGGACCGGGCTTCCGGCAAGATTGAGTTTTCCCCCAACGGGCGCTTTATGTTCAACGACCGTAAGCTCTACAACTTTGATAATGCGACCGGTACCATCGCCCCAGACCCCGTAGAGATCCCCAACATCTCTAGCCAAGCGGCCTGTTTCACCCCAGACAGTCGTTACCTCTATACCACCCAAAACCTTCCGGTGCTTGGCGAGATCATTGTCCGCTACGACGTCGAAGACCCCACTATCCCACTTACGATAGAACGCTTAGAAAGAAACACGGGAGAGACCGTCCTCGTCACCGCTCCGTTCCAGATCGGGCCAAACGGCAACATTTATTTTCTGGAGCAAACCATCGTTCCCGGTAGCCTTACGCGCTTCGGGATGAGCGAGATCGTTTGCGTGTCTGGGGAGAGCCCGACGGTGAATCGTAACCTTATTGAGCTACCGAATACCGAAGCCGAAGGCTTCTTTGCTCAATACCTGCCCCAGTTTGTAGACGCAATTTTTGCCGTAGAGCCGCAGCCGGATACTACCCGGCTAGACACCCTAGCCCTTACCGCTTGTAACAGCACGCCGACGGAACTGATGGGGCGGGAAAGCGGGACGGGCTACAGTTGGTCTACGGGAGCTACCACTGAAACCATTTCGGTTGCCCAAGCCGGGCTTTACTGCGTCACGATTACCGGAGGCTGTTTCCCCGTTGTAGACTGCCAAAGCGTGGTTTACGAACAAACCGGCATCAACCCCACCGTGATTGAAGAAGACCTGAGCTGTGAAGGCCTACGCTGTGTTCTTGGCTTGGAGGTGAGTGCGGCCTTTGGTGAAATAAAGGTGTCGCTCTACGAAGTCAATCCTTTCGGCACCGAGTTTCTGGTGTCGGAGTTCGTATCTCCGACCGATACGCTTGACCTGAGCAAGCCGGAAAGCGGGCAACAATACCGCATTGAAGTTGTGTACGAAAACTGTGGGCGGGTTGAATACCCGCTACTGCTTGACATCCCCGAAGTGCCCACCTTCAGGCCAGTGCTTGAAGTAACGGCAGACGGCCAAATCTGCGACGGGAAAGACATCACCCTAGAGGTGTTCAGTGGGCCAGACGATGCGTTTGAGGTTGCCTCCGTCCGCTACGAAGATGGGAATACGGACAATCCGCGCGCCCTTCCTGCGATGTTTGACACCGAGATCTCCATCATCGTTTTCAATGAGTGTGGAGACTCGACGGAGCTGATTTTCGCCGATTCGGTTGCTGAGTTTTGCGTTTGCAAGGCAGAAATACCCGAGTTGATCACCCCCAACGGAGACAACGTAAACGATGTGTTTCGGCTCTACACCAACTGCGAAGCCGAAGACTACTCACTCTTCATTTTCAACCGTTGGGGCCAGCGTGTGTTTGAAAGCACCAACCCTGACCAACCTTGGGACGGCACCAAAGACGGCACGCCACAAAACAGCGACCTTTACCTTTATAAAATGGTATTTCGGTTTCCGGACTCCGACGAGGTGAAGGTCTGGGAGGGTTCGTTTAACCTGATTCGGTAGATATAAAGATTACTTCTTTGCAAATAAAAAGCCTTTTCTTCCTCCTGTTATTGAGCCTCGGGGCTGCCCTTTCGGGGCAGGATACGCTGCGGGTGGTAACGGAAGATTCGGCGGAGATTCGGCTGTATGACTACGAGATTCCGCTAGAGGTCATTGGCCGCCGAGACGAGGCCGTGCGCGACTTGCCCTACCAGAGCGAGATCGTTCGGCGGAAAGCGATTGCGAAGGTACAGCCCCTGACGGCGGCAGATGCGTTGGCCAACCTGAGCGGTGTCTACGTACAGAAGTCTCAGTTTGGTGGAGGCAGCCCGGTGGTGCGGGGTTTTGAAGCCAACAGGGTGCTGTTGGTGGTAGACGGCGTACGGATGAACAACGCCATTTACCGCAGCGGGCACCTGCAAAACGCCATCACGGTTGATCCCCTTGCGCTAGACAGGCTGGAGGTGATTTATGGTGCGGGAGCCTTGGCTTACGGCAGCGACGCGGTGGGGGGCGTGGTACATTTCCGGACGCAGCAGCCTTCTTTTGCGGGGCCGCAGGATGCAAGGTGGAGGTTTGAAGGAGCAATGAACGCCAGCTCTGCCGCGCTGGCCTTCGGCCAGCAGCTCAAGATCAGTCATCACCGCGCAAACTTCGCCTCCCTCACCCTGCTCTCCAACAACCTCACCTCGCACCTGCGCTCCGGCGCCCAAAGGCCCGCCCGCTTCTCGGCCTTCGGCTTCCGCAACGAATACCTCGAACGCCAAAACGGGCAAGACCAAGCAATCTTGAACGACCGCCCAAACGTACAAATCGGGACGGCCTACCAACAATACAACCTACTACAAAAACTCCGTTTCCGGCTACACGAAGCGGTAGAACTCAACGCCAACTTTCAGTACTCAACTACCTCCGATGTACCTCGCTACGACGCCCTCACCGAGCGCCAAGACGGGCGGCTGCGCTGGGCCAGATGGGACTACGGTCCTCAAACCCGCGCCCTAGGCTCCTTGAAACTAAGCGACCGCCGCAGCACCCGCCTCTACGACGTAGCCAACTACCTGCTGAGCCACCAAATAATCGGGGAAGACCGCATCCGCCGCCGCGCCAACGACCCGATGGAAGAGAACAACCTAGAACAAGTAAACACCACCAACCTGCAAACAGACTTTGCGCTGGGGCTGGGCCAGTACAACCTCCGCTATGGTTTCGACTTCCGCTACGACCGTGTAGAAAGCGATGCGTTTTTGCGCAACATAGACACCAACACAACGGACGAAACCAGCCTGAGCACCCGCTACCCCAGTGGCGGCAGCAGCCTGATCTCTGGCGGAGCCTACGCCGAAGCGGACCGCAAACTCCGCCCCGGATGGCGGCTGCGCGGTGGCCTACGCTGGAACCGGCAACGCCTGCGGGCTACCTTCGGTGCCTCGGGGCCCGTAGCCTGGCCGCAAGCCTACCTTAGCGGAATAAGCAACACGGAAAGTGCGCTCACCGCCGCCCTCGGCATGATCCATGAACGGGCCGAGCACCGCTACCGCCTCCTCTTCGCCCAAGGCTTTCGTGCGCCCAACATCGACGATTTCGCCAAGTTTCGGGAACGGAACGGCTTCATCCAAATCCCCAACCCCGCCCTGCGGCCGGAGCGCTCCAACACCCTAGAAGCGAGCTACCATTATGCCGCACCGAACGGTAATTTCTGGGCAAAAACGACGGCCTACCATACTTGGCTCAGCAACGCCATCATCCGCCGAGACGGCATATTCCCCGACGGTAGCCAGTCTTTCGTGAGCCGAGGAGACACCCTCTTGGCCCAAACCAACGTGAACGCCGAAAGTGCTCGCGTTTACGGCCTCGATCTCGATGTTTCCCTTACCCTCCGCTCAGATTGGCAGCTATCTGCTGCGTTTCATTACCTGCGCGGGCGGCGCAAGCAGTTTACGCTAGATGGGTTTGATCTGGACCTTCCGCAAGACCACATCCCGCCGCCCTACGGCGACGCGGGGCTGGCTTGGGCGCAGGGCAACGATGGGCCTTGGGAGATCAGTTTTCGTGTTCGGTACCAGCTTAGCAAACAGTTGGAGGACTACGCCGTGGGCGAAATCTCCGGCACAGCCGCCACCGGCTACACCTTTGACCGCAGCGGCACGGCAGACAACCTAGAACTCACCCCACTCGCCAGCGACGGGCAGTTTAACCACACCGGCACCTACGGCTGGTGGACGGCAAACGCCTACGCCACCTACCGCCTCAACGATCACTTCACTTTCCGCCTCAAGGCGGAAAACTTACTGGACCGGCACTACCGGACTTTTGCCAGCGGTGTTAGTGCTCCGGGGATTGATGTTGGGTTGGGGATTACGGCTAGGTTTTGAAGGTGGCAGACTTTAACACACAAGGCACATAGAAACACAATTCACAAAAAACGCAATCAGTGTTGCATCTGATGCGAATTAATGAGCCGTATTGTGCAGCAGATCATGGTACTCATCTACGTTCAAGTAGCCTTCCTCTCGGACTTCTACTTCCATGCCATACTCCTTGGCCATCGTCGCCATTGCGGGGGCTTCCACGATGCCTTGCGCGGCCAGTTCTTTGCTGAGTGCTTTCAGTAGCGGCAGGTGTTGGGCCAGGATATCGTGGGTTTCCCGCACGAGATCAACCATCATGTTTTCTACTACGGCGTCGGTGTCTTTGGTGTCCATTGTAAGGTGGCTGGCCTGAAGGTTAACTACCGACTGGAAGCGTTCGTTGAAGCCGAAGCGGCGTACGAACTCGATGGCCAGCGTAGTGGCTTCTTCGCGGTCGTTGCTGCGGCCGGTAGAGGCTTTGTCTGGGCCGAAGATGATCTCCTCCGCGATGCCACCGGCGAGGTAGATGCGGATTTTTTTGAGGATGTTCTCTTTGGTGAGGTGGAGCTGGTGCGGGAAGGTGAAGCCGCCAGCGTGGCTGCTGGCGATCTTGCTTTTTAGTTGTAGCGGCGCCATCCCCATGAGGTGCATATAAACGATGGCGTGGCCACACTCGTGGACGGAGATGTTGGCCACCACGTTTTCTTGGTTGGAGCGGCGGATGCTGTCGATGCGGCCAACGTAGGGAACAGTAATCTTGTGCGCTCCGAAAGACGCCTTGATGGCTAGGGTTTCCTCGTCGTAATCGACCATAATTTCGTCTTCGTCTTTCATGATGGCCTCGAACATGAACTGGCTCAGGTTTGACTCTAGGATGTCGACCACAGAACTAAAAACAGGACGCACGCCCTGCACCGAAAACACGCCGTTGCGGTAGATTAAATGGTTGATTGCTTTGGTAACGTTGACTTTGAGGCCAATCTTCTGGTACACATCCGCTTTCACCCGTTCGATCTCCTTCTCGATCAGCTCTTCGAAGTCTCTGCGGCGGAGCGAATTGTAGATCAAGTGAATGTTGCCGAAGCGGGCTACTTGCTCGGGGCGAAACTTGCGGGAGAGCGCGTTTTTGATGTCTACCACGGTAATTTTTTTGGTGAAGGCGTGGTAGATGTCAGCGTCGATATCGGTTTCGCTCGTTTGGGTTGCCATGCTGAAGGCTTCGTCGAGATTACCGGAGATGATGATTAGGGTCTTGGAGTGGTTTATGGGTTCATAGATTTTCTTGCGGCGCTTGACTTCGAGTACGAGGTCGATGAGTTGGTCTTCGTTGAGGCTGGTGAGTTCGGAGATGGAATGCTCTAGCCCGAAGGTCTCGCGCAGCCTGCGTGCAGACCAGGGGTCTAGTTGTTGGTCTTCGACTTCTTCGCCGCGTTTTCGGGCGTCGGCGTTTTGCTGTTTGGTGGTGGTATAATTGAAGAGGAAGTTGTCTACGTTTTGCTTTGTTTTCCGGCTTAGGCGGCCGTCGCTGAGCAGTTCCCAGAAGTCGGCGAATTGGGTTTTGCCTAGGGGGCTACCGTCGCTATCGAGGGTATTGAAGCGTTGGATTTCATCGAAGAGGACGATGCCCGGTTGTTCGTCGTTGAGGCCGTTTTCCACTAAGATTTGTGAGACGGACGACGCCCAACTGCTGGAAGAAGTGTTGCTGAGCTCTACCTCGACGAAGCGGTCTTGGTAGTCGAGGAATTTAACAAGTTTGCGGACGAGGTCGGTTTTGCCTACCCCGGTCATGCCCCAAAGGTTCAGTATGATGGGGCGGGTTAGGATTTCGGGCATCAGGTACCAAATCTGGATGTAGTCTACCAAATTATCGATGATGTGGTCTATACCGACGAACTCTCCTTTGAGGTGTTTTTTGCAGGCTTCAAGTTTGTTCTTACGAGCGAGTACTTCGACTTTGTCAATTTTGGTCATGAGAGGTTTAATTGGTGGGATGCTTTGATGAACGGATGTGTGGGGAGGTTAGTTGCAAGGAGGGGGCGTAGTAGCCTTGCCGGACAGACGGGTCTTTCCGGCACGGAATCGCCGGAATCGGGAAAATTCAGCAATTCGTCAGCAAAGCCGTGCCGGACAGACGGATCTTTCCGGCACGGAATGGCTGAAATCGGGGAAATCTCGGCAATGCGTCAGCAAAGCCTTGCCGGACAGACGGATCTTTCCGGCACGGAATGGACGGAATCGGGAAAATTCGGCAATTCGTCAGTAAAGCCGTGCCGGACAGACGGATCTTTCCGGCACGGAATGGCTGAAATCGGGAAAATTCGGCAATTCGTCAGCAAAGCCTTGCCGGACAGACGGGTCTTTCCGGCACGAAATCGCCGGAATCGGGAAAATTCGGCAATTCGTCAGCAAAGCCGTGCCGGACAGACGGGTCTTTCCGGCACGAAATCGCCGGAATCGGGAAAATTCGGCAATTCGTCAGCAAAGCCGTGCCGGACAGACGGATCTTTCCGGCACGAAATCGCCGGAATCGGGAA
>CALEDI010000001.1 GCA_937949535.1 uncultured Lewinella sp. | reverse complement strand
AGACTTCGAAGACGGCACGGTGAACTTCCGCGTCTACGCTTTCGACGACAACGGCTCTACGCCAGACTACTGTGAAGTAATCGTTGAGGTACAAGACAACATGGGCTACTGTAATACTTCTTCCGGAACCCTTTCCGGCCTGATCTCTACGCAGAACAGCGAAGCAATTGAAGGCGTTCGTGTAAGCCTAACCAGCTCTGCTGGAATGGACGAGACGACGATGACAACTGCTGCTGGTACATACAACGTCACCAACGTTCCGATGGGTGCTGACTACACGATCCAGCCGATCTTCGACCTTGCGTTCAACGCGCAGAACGTACGTGCTTCCGACTTGGTAGCGGGTATTGGCCAGATCCTTGGTACTGCACCGTTCACGAATGCTTACCAGTTCGTTGCTGCTGACGTTACGCAGGACGGTTCTTTCGACGTATTCGACATCCTTGCAGGTCAGCGTTCTATCCTCGGTCTTGATGATGGATTTGCTGGCGGTAACTGGTTGATGGTTGAAGCTGGTGCTCAGATCAACATGAACGATCCGTACGCTGCAGCTTTCCCAGAGGTATACAACGCGAACAACCTACAGGGTAGCTTGATTGCTAACTTCGTAGCCGTTGAGAAGATGAACCTAGTAGGTGCTACTGGCCGTGTGGCCCAGGTACTGAACGTAGACGATGCTCAGCTTGAAAGCGGCCAGACGCGCACGATCCTTCTTGACGGCACGCAGACTGCGGGCTTCCAGGGCACGATTGAGCTTGCTGCTGGTCTTGAACTGATCTCTGTTGATGTGATTGGCGCAGGCGGTATGAACCTGAACCGTACTGGTGAAGGTCTTATCGCGGTTGTACTCCGTGAGGCTGGTGCTGTTAGCCTTGAGGTACGTGCCACGACTGCTGGCCTTGTATCCGAAATGATCACACTTAGCGACGCTATAACGGTTCGTGAGGGTGTTGCACTGAACGGAACGAGCAACGGTCTTGACCTTGCCTTCAACGCTGAACTTGCATCTGCACAGAATGCACTTTACCAGAACACGCCAAACCCAGTGATTGACGTTACTTCTATCCGCTTCGAGCTTGCGACTGCTAGCGCTGCAACCCTAAACATTAAGGATGCTGCTGGCCGCCTAGTGAAGACGGTTGAAGTTGACGGCGTTGCTGGCCTGAACCGCGTTGAGGTTCAGAACATTGGTGCTGCAGGTGTGTACTCCTACACACTGACTGCTGGCAACTTCACTGCTACTAAGCAGATGATCGTTGTGGAATAATTACTGCTCTGGCCGAGGCCTTTGAGACAAAGCCTCTTATTAGAGAGACTTGTCTTGGAAAGGCTCGACCGGAGAAACGACAGCCCCGCTACTCGTAATGAGTGGCGGGGCTGTTTGTGTTTGGGCATCTCCAATGAATTACAGACGTTGAAGGACTTGTTGCCTAACCCATATCTCTTGCGCATAGAACAAGTGCATGAGTATCGTCTTGCCTAAATCGTAGATTCTATTTTTACTACATTACACTGCACCTGCGTTCGCGCCACTCAATCCCTCCCTAATAGAAAATGGATAAGCCAGATGAAAGGCGATTCGGAACTTAAAACCCCACAATTAGCTTTAAACTCACCATAAGTGAGGCTATTTTGACCGTGTCTGCAACCTGACACCCTTCGGAGGCCTTATCTTTGCAGATCACACAGCAAAAATCTATGTACAATCTAATTCTATTCGGCCCTCCGGGATCCGGTAAAGGAACACAGGCGGAGCTTTTGGTAAAGCAATACGGGTTCCTGCACATTAGTACCGGAGATATGTTCCGGTTCGAACTAAAGAACAACACTGCCCTCGGTCAAGAAGCGCGTGCTTATATGGATCGAGGAGATTTGGTCCCCGACGAAGTGACCATCGCCATGCTGCGCAAGCGCGTTGAAGAGAACCCCGACGTAACGGGCATCATCTTTGATGGCTTCCCCCGCACCGACCCCCAAGCAGCGGCCCTCAACGAACTGATGGAAAAACTTGGTAGCCAGATAGACGCACTTATCTTATTGGACATTAACGAGGACGAAGTTGTGCGTCGGATCCTTGGCCGTGGAGCTACGAGTGGCCGTGCGGACGACATGAAGCAGGACACCATCCGGACCCGCTACCAAAACTTTGTCAACTACACCAACCCGGTATACGACTATTACAACAAAATGGGCCTCGCGCATAAGGTTGACGGGATGCAGAAGATCGTACAGGTTGCGCTAGCGGTAGACAACATTGTCTCCGCAGAAGTGAAGGACTAACTAAAGAGATACGTCTGCACGGGCAGGGGCTTTCCCTGCCTGTTTACGCTCCAAACGGTAGAAACAACCAAAATATATGGCCAACGGCAATTTCGTAGACTACGTAAAAATTTACCTGCGCTCCGGCGACGGCGGCCCAGGGTCTGCGCATTTTTACCGGGCAAAGGGCATCACCCACGGTGGTCCCGACGGCGGAGACGGTGGCCGTGGCGGCCACATCATCTTGAAAGGGAACCGTCATCAATGGACGTTGCTTGGCTTCAAGTACCGCAAACACACCAAGGCCCCACACGGAGGCAACGGTAGCGAAAACAACCGCCACGGTGCCGACGGCGAAGACGTCATCCTAGAAGTACCGCTAGGTACCATCGTTCGAGATGCAGAAACGGGAGAGGTGGAGTTTGAAATGACACACCACGACGAATTGAAAATCCTCGTTCCCGGAGGCCGAGGAGGAAAGGGCAATACGTTCTTCAAATCCTCGACCCACCAGACGCCGCGCTACGCGCAGCCCGGAGAGGCAGGCATCGAGACTTGGAAAATCCTCGAACTCAAGGTACTCGCTGATGTCGGCCTCGTCGGCCTACCCAACGTCGGCAAATCAACCTTACTTTCCGTGGTCTCCGCTGCGAAGCCGGAGATTGCCAACTATGAGTTCACTACCCTCGTTCCTCAGCTCGGCATGGTCCAGTACCGAGATGGCCAGAGCTTCGCGATGGCAGACATACCCGGCATCATCAAAGACGCCCATTTAGGTAAGGGCCTCGGCCACCGCTTCCTACGCCACATCGAGCGCAACGCAAGCCTCCTATTCTGTATCTCCGCCGACGCAGACGATATGCAGGGCCAGTACGATATCCTGCTCAACGAACTCCGCGAGTACAACCCCGAACTGCTCGACAAGCCCCGCCTCCTTGCCCTCACCCGCGCCGACCTCGTAGACGAGGAACTCAAGGAGTTGCGAAAAGACGAGATCCCCAAGGGCATACCGTATATCTACATCTCCGCAGTGACCGGCGAAGGCATCACTGAACTAAAGGATATGCTCTATAAAATGATCATCGCTAATCGGGAGGATTATGATGGACGGCAGGTTTCTATGGAGGAGTGAGTAAGTTTTGAGGTTCACTTCCTACAAAAACCGATCCAACTGCGCCCCGACCAAGTTCTGCAATAGTGCACTGGCGAGGTCTCGCGCTTCGGTGGAGGAGCGGCCACGGTCCATGTAGTAGTCTTCGATGCGGACCTGAGACTGTTGGTAGGTTAAGCGAAACGCACTGAAAATTTGGGCGTGGAGGGGATCTTCGGTTGCCCATTCGTCGAGGTTGGTGAAGATGGTCGTGGCCCAGTTTTTTACGCGGCTGGCAGCTACGGGCGTTAAGGCTTGGGTTGCGCTGACGAGCTGGTTGCGCTGCTGTATGAGTTGGCGGGCGCGAGCGTCGTTGGTTGTGCCAGCGGAGAGGTCTTCGGCGATGGCGAGGAGGGTGCTCACTTCGGGCCACGTACTGACGGGGATGCGCCCGCCGGCTGGTGCTGGGGTTATTTCGCTCAGCTTTCGGTACTTTCTTATTTCGGGCATATCATCCCAAGCGGCCTCATAGGCGGCAGTGGTGCCGGGGCCGTAGAATCCATCTATGCTGCCTGCGTAATAACCTTTTTCTTTGAGTACGCGCTGGAGCGCGGCGGAGCTGCTGCGCTTGGTTTTGCCGTCGATGGCGGGCAGGTTCATGGCTGGCGCACTAGCCGAATTGGGTAGGGTAGGGGCCGTGGGTGATGGTGGAGATAGCGGGGCCGAGGTGTTTGGCGGTGGGTTGTAGGTCTCGGGGGCGGAGCCGCTGTAGGTTGCGGGCGCGGACGCGGGTGCGGGGGAGGTTGGAGGAGCTTGGGTTTGTACCTGAGGCGTAGGTACCTTGGCCGTAAGGTCAATCGGGATTAGCGGTTTCTTGATCCCCGTCTCGAACTGGTTGATGGGGATTAGGCGGACGTTGTTGATGGTCCGGACAAAAGCGTCGGAGTACCCAAGCTCACGGATGGCGGGCAGGAAGCCCGCAGCCGTGCGCGCATCTGGGTATACGCCGGTAACAATCTTGTTGGTGCCGTCTACAGATTCAACGTAGAGCTGGCCTGCGCGCTCCAACGTAACCCAATTGATGGGGCGGTCTCCGGAATGCAACGCGATTTGGATGACGGTTACCTGTTGGCCGTTATTCAGCGGCAGGGCGAAGGCTTGGGCGTTGCGGAAGCCATTCCCGTTCAATGACGCCGCCGTTGCGTTGGCTTTGTTCATGTCTGCGTAATGACCAACGTATACTTCGACGGTGTTTCCCGGCCCCGGCGCACCGTAAACGAAGCCCTGGCCCCGTAGGGCCTTGAAATCTTCGGCTTTCACATCGCGGAAGGTGCCGACTTTGATGGTGTACAGGTTCTGCGCAGCCAGCGGGCCAAGGAGGCCGCATACAAGCAGGAAGAGGAAAAATCTTTTCATGGTATCGGTTGGTAAGGTTCTATGGGAGGTGAACGCTTTTTGTAACGTTTGTAGGGGGTAGGTAGTATTTGGATGCGCGCCTAGGTCAGCAAGTCATACCAAGGCACGAACTTCACGGTAGTACTGCCGATGGTCATTTCTTCCCGTAAGCTTCTGTTTACAATCCAGCCTTCTGCTGGCTGGTATTTTTCTAGGAAACTTCTATAGGAGCGGGTGATTTTCGGTTGAGTTAGTGCTGTTGCTTTCACCTCTACGGGTAGGAGTGAAAAGCCTCTATTAACGACGAAGTCGACTTCCGCCTTAGATTTAGTCTGCCAGAAATGTATAGTTGCTGCACTATGACGAAACTTGCTTTCCAATAATCTGAATACCATTGTCTGGAAACGCATTCCTCGATCAGCGGGATCGTCAAAGATGCCACGCAGGAAATTCCTCAAGCCCACATCAAGCATATAATAGGCTGGTGCTTTTACGATCTCTTTTTCCTTATTGGTAAAGTAGGGAGAAACAGCGTGCGTAATAAATGTTTTTTCACTGTACCAGAGGTACTTCTTTAAGGTGGCTATATTCAGTGCCGTATGCTGGGCTAGATCTGAAAAGTTGGTGGTATGACCTGAACGATTTGCTACCAACCTCAGCAAAGTGACAAAAGCCGATGTTTTCTCCAACTGCAAGAGTGATCGCATATCTCTTTCGATATAACTTTGGTATATCTCATCCAGCGTTTGAAGCTTTTCCTTTTCAGTTGCAGAGGTTATGACGGCAGGGTAACCACCGTATTTCAAGTATTCGAATAACGTAGATTCTGCAAGTGCTGGGTCTGCGTGTAGAAGGTCGGGGAGCCGGTCCGGAAAATTATAATCGGTACGGTAGTGAGCAAACTCCTGAAGAGAAACAGTGTAGAGATAAAAATTGCGTTTCCTGCCAACGAGGCTTTCAGAAATTTTTTCCTTTAACTCCAAACTTCCAGAACCAGTTACGATAAGTTTATGGGGCAGTTGGAGATCAAAAAGTCCCTTCAGGAACAGCCCCGCGTTTTCCTTACGTTGAATCTCATCAATAAAGATGTAG
This sequence comes from uncultured Lewinella sp., assembly GCA_937949535.1. Classification (GTDB taxonomy): domain Bacteria; phylum Bacteroidota; class Bacteroidia; order Chitinophagales; family Saprospiraceae; genus Neolewinella. The sequence continues at coordinate 6,807 of CALEDI010000001.1, read as the reverse complement.
TGCTTTTCTCCACCAGTCAAGGAATGCCAGAGAGCGGTCAGGGTTTCTTGATCAATAAAATGTACTTGGTCCTTCTGAATGTCAAGATTGTAGAAAAGCGTTTTCTTACCCGCTACCTGAAGCTCATCAGCGATTTCCCGTAGAAGTGTCGTCTTACCTGCCTGTCTAGGCCCGATAAGAAGTGTTATCTCTGGTTTCTTCAGATGGCGGACAAGGTCTTCCCGTAGTGATCTCCTAATTTCGAGCATTAAAAGCTGTTTTATGTCCCAAATATAAGAATAGCCCTACTATTTTGATAGTGGACTATCAAAACAGCAGGGCTATTTACACAACAGACGCTTCTAACGCCTCATTGTTCCTTACATATGCTTGATAAGCTCGTCGCCGAACTCAGAACACTTAAGGAGGGTTGCGCCGTCCATTAGGCGCTCAAAATCATACGTGACGCGCTTGGAGCCGATGGCGCCGTTGAGGCCCTTAATGATGAGATCTGCGGCTTCGCCCCAGCCCATGTAACGGAACATCATCTCGCCGGAGAGGATGACAGAAGATGGGTTTACCTTGTCTTGGCCTGCGTACTTTGGTGCGGTACCGTGGGTTGCCTCGAAGATGGAGACGCCGGTGTTGTAGTTGATGTTGGCGCCGGGAGCGATGCCGATTCCGCCTACCTGAGCAGCGAGTGCGTCGGAGATGTAGTCTCCGTTGAGGTTGAGGGTAGCGATAACGCCGTACTCTTTGGGGCGGAGGATGATCTGCTGGAGCATCGCGTCAGCGATGACATCTTTCACGATGATCTCGCGGCCTTCGTGCTTGATGACGTGCCACGGGCCACCGTCGAGTTCTTCGCCGCCGAAGTCTTGGGCCGCACACTCGTAGCCCCAGTCGCGGAAAGCGCCTTCGGTGAACTTCATGATGTTGCCCTTGTGTACGAGGGTAACGCTGTCTTTGTTGTTGTCTATGGCGTACTGGATGGCGGCCTTCACTAGGCGGTTGGTTCCTTCCTGAGATACGGGCTTGATGCCGATGCCTGCGGTGTTGGGGAAACGTACCTTGGCGTAGCGCTCGGGGTAGTTTTCTTTTAGCCAGCCCAGGAAGGCGGCGTTTTCGTCGGTGCCTTCGGCGAATTCGATGCCGGCGTAGATGTCTTCCGTGTTTTCACGGAAGATGATCATGTCTACGTGGTCTGGGTGCTTAACGGGGCTCGGTACGCCTTCGAAGTACTGTACCGGACGAACACAAGCGTAGAGGTCGAGCTTTTGGCGCAGGGCTACGTTGAGGGAACGGATGCCGCCGCCTACGGGTGTAGTGAGGGGGCCTTTGATGGAAACGAGGTACTCATCAATAGCATCAAGGGTTGCTTGGGGCAGCCACTCTCCGGTGTTGTCCATGGCTTTTTGGCCAGCGAGGACTTCTTTCCAGACGATAGACTTCTTTCCGTCGTAGGCTTTAGCTACCGCAGCTTCGAGTACGCGAGAGGCGGCTGCCCAGATGTCTGGGCCAATACCGTCGCCTTCAATGAAAGGGATGATAGGGTCGTTCGGTACGTTCAGTTTACCGTTGGAGAGGGTGATTTTTGTTCCGCTCATGGGGAGTTCTTATTGTTTTTGATTAGGCAAAAGAGAGGAGGCCCTCTTAAGACGTGCAAAAATAGCAAAATTTAAGCACCCGTAAGCCTAAAGTATGTCAGGATAGTAGTAGTTTGCCGAGTAAATAATTTAGTATTGAATAAGTCTTGTTTTTTTCTGACCCTATTTGTCTTGTTGGTTTTCGCTTGCGGAAGCCCCAAAGCTGTGGTATTACCCTCCGAGCCAGCGCTAACGGACACGATCTCAACACCGTTAGCATCAGCCCTAACGGACACTATCTTACCCCCCCTTGCACCTGCGGCCGCGCCCGAAAAGGCAGAGGAAAGTTTTGTTATTGTTGACGAGGGCGAAGAGAATGGCCCTTTCCTCCCCCCTGAAATTCCCCCGACTGTTTACGCGCCTTTCTTGCTGCGCAACGAAACCCCTGCCCCCCCGCTACCGAAAGCGTCCAACTCTTGTCATTTGGCAGTAGAAGTAAGAAACTACGATGGCGCTGATGGTTGTGGGTTGTTGTTGGAAACAGACGCCGGAAATCTTTTCTTGGTTGGTGTTCCGCCCCGAGGAGCACCTCTGGAAACGGGTACTCGTCTCAGTATCGGGTTTGAGTATATGAACAACTATGACGGGCAAGAATGCGGTAATGCCGATGCAATAATTAGGATTACCTGTAAGCGCTTATTGCGCGTCAGTTCGGGCCTGCCCCGCCCGATTTTGTGCGAATCTTACGACAAACCCGCGCAATGGTTGGTCAGCCTAGCGCGAGACTATTCCGCTACTTATATCACCCGTTTCCCCTGGAAGGAAGGCCGCTTCGTCTACCTCATGGAGAGCCCCTTCGGGCAGTACCTCTACGATTGCCGGGGCTATCTGATCTGTAAACCACGCAAAAACTGCCTCGGTTTCGTTGAAGACATCACGAAAGGTGTAATTATTTACGAGGGGTGAAATTGCCAGATGGCTTTCTCCTAGGCTTCCGGTTTTTGGGCGCGGCCGCAGGTGCAATGTTCCGGTTTAAGGGCAATGAACCTTCCCTTATACCAGTTAAATTCGGACAATACTGATTGACTACCCAAAACCATGAACATACAACGTGTAGCCGCATGGCTGATCACCATCGCCCTGATCCTTGTACTGATCGTGATTGGTAAGGATTATCTCGTGCCCATCTTCATGGCGCTCGTGATTTGGTATTTGGTAAACGCGCTAGACCGAGAGTTCCACAAGCTCCCCTGGATCGGTAAATACCTGCCCCGAACGATCACACTTGGGATGTCCCTTATATTCATCGGCCTGACGCTTTACCTCGTAGGCGATGTGATTGTGGAAACCATCACGGGTTTCGTGGAAGACAGCCAGAAATACATCCCCAAAATCGATGCGCAAATAAACCGGATGTATGGCCGGCTTGGGCTCGATAACCCTCCTACAGTGGAGAGCCTAGAGCTTTCGTCTCAGCTTTGGGCCTACTCTTCCGAACTCCTGAACGGTATCACCAACTTTGCCAAAGGGCTACTACTGGTACTACTTTACGTAGTCTTTTTCCTCATTGAGCAGAGCGCTTTTGGAGGAAAAATGGCTGCCCTTGGCCTGCCGCTGCAAGAAACCAACCGCCTTTCGGTAGTCCTCAACGAGGTCAACGATGCTATGCGGACCTATCTGGGCGTGAAAACCTTTACCAGTATGCTGACCGCACTACTGAGTTGGATCGTTTTTTACTTCGTCGGGGTAGACTATGCTTTGTTTTGGGCCTTTTTAGTGTTTTTGTTCAACTACGTGCCTACTATTGGGTCGGTTACGGCAACGCTACTGCCGGGCTTTCTTGCCCTGGTTCAGTTTGATACCCTGACGCCTTTCTTGGTCATCATCATTGGCGTAACGGCTATTCAATTGTTGGTAGGTAATATCCTGGAGCCGCGCCTGATGGGGGAAAACCTCAACATAAGCCCTCTGGTGGTGGTCTTGTCGCTCATCCTTTGGTCTATGCTCTGGGGCGTAATCGGGATGCTGCTCAGCGTACCGATCACGGTCGCGATCATCATCATCTGTTCGCAGTTTGATACTACGCGGTCGGTGGCGGTGCTGTTGTCTAAGAACGGGAAGATTTGAGGAGGTGCTAAGAATCCCGACGAACTGACTATATTGGTCCCCATGACTACGACCGAAAAACTAGCCCAACTCCGCCGCGCCATGCTCGAAGCGCAGATCGATGCCTACATCATCCCTAGTACGGACCCCCACCAGAGCGAATACCCCGCGCCCCGCTGGGCCGCCCGCCAGTGGGCGTCGGGCTTTACCGGCTCCGCCGGCACCCTCGTCGTTACCCTCCACGAAGCAAAATTATGGACCGATAGCCGCTACTTCCTCCAAGCCAATACCCAACTGGAAGGCACCGGCATCGAAATGATGAAAAGCCGACAGCCAGACTCGGTCTCCATCGAAAACTGGCTCGGCGCAACGCTGATGGACGGCCAGACCGTCGGCACCGACGGCCGTGTAACGAGCCTCAAGGCCAGCCGCGCAATGCGCCGCAAACTCGAAAAGTTGGACCTCAAGCTCGTCCTCGACGAAGACCTCATTCGCCGCGTATGGAAAGACCGCCCCGACGTGCCGAGCCGCCCCGTTTTTGAGCATACGCCAGACTACACCGGCGAGTCTTGGCAAACCCGACTGCAACGCTTCACGAAGTGGATGGAAGAGCGCAACCTCGATTATTTTGTCGTCTCTGCCCTAGATGAAGTTGCCTGGTTGCTAAATATCCGTGGTTCAGACATCGACTTCAATCCGCTCTGCGTTGCTTACCTCATCGTTGGCCGCAAGGGAGACCATGCGCTCTTTACCGCACCGCGCCCCGGCTTCTCCGCCTGGACGGATGGCCTGCCCGATGGGCAGAAAATGGAGGTACACAACTACGACAAAGTCAGCAGCTACCTCCGCCGCCTCAACGCCCTCAACGCCGACATTGGCATCGACCCAGACACCATCTCCGCCCGCCTGTCTATGCACGCCGGAGATGATAAGACGACCGAATACGCCAGCCCCGTCCCCGGCTGGAAGGCCATCAAAAACGATGTTTCCCTAGAGCATCTGCGTACCACCATGGCCCATGATGCCGTCGCCCTCCTGCGGCTCCGCCGCTGGCTAGACGGCACGATTGCCGAGGGCATCACCGAGGCAGAAGTAGCCCAGAAACTCACCGCGCTGCGCGCGGAATACAGCCCTTACGTGACCGACAGTTTCCCCGCTATCGTTGGCTACGCTGGCAACGGAGCCATCGTGCATTACCGCGCTCCGGAGGAAGGCTCGGCTAGGCTGCAAGCCGAAGGCTTGCTTCTGCTAGACTCTGGCGGCCAGTACCAAACAGGTACTACAGACATCACCCGCACCTTCGCCCTCGGCGATACAACGGAGGAGATGCGTAAGGCTTTTACCCTCGTTTTGATGGGCCACATAGACCTCGCGATGGCGAAGTTCCCCGCCGGCACTACGGGCGTTCAGCTAGACATACTGGCCCGAGGCCCGCTCTGGCAAAACCAGATGAACTACGGCCACGGCACCGGCCACGGGGTTGGCTTTTTTCTCAACGTACATGAAGGCCCCGCCGGCATCCTTACTAACCCCAAGACGCCCTCTGGCCAGCGCAAACTCGAAGCCGGCATGGTGCTCAGCAACGAACCCGGCTTCTACAAAAACGGTGAGTTTGGTATTCGAACGGAGAACCTCGTCGTGGTCCAGAACGCCTCCGAAGAAGGCTGGCTGGAATTCGAAACCGTCACCCTCTTCCCTATCGACCGATCCCTGATTGAGCAGCAACTCCTGATGCGCCACCACGTAGCTTGGATCAACGACTACCACAAAATGGTGTTGGAGCGGGTTGGGCCGCTCGTTGAAGGGGAGGAGATGGATTGGTTGTTGGAGGCTTGTGGGGGGCTATAATTGATCGCGGATTTGGGCGGATTACGCGGATCTGCGCGGATTACTGGTGTTGTAGTGTGGTAGGAGGGACACACGAGTATGCAGTTGCGAGAGTAGGTTGAGAATTTATTTAAATATATTTGTGTTTATTTAAAAATTTTAATACTTTTATGGCTTGAAACAGTGCGTAACACGCAACCTAAATGTTTTATGTCAAAGCTAAAACATGCTGACATCACCGGAAAGATTCTGGGATGTTCATTTGAAGTTCATAACTACCTTGGTTTGGGCTTTCCAGAAGTTATTTACCAGCGTGCGCTTGCGTACGAATTGGCCAAGCTCGGAGTGAAATACAACCGAGAGATTGCTATGCAAATATTCTACAAAGACTGTGAGCACAGCATTGGCTCAAGGCGTGCAGACTTTCTGGTGGAAGAGAAAGTCATTGTAGAACTTAAAGCCGTTTCTGAACTTACGGATGATCATATTGCTCAGACACTGAACTACATGAAAATCTGGCGAGTAGAAGTGGGATTGCTGATCAACTTCGGGGCAAAATCAGTTCAGTTCAAAAGGCTCGTTATGTCAAAGCATAACCACCCTTTCCAAAACGATGTAAAGCTCATTAACCCTGGAGGCTTCTAGTCTTACTACGCTACCGAAAATCCGCGTCAATCTGAGTAATCCGCCAAATCCGCGACCTCCTCTACAATACTCCAACATCAGCAATCCGAGTAATCCGCCAAATCCGCGATCCCCGCTACAATACTCCAACATCAGTAATCCGTGTCAATCCGAGTAATCCGCCAAATCCGCGATCAATTACAGCTTCTCCCTAAGCACGCCCAACAAAGTCTCCGCCCCCAAAAAGTAGTTCTTCAACAAAATATTCTCATTCGGCGAGTGCTGATTATTGTCTGGGTTCACGAGTGGGAGCACCACTGCGGGGACGTCGAGCGTAGTGACGAAAGGCGCAATCGGCACCGAGCCACCCATTGTGCGGAGCAGCACGGGGTCTTTGCCGAAGGTGTTCTTTAGGGCGCGTTGCAGCCAAGTTCCGGTGGGGCCGTTCAGGTCGGTTCGGAAGGCGGCGTAGCTGGTTTTGCCGCCAAAGCTGGCTAGGCGGTCGTGGGTGGCGCGCTCTGCGTCGGTGGGTTCGCGGCCTTCAGGTATGATATGATAGCCTTGGGCCTTGACGTAGCTACGGACGAGGCCTAGCAGCCGGTCTCCGTCGGACTCTTTGACGAGGCGGAGGTCCATGTTCACTACTGCGGTAGCGGGGATGATGGTACGGGCGGCTTGGCCGACC